>NZ_CP117437.1:5695508-6064513 GCF_030687535.1 Pseudomonas sp. FP2335
GGCTTTATTCGACTTGGACAACACCCTTCTCGGCGGCGACAGCGATCACGCCTGGGGCGATTACCTCTGTGAACGCGGGATTCTCGACCCGATCGCCTACAAGGCCCGCAATGACGAGTTTTACCAGGATTACCTGGCCGGCAAGCTGGACAACGCCGCCTACCTGAACTTCAGCCTGGAAATCCTCGGCCGTACCGAGATGGCCCAACTCGACGAGTGGCACCGCGATTTCATGCGCGACTGCGTCGAGCCACTGATGCTGCCCGGCGCCGTGGAACTGCTGGCCAAGCACCGCGCCGCCGGCGACACGCTGGTGATCATCACCGCCACCAACCGTTTCGTCACCGCGCCGATTGCCGCACGCCTGGGCGTGGAAACCCTGATTGCCACCGAATGCGAGATGGAAGATGGCCGCTACACCGGGCGCAGCACCGACGTGCCGTGCTTCCGGGAAGGCAAGGTGACGCGTTTGAATCGGTGGTTGGAAGAAACCGGATTCAGCCTGGAAGGCAGCTATTTCTATAGCGATTCGATGAATGACCTGCCGTTGCTGGAGCAAGTGACGCACGCGGTGGCGGTGGATCCGGACCCGAATTTGCGGGCTGAGGCCGAAAAGCGCGGCTGGCCGGTGATTACGCTGCGTAGCTGATGGCCCCTTCGCGAGCAAGCCCGCTCCCACATTTTGACCGTATTCTCATGTTGGAACTCGGTCGAGTGTGGGAGCGGGCTTGCTCGCGAATGCAGGCGACTCGGTCTTGCGCCTTAAACCGGCTTAGCGCCCATGAGCCCCGCAATCGCCACGAACCCCACCAGGCTGACCACCGCCAGCACCAGGGTGAAATTCAGGCTGCCGCCCTCGCCTTTACGCAGGCGATTAAGCCGCGCCACCAGCCAGAACCAGGCCAGCGCCGCTACGGTATAGAGGATGCTGGAGCCCAGGATCCAGGTCTGCCCCAGCGGCCAGCCGACCAAATGCACCAGCCACCAGCCGGTGAACGGCATGCTGACTACGCAGATCCCCATCAGCAACCAGACGAAGGCCCACGGCCGCTGCACGGTGACCGCCGGGCCGGCACTGCGTTTGCGCCAGGCCAACAGCGCCAGGCCGAGGCCGCTGAGCAGCAGCAACACGGTGGCCGCGATGTGGATAACTTTCAGGGTGATCAGGGTTTGCATATCTCGAATCTCTCAAAGGCCACCCCAATCAGCGTAGTCGCTCAACCGAGGAACAGTTTGTAGGCCGGGTTATCGCTTTCATCCCAGTACGGGTAGCCGATGGCTTCCAGGGCTGCCGGTACCAGGTGACGCTCGTTCGCCGGCACTTGCAGGCCTGCGACCACACGGCCGTCAGCTGCGCCGTGGTTGCGATAGTGGAACATCGAGATGTTCCAGCGCCCGCCTAATTTGTTAAGAAAGTTGAACAAGGCTCCCGGGCGCTCCGGGAATTCGAAGCGAAACACCACTTCATTGCTGACGTGCGCCGCATGCCCGCCGACCATATGGCGGATGTGCAACTTGGCCAGTTCGTTCTCGGTCAGGTCCAGCACCGGGAAACCCTGGCCGGTAAGGCTGGCGATCAAGGCACTGCGCGGGTCGTTTTCCGGGTGGGTCTGCACACCGACAAAGATGTGCGCCTCGCTGCCAGAGTGGAAGCGGTAGTTGAATTCGGTGATCTGGCGCTTGCCCACGGCCTCGCAGAACGCCTTGAAGCTGCCCGGCTTCTCGGGGATGGTCACGGCGATAATCGCTTCACGGCCTTCGCCCAGCTCGGCGCGCTCGGCTACGTGGCGCAGGCGGTCGAAGTTGACGTTGGCACCGGAGTCGATGGCCACCAGGGTTTGCCCGGTGACGCCACGGGTCTCGACGTACTTCTTGATGCCAGCCACACCCAGCGCGCCTGCCGGCTCGGTGATGGAACGGGTGTCGTCGTAGATGTCCTTGATCGCCGCACAGATTTCATCGGTGCTCACGGTGATCACTTCATCCACATAGTGCTTGCAGATGTCGAAGGTGTGCTGGCCGATTTGCGCCACCGCCACGCCATCGGCAAATAGCCCGACGGTCGGCAGTACCACGCGCTCACCTGCGGCCAGCGCGGCTTGCAGGCAGTTGGAGTCGTCCGGCTCAACGCCGATGACCTTGATGTCCGGCCGCAGGTATTTCACGTACGCCGCGATACCGGCGATCAGCCCGCCGCCGCCCACGGGTACGAAGATCGCGTCCAACGGCCCCGGGTGCTGGCGCAGGATTTCCATCGCCACGGTGCCCTGCCCGGCAATGGTGTGCGGATCATCGTAGGGGTGAATGTAGACGTAGCCCTTTTCGTCGACCAGTTTCAGCGAGTAGGCCAGGGCTTCCGGGAAGGAATCACCGTGCAACACCACCTTGCCACCACGGGAGCGCACACCTTCAACCTTGATCTCAGGGGTGGTCTTGGGCATCACGATGGTGGCCTTGACCCCCAGCACCTTGGCGGCCAGGGCCAGGCCTTGGGCATGGTTGCCCGCCGAGGCCGTGACCACACCGCGGGCACGCTCCTCGCTGCTCAATTGGGTCAGCTTGTTGTAGGCGCCGCGAATCTTGAACGAGAACACCGGCTGCAAGTCTTCACGCTTGAGCCAGACCTTGTTGCCCAGCCGCTCGGAGAGCTGGCGGGCGGTCTGCAGCGGGGTTTCTACGGCAACGTCGTAGACGCGGGAGGTGAGGATCTTTTTGACGTACTGTTCAAGCATCGGCGGGCATCTACTTTCACGGTTTGGCAGGGCCAAGGAGTCTAACCCGGCTTTTGGCCGGGCGACCACACGAATCCAGAGGTTTTGTTGGGTTATACTCGCGCCCCTCGATAACTCCCCCGCCCGTTCCGGAGCCCGCATGACCCAGGATCAACTCAAACAGGCAGTGGCCCAAGCCGCTGTCGATTTAATCCTTCCCAAACTCGACGACAAGAGCATCGTCGGTGTCGGCACCGGCTCCACCGCCAACTGCTTTATCGATGCGCTGGCCCAGCACAAGGGCGCATTCGACGGCGCCGTGGCCAGCTCCGAAGCCACCGCTGCACGCCTCAAGGGCCATGGCATTCCGGTGTACGAGCTCAACACCGTGAGCGACCTGGAGTTCTACGTCGATGGCGCCGATGAAAGCGACGCGCACCTGAACCTGATCAAAGGCGGCGGCGCAGCCCTGACCCGCGAGAAGATCGTCGCGGCCGTGGCCAAGACCTTCATCTGCATCGCCGACGCCAGCAAGCTGGTACCGGTGCTCGGCGCGTTCCCGCTGCCGGTGGAAGTGATCCCGATGGCCCGCAGCCACGTGGCCCGCGAGCTGGTAAAACTGGGCGGCGACCCGGTTTACCGTGAGGGCGTGTTGACCGATAACGGCAACATCATCCTGGATGTGTTCAATATGCAGATCACCAACCCGGTGGAGCTGGAAACCCAGATCAATGCCATCGTCGGCGTGGTCACCAATGGTTTGTTCGCTGCGCGCCCGGCTGATGTACTGCTGCTGGGCACCGCTGAAGGTGTGAAAACCCTCAAGGCCTAAGGCTCACTGCCTCGCTTTATGTGGGAGCCAGCTCCCACATTTGATCCCCTCGCTCACAGCACCCATGTAACAAAAACGCTACTTTTCGCAGCCCCCCTCGCCAAAATCGTGCGCCACGTCACGACACTCAACACCGCCACTGGTATCAAATCCGTTACAAATTACAGCCAGGCGACTCACCCGTTTAACAATGCGCCAAATCACAATCGCCCAGGGAATGAGGCGCACATTGTGCAAAGGTCTGGGCTTGAACATCCCCATCACCTCAAGGAAGACCTTGTGATAAAGCCCCTAGCACTTGCTATCAGCGCGGCCTGCGCCCTGCTGCCGACCCACCTCCTGGCCTACGACTACGGCGAGCACGCCAACACCACCCTGGAAAAACTGATCAACGACTACCCCGGCCGTTATCGCGGCACGGCCAACTTCGCCGGGGCCGCCGATTGGATGCAGAGCCAGATGGGCACGGCCTACAGCATCAGCCGCCAGGACTTCACCTGGAACAACGGCAGTCGCGCGTCGCAAAACGTGGTGGCCTACGCCGCCGGCACCAAACCGCAGTACGTGGTGATTGGCGCACACTTCGACACCTTCTTCGGCCGCCCGACCCTGCAAGGCCTGGACGACAACGGCTCCGGCGCCAGCGTGCTGACGGAAGTGGCGAAGAACCTTGGCGGCCTGCAACTGGAAAACGGCTTGCAGATCGTCGGCTTTGGCGCCGAAGAGGAAGGCCTGCGCGGTTCGCGGGCGTTTGTCGCGTCGCTGAGCGCCAGCCAGCGCGCGAACATGCTGGCGATGATCAACCTCGACAGCCTGATCACCGGCGACATGATGTACGCCCACGCCGGCCAGAACAGCACCGCCAACCCGGCCTTGGCGTCGTTGCGCGAGCACACCTTTGAGATCGCCAAGGAATTGAACATCCCGCTGTTCACCAACCCCGGCCTGGACCCGCAATACCCCAAAGGCACCGGCTGCTGCAGCGATGGCGAGCCCTTCGAACCGCTGAACATCCCGATTCTGTATATAGAAGCCACCAACTGGGAACTGGGCGACCTCGACGGTTACACCCAGACCGACAACCCGAAGATCCCCGGCGGCTCGACCTGGCACGACCCCGCCGAAGACAACAAGGCCGTGCTCACCGACGCCTTCGGCCAGGCGCGCATCGATCAACGCCTGCGCGACTATTCGCGCCTGCTCAGCCGCCTCGTGCTGGAGTTGACCAACGCCGACCTGATGGCCTCCACCGCCTCGGGCGGCGCCGTTGCGCGCAATATGCAGGACAACCTGCAACGCCAGCACCAGGCCATGGTGCGCCTGCATGACCGGCGCTGGCTGACCTTGCAGTCGGCCAGCCGCGAGGTTGGCAGCTTTGATGGCGAGATCGGCGTGGACGGCGAATACAACCCGGACAGCGGCTTCGATACTGCCCCCAACCCCGAAGCGCGACGCGTGGGCCTGCATGCGCTGGGCGACTATCAACTGACCCCGAGCCTGAACATCGGCGCCAGCCTAAGCTACCTCAACGGCCGTGACACGCTTGAGCACCGTGGCAAACTCGACAGCGACACTTGGCAAGCCGCGGCCTATGCGCTGCTCAACGATGGCGGGCCGAGCTGGCTGGCCGGCGACCTGAGCATCGGCCACACCCGCTTCGAGTCCAAGCGCAACCTGCTGATCCAGGCGAATGGCGGGCCGATCCTGCTCAACCAGCAATTGACCGGCAACACCGACGCCCTGACCCTGGGCGCGCGCGTGCTGGGTGGCTATGACTTTGACTTCGGCGCCATCAAGAGCGGGCCTTTTGCAGGCCTGGACTACAGCCACTCGCGTATCGATAAATTCCGCGAAAAGCAGGACCTGCGCACGGCCCTGACCTACGAGGAACAGTCTTTCGACTCCCTGGAAGCCAGCCTCGGCTGGCGCGTGCGAGGCGCTGTCGCCCTGCCCTACGGCCTCAACCTGCTGCCTTACGGCGACATCGCTTGGGTCAAGGAGATGGCTGACGGCCGCCTGGACGACCTGCAACTGACCGCCCGCGCCGACGGCCAGGCGCGCACCGCCAAGCTGGGTTCAGCGGACAAGAGCTTTGGTCGCGCGCAAGTCGGCAGCCAATTGGCGATCACCCCGCAGCTGGGAGTATTTGCCGAGGTCAACGGCCGCCTGGGCCACAGCGAAGGCAGCCAGACCGGCTACTCGCTGGGGGTGCAATGGATGTTCTGATCAGGGCTTCTTGAACACGTAGAACAGGTTGGGCTCACTGGTCAGGTACAACGTACCGTCATCGTCCATGGCGATCCCTTCGGCCTGAGGCACGCGTTTTTTCAGGCCATGGCGCCCGTTGAGCAGCGACAAACTGCTCAACGGGCGACCGTCGACATCCAGCTCCAACACCAGAAACGACTCATCCGACAGCGCCAGCAAATGGCCGCTGCGCTCATCGTATTGCAGGCTCGACAGGTCACGCACAAACAGCCCGGCATCGCGCTTGGGGTTGTTGATCACATGCACCGAGTAGGTTTTTTCCGGCTTGAAATGGGGAAAGCCGTGAATCTCGTAGATCAGCATCGGGTCGCGCTCCTTGGCCACGAACAGACGCTTGCCCTGCGAGTCATAGGCCAGCCCTTCAAAGCCCTTGTTGCCACCCATGTGCAGGCCCAGGACCATTTGCTCGGCGTCGGCGGCATCGAGGAACTGCGTGTCGTCATCCACATGCACCTTGATCAGCCGCTGCTGGCGCTCGTCGCTGATGACGTAGATGCTCTCGCTGATGAATTCCACCGCCTCGGCATCCCCAAACCCCACCAGGGGGATGCGCCGCAGGATCTTGCCTTCCAGCGACAGTTCGATCAGCTCCGGGTTTCTATTGGTGACAGTAAACAGGCTCTTGCGCACCGGGTCGTAAGTCAGGGCCGACACATCACTGTCCAGGCCTTCGATGACCTGGGCCTCAAGGGTCACACGGTAATCGGCCAGGCCTATGGAATGCTCATTGGCTGGCTGGCGCCACGCCAGAAAGTTGAACCAGCCACGCTCGAACAGGCGAAATTCTTGCGCAACCACTGCAGCGCTGATCAGGGCGATCAGCGCAAGTAGCAGGAGGATAGGTGTGGGGCGGACAAGTCGGCGCATCGGGCGGGCTCAAAGTCAAAGGTGGCGCATGAATATCACGCCCGTCTGAATTTAAACTTAAACGCGCCCTGGTGTCTGGTGGATGCCGTTCTTAGAGAACTATCCGACGTAACCGAGGTGCTATTTGTGCTTTTCGAAGCGATAGAACAGGTTCGGCTCGCTGACCATGTACAGGTTGCCGTCCTCGTCCATGGTCACCCCTTCCGCACGTGGAATGGTGTCCTTGAGCCCATTGAAACCGCCAAGCAGGGTCATGAAGCTGACTTGCTCGCCCTTTTCATCCAGCTCCAGCAGCAGGTGGGAATCGGCCGAAAGCACCAGCCAGTGACCGGTGCGTGGGTCCACGGCCAGGGCCGAGAGGTTGCGCATGTCCAATTCGGTGCTACTCAGTTTTTGCTTGTCGCCAGCCAGGGTCTGGCTGCCGTCGCTTTTCCAGGTGAACAGCGCAGGCGGGCGTTCTTCGCCAAGGATGATCTGCTGGTTGCGCTTGTCCCAGGTGACGCCCTCAAAGGCTTTGTTCTGGTTCTTCGACGGGCCCAGGTCGTAGCTGTGGAAGTCGGCCTTGTTCAGCTGGGTCGTGTCGGTGTCGACCTTGACGATGGTCAAGGTGTGGTCACGCTCGTCGACCACGGCCAGCAGGTCGTTTTCCAGCACCGTCACGCCTTCCGGGTTGCTCCAGCCGTTGAGTGGCATCTTGCGCAGCACATCGCCTTGCAGGGTCAGCTCAACCAGGAACGGGTTTTTGCCCATGACGGAAAACAGGGTTTTGGTGCGGGGGTTGTAGGAAACGTCCGAAGCCTCATCCTTCTCCATGCCTGGCAAAAGTTTGCCATCGATCACCACCTGATAATCCGGCAGCCACACGCTCTGCTGGCGTTCGGCAGGGTTCTCGAAGCGTTCCTTGACCCACAGCATGCCGCGATCATCCCAGTGCATCGCCCAGGCGAGGCCATAGGTAATCACGCCGACCAATAGCAGCCAGGAATACCAGCGCAGGGCAAAACGCGAACGCGGCTTGGAGGTACTGCTGGGCAGGGTAACGGCCATGGGGGCGCTTTTTCCGGAAAGTCAGCGTTAGGTGATAGCACAGGATCTAGAAGCCCGCGCGCAAGAGGCTGAGGATTATCCGGATGGCGTGTGAAAAAAATGCAAAGAACTGGATTTTGCGGGCACACACAAAACCAATGTGGGAATGGGCTTGTGTGGGAGCGGGCTTGCTCGCGAAAGCGGTGTGTCAGTCAAAGATGTTCCAACTGAACCACCGTATTCGCGAGCAAGCCCGCTCCCACATTTTTAATCGCGTTTCGTCAGTACCTAGCGAACCACGCTTTCGAAGCGATTCACACCCGACAACTCCAGCACCAGCTCATCGCCCACATTCAGCGGGCCCACGCCGGCCGGGGTGCCGGTGAGGATCACGTCGCCAGCCTGCAGCGAGAAGCAGCCCGCCATGTACTGGATCATCGGCACGATCGGGTTGAGCATGATTGCGCTGTTGCCGTCCTGGCGCACTTCGCCATTGATGGTCAGGCGGATGCCGATGTCGGTCAGGTCAGGGAAGGTGCTGCTCACCACGAACGGCGCGATCACTGCCGCGCCATCGAAGGACTTGGCGATTTCCCACGGCAGGCCCTTGGCTTTCAGCTCGGCCTGCTTGTCGCGCAGGGTCAGGTCCAGCGCCGGGGCGAAACCAGAGATCGCGTCCAGCACTTCTTCGCGACTGGGCTTGGTCGACAGTGGTTTGCCGATCAACACTGCGATTTCCGCTTCGTAGTGCACCGAACCGCGCTCGGTAGGGATGGCAAACCCTCCTTCCAACGCCACCACGCAGCTGCCTGGCTTGATGAACAGCAACGGCTCGGTTGGCACCGGATTATCCAGTTCCTTGGCATGTTCGGCGTAGTTACGCCCAATGCACACCACTTTCCCTACCGGAAAGTGGATGTTGGTGCCGTCGACATACTTGTGCTGGTAGCTCATGGAACGACTCCTTCAGGGGCGATTAAACAGCGAAGATCTTGCCAGGGTTCATGATCCCGTTCGGGTCGAACACCGCTTTGACGGCTTTCATGTATTCGATCTCGACTGGCGAACGGCTGTAGGTCAGGTAATCGCGCTTGGTCATGCCCACTCCGTGTTCGGCGGAGATCGAACCGTTGTACTTCTCGACGGTTTCGAACACCCACTTGTTAACAGTGGCGCACTTGGCGAAGAACTCATCCTTGCTCAGGTTTTCCGGCTTGAGGATGTTCAGGTGCAGGTTGCCGTCGCCGATGTGG
This sequence comes from Pseudomonas sp. FP2335, assembly GCF_030687535.1. Classification (NCBI taxonomy): domain Bacteria; kingdom Pseudomonadati; phylum Pseudomonadota; class Gammaproteobacteria; order Pseudomonadales; family Pseudomonadaceae; genus Pseudomonas; species Pseudomonas sp. FP2335. Next base: position 5,704,466 of record NZ_CP117437.1, read on the forward strand.
CCGAACCAGACGATTTCGAAGTCCGGGTAGTGTTCGCCGACGATCGCGTCGATTTCCTTCAAGAACGCCGGCACTTTCGACACGGTTACCGAGATGTCGTTCTTGTACGGAGTCCAGTGGGAAATGGTCTCGGAGATGTACTCGCGCAGTTTCCACAGGTTGTGCAGTTGGGTTTCGCTCTGGCTCATCACGCCGTCCAGCACCCAGCCCTGCTCCACGCAGTGTTCGAAGGTTTCCAGCGCGTGGTTGGCAACTTCTTCGGTGGTCGCTTCGAATTCCAGCAGCGCGTAGAACGGGCACTCGGTTTCGAACGGTGCCGGCACGTCGCCACGGCCGAGGACTTTGGCCAGGGCCTTGTCGGAGAAAAACTCAAAGGCTGTCAGGTCAAGCTTGCTTTGGAACGCGTGCAGCACCGGCATGATCGAGTCGAAATCAGTCGTGCCCAACACCATGGCGGTAAGGTTTTTCGGCGCACGGTCCAGGCGCATGGTGGCTTCGACCACAAAACCCAACGTCCCTTCGGCGCCGATGAACAGCTGGCGCATGTCGTAGCCGGTGGCGTTCTTGATCAGATCGCGGTTCAGCTCCAGTACGTCGCCCTTGCCGGTGACGACCTTCATGCCGGCCACCCAGTTGCGGGTCATGCCGTAGCGAATCACCTTGATCCCGCCGGCATTGGTGCCGATATTGCCGCCAATCTGGCTGGAACCGGAGGATGCGAAGTCCACCGGGTAGTACAGGCCGTTTTCTTCGGCAACGTTCTGCAGTTGCTTGGTGACCACGCCCGGCTGGCACACGGCGGTGCGGTCGGTGAGGTTCACGTCGAGGATCTGGTTCATATAGTCGAAGGACACGACCACTTCACCATTCGCCGCCACGGCAGCGGCCGACAGGCCTGTACGACCACCGGATGGCACCAGCGCGACCTTATGGTTATTGGCCCAACGCACGATGGCCTGGACCTGCTCGATGGTCTTGGGGAAGACAATGGCGGTCGGCGCGGGTGCGAAGTGCTTGGTCCAATCCTTGCCGTAAGCCTCCAGGGAGTCTGCATCGGTCAGCACTTTGCCAGGCTCAACCAGGGTCTTTAGCTCATCAATCAGGGCAGGATGGGTCATCGACAGAACTCTCGAACAATTCATGGTCATCCTGAGAACGCTTCACGTCGCAGGAATGAGTGTTTGCGGGGCGCGTATGCTAGCATACCGCCCCCGCAGGACAGAGCCCAAGGGCGTTTCTGCGGTGACGGCTTTCCTGCCGTCCGGGTCAGCTTAAGCGATCCGATTCCCTGCCATTTTTCTCCGGGATACAGGTTTACGCAGATGAGCAAGACTTCTCTCGATAAGAGCAAGATCAAGTTCCTTCTTCTGGAAGGCGTCCACCCATCGGCTGTCGACGTTCTGAAAGCCGCCGGGTACACCAGCATTGAGTACATCACCAGTTCTCTGCCGGAAGCCCAGCTCAAGGAAAAGATCGCCGACGCGCACTTCATCGGCATTCGCTCCCGCACTCAGCTGACCGAAGAAATCTTCGATCACGCCAAGAAACTCGTGGCGGTCGGCTGTTTCTGCATCGGCACCAACCAGGTCGACCTCAACGCAGCGCGCGAGCGCGGCATCGCGGTGTTCAACGCACCGTACTCCAACACCCGTTCCGTGGCGGAGCTGGTGCTGGCCGAGGCGATCCTGCTGTTGCGCGGCATTCCTGAGAAGAACGCTTCCTGCCACCGTGGCGGCTGGATCAAGAGCGCTGCCAACTCCTTCGAAATCCGCGGCAAGAAGCTGGGCATCATCGGTTACGGCTCGATCGGTACTCAACTGTCGGTCCTGGCCGAAGGCCTGGGCATGCAGGTGTTCTTCTACGACACCCTGACCAAGCTGCCATTGGGCAACGCCACCCAAGTGGCCAGCCTGACCGAACTGCTGGGCATGTCCGACATCGTGACCCTGCACGTTCCGGAAACCGCTGAGACCCAGTGGATGATCGGCGAGAAGGAAATCCGCGCCATCAAGAAAGGCGGCATCCTGATCAACGCTGCACGCGGCACCGTGGTCGAGCTGGACGCCCTGGCCGACGCGATCAAGGACAAGCACCTGATCGGCGCCGCCATCGACGTGTTCCCGGTGGAGCCACGCTCCAACGACGACATCTTCGAAAGCCCGCTGCGTGGCCTGGACAACGTGATCCTGACCCCGCACATCGGCGGTTCCACTGCCGAAGCCCAAGCCAACATCGGCCTGGAAGTGTCGGAGAAGCTGGTCAAGTACAGCGACAACGGTACGTCGGTATCCTCGGTGAACTTCCCGGAGGTGGCCCTGCCGGCTCACCCTGGCAAGCACCGTCTGCTGCACATCCACCAGAACATCCCTGGCGTGATGATGGAGATCAACAAGGTCTTCGCGGAAAACGGCATCAACATCTCCGGTCAATTCCTGCAGACCAACGAAAAGGTCGGCTACGTGGTGATCGACGTCGACGCCGAGTACTCGGACCTGGCACAAGAGAAACTGCAGCACATCAACGGCACTATCCGTAGCCGCGTGTTGTTCTAAGGTTTCAACCGCACCATGAAAAAGGGAGCCCCTCGGGGCTCCCTTTTTTGCATCTGAACAAATCTTACTTGACGTTAACCGTGATCACTTTCGAGGCTACAGTGGGCTCGAACTGGCGGTGTACGTTGTCGCCGGCCACCAGTTGCAGCGTGTGTTTGCCCGGGGTCAGGGTCAGTTCGGTTTCGGTTTGTGCCTTGCCGAAGTGGATCGAGGTGGCATCGGCTGGAATGGCTTCGTCGGCTTTGAGCGACTGCACGTCCCGGTCGACCAACAGGTGATGGTGGCCGGCGCCTTGCACTTGCTTGTCGATCGGCTCCAGGTCCAGGCCCTTGACGCCGAATTTGACGGTAAAGGTCTTATCGACCGTCGCGCCGTCTTTGGGCGAGACGATAAACACCTCGGCACCCTTCGGTGCAGGGGTACGAGGCACATCGGCGGCATTGGCCAACATCGAGGTACCCAGCAACAGGCTGGCAATCGTTGCACGGGACAAAAGGGCTTTCATTCGCTTCTCCAGTTTTTCCAGGAAATCTGTAGGGTTGTGACAACTTCGCGACAAATTGCTGTCCAAGGCACTCAACACCATAGCAAAGCGATGCTGAACGGCGCCTCGCACATAAAAAATTCTCTAGGAGTGACCATGCGCTTTTCGCCTGGCCTGTTACTGTTGCTGCCCCTCATGAGCCCCTTGGCTCACGCCGAACTGGTCGATGATGTGTTTGATCGTGGCGAACTGCGCATCGCCCTTGAAGCCAATACCCCGCCGTTCAACTTCAAGGAAGGCGACAAACTCACCGGTTTTGAAGTGGAACTCGGCGAGCAACTGGCCAAGGAGATGGACGTGCGCCCTTCGTTTATCACCACCGACGACGCCGATTTACTGCCAGGCGTGGAAACCGGCAAGTACGACGTGGCCATCAACCATATCGCTATGACTGCCGCCTTGCAGGATCGGTTCGATTTCAGTGAGGCGTATCGCGAGAAGCCTGAGCTGGCGATCCCGTTCCAGAAGGGCAACCCGGCGTTCAAGGCAAGTTTGGATAGCGCGCTGCAGCGGGTGAAGGCGGATGGGCGGTTGAAGGCGTTGGCGCAGAAGTGGCTGGAGAACGAGCCGCCGGTAGTCCAGCCACATTGAACTAGACACTTTCTGAGAGATGGGCCAAGGCCGCTGCCGCCTCGGGCAACTCCAGCTCACTGAACACCTGCACCCCGTGCTGTCTGAGCAGCGCTGTCGTCACGCCTTCGCCGCTCACCTTCACACCCGAGAAGGTGCCGTCATATGTCAGCAAATTTCCACAAGACGGGCTATTGGCCTTGAGCACGGCGATACGAATGCCATGCCGCTGCACCAACGCCAACGCCTGGCGAGCACCGTCGAGGAAGGCTTCGCTGAAATCTTCACCCTCAGCCGTCAACACCTGGGCTCGCCCTTCCCACACATCCACACCTTGCCCGCCGGGTATCTCGGCGGGCGGGCGCGGCGTGGGCAAGCCACCGGAGACTTCCGGGCAGATCGCCACCACCCGCCCTTCGGCCTGCCACGCCGCCAATTGATCGAACGGCCCACTGGCGCCACCGTCGTAGCGCACCTTGTGCCCGAGCAAACAGCGGCTGATCAGAATCTTTTCCATGCTTAAAACGGCTCGTTGCCGCGCCGGCGAAACCAACCGGTCAAGGACAGGCGTTCGCGCGTGGCGGGCAGCACTTCATGGGGCACTTCGCCAGACAGGAACACCACCAGGCTTCCCCCCGCAGGGTCCACGTCGTATTCGACACCGTCCTTGAGGTACATGCGCAACTGGCCGCCCTGCTCGGACAGCCAGGCCTCGTTCAAGTAGATCACCGCCGAGACCGTGCGCCGGTCATCGTCGCGAAAGCGGTCGAGGTGCTTGAGGTAAAACGCCCCCGGCGGGTACATCGCGAAGTGGCTTTCGAAGTCTTCCAGGCCAAGGAACAGGCTGCGGTTCATCGCCAGACGCAGGCTGTCCATCAACGCCATGTAGGTATCGCAGACGGGCGAGTCACCCTCCTCCAGCCACTGGATATGGTCACCACGGATACCCTCACGGACCTCCTGGGTCGGACCACGTCCTACTGCCGCCGGTGCCAATTCACCTTCAGCCGCACGTTTACGGCACTCAGCCGCCAGTTCCAGGGTCAGAGCCTGGGGCACGAAGCCGTCCTGCCGCGACCAGCCCTTTTCAGCCAGGTCGTCGACAATACGTTGCAACAGCGGGTGATCGAGGGGTATTTGCATGGCGCGCATAGTATCCATACGCCTGTGAATCCGACAGAGCCGCCGAGCATCTGAATACACTTTAGTCAGGCGACTGATAGGACTTCTCGACAAATCCTACGCCCGACACGGACAATAGTGGCCGACTGACAGGAGTCCCTAATGCGTCGTTTGTTTTTATCCTTGCTGATGTTCTGCGTAATGCCCGCCTGGGCAGACGGCCATGACCAGTTGTACAAGGTCGCCGGCTGGGCCGAACAACGTGCGCATTTCAATGACGCCCTCAGTGCCGCCCAGCAACGCTACCGCAACAGCCTGCCGCCGGCGGTTTACCAAGCGCTGGTAGACAACAGCAATAAACGCTTCGCCGCCCAGGCCATGGACCAGCGTGCCGAGGCGCAGTTGCGCAAGAATTTGGCCGACCCGGCACCCGCGCTGGCGTTCTTCCAGTCGCCCTTGGGCCGCAAAATTGTGGCCGCCGAGTTGCTGGCCACGCGCCGCGACCAGTTGGCGAAAAACGCCCAGGGCCTGCCGAAAATCGAAGCCGACGCCACTCGCAGCCTGATCATCGGTCACCTGGCGCAAGCACTGCCCGCCCGTGAAGCCGGTGCGGAAGTCAGCCTGGCGATTGCCGGGGTGGCTGCCGACAGCTTGAGCCAGATGATTCCCGGGCTGCTTGGCGGTGGTCAGGCGCAAGGCATGCTGAATGGCCAGCGTGAGCGGTTGATGCAGCAGATTGGCAATGATCTGAACAATACGTTGCTGTACGTCTATCGGGATTTGTCTGACCCGGAGCTGGAAGAATTCGCCACGTTTGCCGAATCACCAGAGGGTAAGGCGTATTACCAGGCGGCGCTGGCGGCGATTCGCGCAGGGCTTGCTGTTGGCCAAAGCACTTCAAGCCTGACGCAGTAATCAGTGTGGAATGGGCTTATGTGGGAGCGGGCTTGCTCGCGAAAGCGGCGGCTCAGTCAAAACATCTGTGACTGACATACCGTATTCGCGAGCAAGCCCGCTCCCACATTTTGAACGGTGTTACTTCAGTTGGTCCGTGAGGAAACTGAAGTACTCCTGGCGAATCTCCGCAATCTCATTCGCCAAGTGATGCCTCCCCCGCGCCAGCATCAACACTTCGGGCTGATCGAACTTACCCCGCAGCACCTGCAAATTGTGCCGCCAGTCCACCGTCATATCTTCCTCGCCCTGCACAATCACCGGCCGTCGTGAGCTACGCGGGGCGGCTTCGATGCGCTTGATCCAGCGGGCCAACGCGCCCACCCACGCTGTCGGCAGTTGCCGTGGTTGCAGCGGGTCGGCTTCGAGGAACGGCTTGAACGCGGGGTCGTTGGTGTTATCGCTGAACCGCCGCGCGATGCCTTTGACGAACGGCCGCAGCAGGTAATAACTGACCTGCGACCAGCCCCACGCACGCGGTCGCACCAATGGCGACAACAGGAACGTCTTACCCTGGGCCGGGCTGTCGGCGCCATGGTTGAGCAAGTGATCCACCACCACCGCACCGCCGGTGCTTTGCCCGAACAGGTGCCACGGCTGCGGCAATTGCAGCGTCAGGGCCTCGGCAAATAGCGCCTGCAGCACCTGCTGGTACACCGCAAAATCATCAATGCTCGCCCGCTCGCCGCTGGACAGGCCGTGGCCCGGCAAATCGCAGGCAATCACCACAAAGCCCTGCTCCAACGCCCACTTCACCACGTGGCGATACAGCCCCATGTGGTCGTAGAAGCCGTGATACATGAACATCGTCGCCACAGGCTGGGCCGGCCACCACACTTGCGCAACAACCTCGAACCCAGCCACCTCGAAACGCCCCAGGCGACTGACGGCCTGATCGAGCCCGTAGAAACGCTGGTAGACCCGCGCCTCGGCGCTGAGCGGTTGCGCGTCCACCAGGGGCCGCAAGCTTTCGCGCAGATGATCGGGGTCAAAGGTGACGGGCATAAAGGCTTCCAGACTGGCGGCGCAGATGAATATCGAGCTGCGATATTCATCTGTCAGGACAAGCATGGCAAGCTACGCGACCTTCGAGGATACATCTGAATGCGACCGTCCTACCGTTCCGCCCTGTTCGCCAGCCTGCTCCTGGTCATCTGCGCCGGTGTGCTGTGGGCGGCGTATGACTGGTTCCAGGGCCGCTATCTGCGCGCTTTCAGCGAACACACGGCGGTGTTTTCCGGCGATCCGTTGACACTGCCTGCCGACCTCGCCGGCCCCGGCCCGATCCGCCTGGTGCATTTCTGGGACCCGGCCTGCCCGTGCAACGTCGGCAACCAGCAACATCTGGGCGAGCTGATCGAGCGCTACGCGCCCCAGGGCGTCGAGTTCTACGCCCTGCAAAAACCCGGCAGCCACGGCCAACTGCCGGAAAACCTGCGCCAGATGAAAATCCTCAACGCCCTGCCCGGCGCCGACCAGGTGCCCGCCAGCCCCGCCGTGGGCATCTGGGATCGCAGCGGCAAGCTCGCGTATTTCGGGCCCTACAGCGAAGGGCTGACGTGCAACTCCAGCAACAGTTTTATCGAGCCGATCCTCATGGCACTGGAGAGCGGACGCGAAGTGAATGCCACGCACACCCTGGCGGTGGGCTGCTATTGTTCGTGGCCTAAGGATCAGTAGTCCGTCCCCCATTCTTGCCAAGGAAAGTTCATGAAGCGCGTCTTGCAGGTTCTCGCGGTTCTGCTGGTGTTGGTCGCCCTCGGCGCAGGCCTGTACATCTACAGCAAGCAACCGACCCGCCAGGGCACGGTGATGCTGAGCAACCTGCAAGGCTCGGTCACGGTGCGCTACGACGACCGTGGCGTGCCGCATATCCGCGCCGAAAACGAGACCGATCTGTACCGCGCCCTGGGCTATGTCCATGCCCAGGACCGGCTGTTCCAGATGGAAATCATGCGGCGCCTGGCCCGCGGCGAACTGGCCGAAGTGCTCGGGCCCAAGGTGCTGGAGACCGACAAGCTGTTCCGCAGCCTGCGCATTCGCGAGCGTGCCACCACCTATGTGGCGCAGTTGGACCATGAGTCCGCACACTGGAAAGCCCTGCAAGCCTATCTGGACGGCATCAATCAGTATCAGGACAGCCACGCCAGCCCGGTGGAGTTCGACGTGCTGGGCATCCCCAAGCGCGCGTTTACCGCCGAGGACACCATCAGCGTCGCCGGGTACATGGCCTACAGCTTTGCCGCCGCGTTTCGTACCGAACCTTTGCTGACTTACGTACGCGACCAGTTGGGCAGCGACTACCTGAAAGTCTTCGACCTCGACTGGCAACCCAAGGGCGCCCTCAACCTCGCCGCCAGCGATTGGCAAACCCTCGGCGCCCTTGCCTCCCTGAGCGAGCAGGCACTGGCCGACAACGGCTTGCCGCAATTCGAAGGCAGCAACGCCTGGGCCATCAGCGGCAACCGTACCAAGAGCGGCAAGCCGTTGCTGGCGGGCGACCCGCATATCCGCTTCTCGGTGCCGTCGGTGTGGTACGAGGCGCAGCTGTCGGCGCCGGGCTTTGAGCTGTATGGCTATCACAACGCGCTGGTGCCGGTGGCGTTCCTGGGGCACAACCTGGACTTCGGCTGGAGCCTGACCATGTTCCAGAACGATGACCTCGACCTGATCGCCGAGAAGGTCAACCCGGACAACCCCAACCAGGTCTGGTACCACGACCAATGGGTCGACATGACCCGCACCGAGCAACAGATCAAGGTCAAGGGCGAGGCGCCGGTCAGCCTCACCCTGCGCCAGTCGCCCCACGGGCCGATCATCAATGACGTGCTCGGGGAAAATGCCGGCAAGACGCCGATTGCCATGTGGTGGGCATTCCTCGACACGCAGAACCCGATCCTCGAAGGTTTCTACCAGCTCAACCGTGCCGACACCCTGGCCAAGGCCCGCGCGGCGGCGGCCAAGGTGTCGGCGCCGGGTTTGAACATCGTCTGGGCCAACGCCAAGGGCGATATTGGCTGGTGGGCCTCGGCCCAGCTGCCGATCCGCCCGGCCGGGGTCAACGCCGGGTTTATCCTCGACGGCAGCACAGCCCAGGCTGACAAGCTGGGCTTCTACCCCTTCAGCGCCAACCCCCAGGAAGAAAACCCGGCACGCGGTTACGTGGTGTCGGCCAATGCCCAGCCGGTCTCGCCCACCGGCATGGAGATCCCGGGCTATTACAACCTCGCTGATCGCGGCCAGCAGTTGAATGCGCAATTGAGCGACAAGAGCGTGAAATGGGACGTGAACAACAGCCAGGCCCTGCAACTGGGCACCACCACCGCCTTCGGCCCGCGCCTGCTGGCGCCGCTATTGCCGGTGCTGCGCGAGGTGGTCAAGGACCCGGCGCAGCTGCCACTGCTGGAGCAACTGGCCAGCTGGAAAGGCGACTACCCGCTGGACTCCACCAGCGCCACGCTGTTCAACCAGTTCCTGTTCAACCTCGCCGACGCGGCGTTCCACCCCAAGCTCGGCGACGGCATGTTCAAGACCCTGCTCGGCACCCGTGTGATCGACGCCGCGCTGCCGCGTCTGGCCGCATCGGCGGATTCACCCTGGTGGAATGGCCAGCGTACCGAGACCGTCAAGCGCGCCTGGGACAACAGCCTCGCGCACCTCAAGGCAACCTTGGGCGATGACCCGAGCCAGTGGCAATGGGGCAAGGCCCACACCCTGACCCACGGCCATCCGCTGGGTATGCAGAAGCCGTTGGACAGCGTGTTCAACGTCGGCCCATTCCCGGCGCCGGGCACCCATGAAGTGCCGAACAACCAGTCCGCCGCTATCGGCCCGGCGCCATGGCCGGTGACCTATGGCCCATCTACCCGACGCCTGATCGACTTTGCCGACGTAGCCCACGCCCTGACCATCAACCCGGTGGGACAAAGCGGGGTGCCTTTTGATCGGCACTATGGGGATCAGGCGGAGACTTATATCGAGGGTGGCTACGAACAGGCGCATTTCACCGATGAAGAAGTCACGGCCAATACCCGTGGCACGTTGAAACTGCTGCCAGCCCGATAACGGCTTGGAATCCGGTCAAAATGTGGGAGCGGGCTTGCTCGCGAATGCGGTGGATCAGTAGAAACATCTGTAACTGACACACCGTATTCGCGAGCAAGCCCGCTCCCACAAAAGCCAGCTCCCACAGTGGGTCCGAGTACTGCTTCAGATCGGTGCGGCAAAGTTGAGCCGGAACTGTTGTGGTGTCACGCCCAACCGGCGGTTGAACACACTGCGCATATGCTGGGCATCACGAAAGCCACACCGATAAGCCACGGTCTTGAGCGGCGCGTGGCTGCTTTCAAGCATCACCCGCGCCGCATCCACCCTTGCCCGCTCGACAAACTCCGCCGGGGTGATCCGCGCTTCACGGGCAAACACCCGGGAGAAGTTGCGCGCACTCATATTGGCCGCCTTGGCCAGGTCGGCGATGCCCAGGTCACCAGTCAGGTTGGCCAGCACGTAGAGCTGCACCAACGCCACCGCCGAGGTGGTTTCGGCGTGGGGCGTCAGGAACGGACTGAACTGCGACTGCCCGCCCGCTCGCTGGGTGAACACCACCAATCGCTTGGCCACGCTCAGCGCGACTTCCGGGCCGTGGTCCTGGGCCAGCAAATACAGCGACAAGTCGATGCCCGCCGTAACCCCGGCCGAGGTGTAGAGATTGCCGTCCTGCACGTAGAGACGGTCGGCTTCGACCCTGGCCGACGGGCACAGGCGCGCCAGGTCGGCGGCGTCATTCCAGTGGGTGGTGACGGTTTTGCCCTCCAGCAACCCGGCGCGAGCCAGCATGAACGCGCCGTTGCAGATCGAACCGAAGCGCTGGGCACGGGCGGCGGCGGCGCGCAGCCAGGCGTCGAACCCGGCGCCGAAATCTTCGAAAGGCAACCGTGGGCCGCCGGCGACCAACAAGAGGTCATAGGGCTCAAGGGCTTCGCTGTAATGCCGATGGGCCTGCAATGACAAGCCATTGGAGGCGGTCATGTTGCCGTGGCCGAGGCCGATGACGTCCAACTGGTAGTGGTCCTGGGTTGGCAGGAAGCGGTTGGCCTCGCAGAACACGTCCATCGGACCGCTCACGTCCAGTGACTGGACGCCGGGGAAGATCAGGATGGCGACGGTTTTGCTCATGAACAGGCACACCTTCTCTAACTGGATAAACACAGCCCCCCCTGTGGGAGCTGGCTTGCCTGCGATGCAGACACCTCGGTGCAGCAGGTATACCGAGGTGATGCTATCGCAGGCAAGCCAGCTCCCACATTGGACTGTGTACACCCTTGGCATGAAGTGGCGGCACATTGGCCGGGATCGCGCCCTCGCGGCGATGGCTCCGCCAGGGGCGCGCGATCAGACTGGAATTCTTCCCACAGGAGAACCACCATGACCACCATCGCCGGCATCCCGATCCCCGACAGCGCCCTCGCCAAGGCCACCACCGAATACATCCGCGACGTCGAATCCGACCTGCTCTACCACCACTCGCGCCGGGTGTTTTTGTTTGGCGCCTTGAGCGGTGAGCGCAAGAGACTGGCCTACAACCCGGAGTTGTTGTACGTGGGCGCGATGTTCCACGACCTGGGCCTGGTGGCCGGCCATCGCAGTGACAACGAACGTTTTGAAGTGGACGGCGCCAACGCGGCGGCAGCTTTCCTCAAGCCCTATGGCCTGAGCGAGGACGACATCGAACAGGTGTGGCTGTCCATCGCCCTGCACACCACCCCGGGCGTACCGCAACATCTGCGCCCGACCGTCGCGCTGGTGACTGCCGGCGTCGAGATGGACGTGCTGGGCATGGACTACGCCGCCTTCAGCGACACCCAGCGCGAAGCGGTGGTGCATGCGCATCCACGCGGTGAAGGGTTCAAGGAGTGCATCATCTGCGCGTTCGCCGACGGCTTGCGCCATCGTCCGCAGACTACGTTTGGCAACGTGAAGACCGATGTGCTGGTGGATCAGGAGCCGGGGTTCAGGCCGATGAATTTTGTCGAGGTGATTCGCAAATCCCCTTGGGCCGCATAATCGCTGCCTTGAAATGCAATCAAATGTGAGAGCGGGCTTGCTCGCGAAGGCGGAGTGTCAGTCACCAGATTTACCGACTGATCCACCGCATTCGCGAGCAAGCCCGCTCCCACATTTTGACCCCCGTTCCGACCTTTAGACCGGTGCGGGTGCTCTACGCTTGTCCGGCTGCTGCCAGCCATCCGCCGCCGCTTCTTCGATCGCTTGCTGGATGGCCTTCTTGCGCATCTCTTCGGCACGACGGCTGAAGAACCACACCAGGAAGGTCACCAGCGACACCGCCAACAGAATCAGGCTGGCCACGGCGTTGATCTCGGGTTTGACCCCAAGACGCACCGCCGAGAACACTTCCATCGGCAAGGTGGTCGAACCCGGCCCCGACACGAAGCTGGCAAGTACCAGGTCGTCGAGGGACAGCGCGAACGACATCATGCCGCCCGCCGCCAACGACGGCGCGATCATCGGGATGGTGATCAGGAAGAACACCTTCCACGGCCGCGCGCCCAGGTCCATCGCCGCTTCTTCGATCGACAGGTCCAGCTCACGCAAGCGTGCCGACACCACCACCGCCACATACGCCGCACAGAACGTCGTGTGGGCGATCCAGATGGTGACAATGCCGCGCTCCTGGGGCCAGCCGATCATCTGCGCCATCGCCACGAACAGCAGCAACAGCGACAGACCGGTGATCACTTCCGGCATCACCAGCGGCGCGGTCACCAGGCCGCCGAACAGCGTGCGGCCCTTGAAGTGGCTGATACGGGTCAGCACGAATGCCGCCAACGTGCCCAGCGCCACGGCGGCCACCGCCGTGTAGCAGGCGATTTCCAGGGAACGCGCCACCGAGCCCATCAACTGGGTGTTGTCCAAAAGGCCCACGTACCACTTGATCGACCAACCGCCCCACACCGTCACCAGTTTGGATTCGTTGAACGAGTAGATCACCAGGATCAGCATCGGCAGGTAGATGAACAACAACCCCGCCACCAGCATAAAGCTGGAGAAACTGAAGCGCTTCATATCTTGCCCTCCATCTCTTTGGCTTGGCTGCGGTTGAACAGGATGATCGGTACGATCAGGATCGCCAGCATCACCACCGCCAGGGCGGAGGCCACCGGCCAGTCACGGTTGTTGAAGAATTCTTGCCACAGCACTTTACCGATCATCAGGGTTTCCGGGCCACCGAGCAGTTCCGGGATCACGAACTCGCCCACTACCGGGATAAACACCAGCATGCAGCCGGCGATGATGCCGTTCTTGGACAGCGGCACGGTGATCTTCCAGAAACTGTTGAAGGTACTCGAACCCAGGTCGGATGCAGCTTCCAGCAGGCTCTGGTCGTGTTTCACCAGGTTGGCGTACAGCGGCAGGATCATGAACGGCAGGTACGAATAGACCACGCCGATATACACCGCGATGTTGGTGTTGAGGATCTGCAACGGTTCGTTGATCAGCCCGATGGACATCAAAAAACCGTTGAGCAAGCCGTTGTTGCTGAGGATGCCCATCCACGCATACACGCGGATCAGGATCGCGGTCCAGGTCGGCATCATGATCAGCAGCACCAGCACGGTCTGCATCTCTTTGCGCGCACTGGCAATGGCGTAGGCCATCGGGTAGCCGATCAGCAGACACAGCAGCGTGCTGAAGAACGCCATTTTCAGCGAACCCAGGTACGCGGCGATGTACAGCTCGTCGTCGCCGAGCATCGCGTAGTTGGCCAGGTTCAGCACCAACTGCAGTTTCTGCTCAACAAAGGTGTAGATCTCGGTGTAAGGCGGGATCGCCACGTCGGCTTCGGCAAAGCTGATCTTCAGGACGATGAAGAACGGCAGCATGAAGAACAGGAACAGCCACAGGAAGGGAATACCAATGACCGCATGCCGGCCACTGGGGGTTATTCGTTGCAGGCGGCGCTTGAGCTTCTTCATGTTCATGAGCGCAGTACCACGCCGCTGTCGTCTTCCCACCACACGTAGACCTGGTCACCCCAGGTCGGACGCTGCCCACGGCGTTCGGCGTTGGCGACGAACGATTGCACCAGCTTGCCGCTCGGCAGTTCCACGTAGAACACCGAGTGGCCGCCGAGGTAGGCGATGTCGTGCACCTTGCCGCTGGACCAGTTGTGCTCGCAGGTCGGCATTTCGGAGGTGACCAGCAGCTTTTCCGGGCGGATGGCGTAGGTCACCGACTTGTCTTCCACCGCCGTGGCGATGCCGTAGCCCACGTAGATGTCGCGGTCCAGGTCCGGGCACTTGAGCACCGCGTGGCCTTCGGCGTCATCGACCACCTGGGTTTCGAAAATGTTGACGTTGCCGATGAACTCGCACACCAGGCGGCTGGTTGGCGTCTCGTAGATGTCGATCGGGCTGCCGATCTGGGCGATCCAGCCCAGGTGCATGATCGCGATGCGCTCGGCCATGGTCATGGCTTCTTCCTGGTCGTGGGTCACCATCACGCAGGTCACGCCAACGCGTTCGATGATTTCAACCAGTTCAAGCTGCATCTGCGAGCGCAGCTTCTTGTCGAGGGCGCCCATGGGCTCGTCGAGCAGCAGCAGTTTCGGGCGCTTGGCCAGGGAACGGGCCAGGGCCACACGCTGGCGCTGGCCACCGGACAGCTGGTGCGGCTTGCGCTTGGCGTACTGGCTCATCTGCACCAGCTTGAGCATCTCGGCCACGCGGGCGTCGATCTCGGCCTTGGGGATCTTGTCCTGTTGCAGGCCGAACGCGATGTTCTGCGCCACGGTCATGTGCGGGAACAAGGCGTAGGACTGGAACATCATGTTGATCGGCCGCTCGTAGGGCGGCATGTCGGTGATGTCCACACCGTCGAGGTAGATGCGACCTTCAGTCGGGCGCTCGAAACCTGCGAGCATGCGCAGCAAGGTGGACTTGCCCGAACCCGAACCGCCGAGCAGGGCGAAGATCTCGCCTTTCTTGATTTCCAGGGACACATCGTCCACGGCAATCGTCTCGTCGAACTTCTTCGTGACCCGGTCGATTTTGACCAGCACCTTCTTCGGTGTCTGGTCCCCTTCGAGGGCTTTCTTATAGGCGCCGGAGGCAACTGCCATTTACGAAACTCCCAAAAAAAAACGGTGCTGTTCGCTCTGTGCAAGCGAACCCTGGATAGTTTGAGCCTTACTTGCCCGTCTTGACCTTGGTCCAGATACGGGTCATTACACGCTGCACTTTCGGGGGTAGCTCGAAGTTGACGAACGTCCTGTCGAGAACCGCCTGCGGTGGGTAAACCGCTTCGTCGGTGCGTATCGATTGCTTCATCAGTTTGTCCGCCCCCGGATTAGGGTTGGCATAACCGACGTAATCACTGACCTGAGCGATCACCTCAGGTTGCAGCAAATAGTTGATGAAGGCGTGGGCCTCTTTGACGTTGGTGGCATCCTTGGGGATCGCCAGCACGTCAAACCACAGGTTGCCGCCTTCTTTCGGAATCGCGTAGGCGATGTTCACGCCTTTGCCCGCCTCGGTCGCGCGGGCCCTGGCCTGGAACACATCACCAGAGAAACCGGCGGCCACACAGATGTTGCCGTTGGCCAGGTCGGAGATGTATTTGGAAGAGTGGAAGTAGGTCACGTAGGGCCGCACTTTAAGCAGCTTTTCCTCGGCCTTCTTGTAGTCGTCCGGGTTGGTGCTGTTCGGGTCCAGGCCCATGTAGTTGAGCACCGCCGGCAGCATTTCATCCGCCGAATCCATGAACGATACGCCGCACGTGGCGAGTTTCTTCATGTTCTGCGGTTCGAACAGCACCGCCCAGGAGTCGATCTTGTCGATGCCCAGCACTTGCTTGACCTTATCGACGTTGTAACCAATGCCGTTGGTGCCCCACAGGTACGGCACCGCGTATTGGTTGCCCGGGTCGTTCTTTTCCAGGCGCTTGAGCAGCATCGGATCGAGGTTGGCGTAGTTGCTCAACTGCGACTTGTCGATCTTCTGGAATGCGCCCGCCTTGATCTGCTTGCCCAGGAAGTGGTTGGACGGCACGACCACGTCGTAGCCGGTACGCCCGGCCAGCAACTTGCCTTCCAGGGTTTCGTTGGAATCAAACACGTCATACACGGGCTTGATGCCGCTGGCTTTTTCGAAGTTGGCCAGGGTGTCGGTGCCGATGTAGTCCGACCAGTTATAAATATGCACCGTCGATGCGGCCTGCACGCTCAACGTCAGCGTGATACCTGCACCCACCAGCATGGCTTTGCGAAATAAAGAAATTGGCAAGTGGAGGTCCTCTTAAATAGTTGGGCCTTGAAGTTGTTGCCCGGCAACAAAACCGGCGCGCAACTTACCCTCGATAAACCGATCCGGCAAAACTTTCTGTCATTTAATTTGTGGGAGGGGGCTCACTGCTTGGCCTCCTCCCACAGGTTTCAAGGCTTACTTGCCGGACTTGATCTTGGTCCAGCTGCGTGTCATCTCACGCTGAGTAGCGGCTGGCAGGTCGGCAATCGCGTAGAGCTTGGCTTGCACGTCCGCTGGCGGGTAGATGCCCGGGTCGCTGGTGATGTCTTTATCCACCAGGGCGGTGGCTTTCTCGTTACCGTTCGGGAAACGCACACTGTTGGTGATCGCCGCCATGACTTCCGGCTTGAGCAGGTAGTTCATGAACTTGTAGGCGGCGTCGACGTTTTCGGCATCTTTAGGGATGGCGACCATGTCGAAGAAGCTGCCAGCGCCTTCTTTCGGAATGTCGTAGGCCACCTTGACCTTGCCACCGGCTTCAGCCGCGCGGGACTTGGCCTGTTGGATGTCACCCGAGTAGCCCACGGCCACGCAGATGTTGCCGTTGGCCAGGTCGGAAATGTACTTGGACGAGTGGAAGTAGCCGATCGAAGGACGGATCTTGAGGAACAGGTCTTCGGCTTGCTTGAGGTCTGGCTTCTTCTGGCTGTCGGTCGGCAGACCGAGGTAATGCAGGGCGATTGGCAACATTTCGGTTGGCGAATCGAGGAAGCTCACGCCGCAGCTCTTGAGCTTGGCGATGTTTTCAGGCTTGAGCAGCACGTCCCACGAATCGATCTTGTCCACGCCCAGCGCAGCCTTGACCTTCTCCGGGTTGTAGCCGATGCCGATCGAGCCCCACATGTACGGGAAGGCATGCTTGTTGTCCGGGTCGCTGACCGACACGGCTTTAAGCAGGGATTTGTTCAGGTTGTCGTAGTTCACCAGTTTGGACTTGTCCAGTTCCTGGTAGACACCGGCCTTGATCTGCTTGGCGAGGAAGTTGTTCGACGGTACGACGATGTCATAACCGGACTTGCCTGCCAGCAACTTGGCTTCCAGGGTTTCGTTACTGTCGAAAACGTCATACACCACTTTGATGCCCGACTCTTTCTCAAAGTTGGCGATGGTGTCCGGTGCAATGTAGTCGGACCAGTTGTAGACGTGCAGGACTTTATCGTCCGCCTGGGCCGCGCCCGCCATTGCGCCCATCAGGGACAAGGCGAGGAGGGTCTTGCCAGCGTTCTTCAAACCTAATGCCTTCATTTGGTGATGCTCCAATTTTTCTTTTTTGGGCCACGTTCTTACAAGGTTTTGCGACCCTTCCAAAGGGCGACAAAACAGGGCGACAGTCTGGCAAGTTCAGAGGCCGGCTTTCAACCAAAGCCTCATCTATAACTGCTCAGCACGCAGCGCTCGAAAGCCTGCGTGCTGAGCCTAGCACTTAGCCCTGCAATGCCGCCAAAGTCAGGTCCAGGCAATGGCGAGCCTTGGTCACCAGCTCGTCGATCTCTGCCTTGCTGATCACCAGCGGCGGCGAAATGATCATGGTGTCGCCCACGGCGCGCATGATCAGGCCATTCTCGAAGCAGAACGTGCGGCAGATCATGCCCACACCCTTGCCTTCGTAGCGTTTGCGCGTGGCCTTGTCTTGCACCAGCTCAATCGCACCGAGCATGCCCACACCGCGAACTTCACCCACCAACGGGTGATCTGCCAGTTCCCTCAGACGTTTCTGCAAATACGGTGCCGTTTCCTCGTGCACGCGGCTGACGATTTTTTCATCGCGCATGATGCGGATGTTTTCCAGGGCCACCGCCGCTGCCACCGGGTGGCCGGAGTAGGTGAAACCGTGGTTGAAATCGCCGCCTTCGTTGAGCACGTCCACCACTTCATCGCGCACGATCAAGCCGCCCATGGGGATGTAACCCGAGGTCAGGCCCTTGGCGATGGTCATCATGTGTGGTTTCAGGCCGTAGAAATCGCTACCGAACCACTCACCGGTACGGCCGAAACCGCAGATCACTTCGTCGGCCACAAACAGGATGTCGTACTTGGCGAGGATTTCCTTGATGCGCGGCCAGTAGGTCTCAGGCGGCACGATCACGCCGCCGGCGCCCTGGATCGGCTCGGCAATAAAGGCGCCCACGTTGTCCACGCCCAGTTCCAGGATCTTCTCTTCCAACTGGTTGGCGGCCCACACACCGAATTCTTCCGGGCTCATGTCGCCGCCTTCGCCAAACCAGTACGGCTGGGCGATATGGACGATACCCGGGATCGGCAAGTCGCCCTGCTCGTGCATATAGGTCATGCCGCCCAGGCTGGCGCCGGCTACGGTGGAACCGTGGTAGCCATTCTTGCGGCTGATGATGGTTTTTTTGTTCGGCTGGCCCTTGATCGCCCAGTAGTGGCGGACCATGCGCAACATGGTGTCGTTGCCTTCGGAGCCCGAACCCGTGAAGAACACGTGGTTCATGCCGGCGGGCGCGATGTCGGAAATGGCCTTCGCCAGTTCCAGCACCGGCGGGTGAGCGGTCTGGAAGAACAGGTTGTAGTACGGCAGTTCTTTCATCTGCTTGGCGGCGGCGTCAGCCAGTTCATCGCGACCGTATCCGATCGCCACGCACCACAGGCCGGCCATGCCGTCGAGGATCTTGTTGCCTTCGCTGTCCCACAGGTAAACGCCGTGGGCTTTGGTGATGATCCGTGGGCCTTTCTCTTTCAATTGCTTGAAGTCACTGAACGGCGCCAAGTGATGCTCACTGCTCAAGGCTTGCCATTCACGGGTTTGCGGGTTGTTGCTGGACATACCAATCTCCTAGACTTTTCAGTGAAGGGCGCGCGGGTTACCCCGTGCGCCCGGCGCATCAGACGGCGAAGAGCAGGAATTCCCGCTCCCACGAACTGATCACGCGCTTGAAGTTTTCATGCTCGGCCCGCTTGACCGCGACGTAGCCTGTGATGAATTTCTGACCCAGGTATTTCTCGATGGTCTTGCTGTTTTCCATGCGCTCCAGGGCGTCTTCGATGGTCAACGGCAGGCGCAGGTTGCGTCGCTCGTAACCACGGCCGACCACAGGTGCGCTCGGGTTATGGCCTTCGACCATGCCGATGTAGCCGCACAGCAGGCTGGCGGCAATCGCCAGGTACGGGTTGGCGTCGGCGCCCGGCAGGCGGTTTTCCACACGACGGTTCTGCGGGCCGGCATCCGGTACGCGCAGGCCGACGGTGCGGTTTTCTTCACCCCATTCCACGTTGACCGGCGCCGACGTGTCGGGCAGGAAGCGGCGGAACGAGTTCACGTTGGGGGCGAACAGCGGCAGCAATTCGGGGATGAATTTCTGCAGGCCGCCAATGTGGTTGAGGAACAGCTGGCTCATGGTCCCGTCTTCATTGGAGAAGACGTTCTTGCCAGTGGCGATGTCGATGATGCTCTGGTGCAGGTGCATCGCACTGCCGGGCTCGCCGGTCATGGGCTTGGCCATGAAGGTGGCGGCCACGTCGTGCTTGAGTGCGGCTTCACGCATGGTGCGCTTGAACACCAGGATCTGGTCGGCCAGGGACAGCGCGTCGCCGTGACGGAAGTTGATTTCCATCTGCGCGGTGCCGTCTTCGTGGATCAGGGTGTCGAGGTCCAGTTCCTGCAGTTCGCACCAGTCGTAGACGTCTTCGAACAACGGGTCGAATTCGTTGGCCGCTTCTATAGAGAAGGACTGGCGACCGGTCTCCGGGCGACCGGAACGGCCGATCGGCGGTTGCAGCGGGAAGTCGGGGTCTTCGCAGCGCTTGGTCAGGTAGAACTCCATTTCCGGTGCCACGATGGGCTGCCAACCTTTGTCGGCGTAGAGCTGGAGGACTTTCTTGAGCACGTTGCGCGGCGACAGCTCGATCGGGTTGCCTTGCTTGTCGTAGGTGTCGTGAATCACCTGCGCGGTCGGCTCGATGGCCCAGGGCACCAGGTAGACGGCGTTCTGGTCGGGGCGGCAGATCATGTCGATGTCGGCCGGGTCGAGCAATTCGTAATAGATGTCGTCTTCGACATAGTCGCCGGTCACGGTCTGCAACAAAACACTCTCGGGCAGGCGCATGCCTTTTTCGGCGATGAACTTGTTGGTCGGCGAGATCTTGCCCCGGGTGATGCCGGTCAGGTCGCCAATCATGCATTCGACTTCTGTGATCTTGTGGTCTTTCAACCAATCGGTGAGCTGGTCGAGGTTGTTACTCATAAATGCCTCTGGGCTGGGTTTCCTGGCATCCATTAAAGGCCAGGCGTTGGTTGACGCAGCATCCGCGTCGTCTTTTCGTTCCGGATAGGAGCTTACCTGCCATTTGTGGTGGTGTTGCATTCCTAAAGCAAAAGCCGTGCAGAATCATGAGCGGCACCTTGGCAGGCGCGCTTCTTGAGACAGGCATTGGAGTCGCGAGGCGGTAAAGACGCAGGCGGTTGAACCGTCAAGAATATTGACCGGAACCCCCACACGGGCAAAGGAAGAATGAGCGATGGAACTGGCCTGCCTGAAGCAGGCAGAGACGCCGGTTGGAGACAGGCGACGCATGAAACACCCCGGTATTATTGCTGTTATGGGTTTGAATCGAGCTTAGCCTTGTTCATTTTTTTACACAACTCCCCCGTAAAAAATACAACACGGCCCGCTCAAGCCCGCGAGTCCCACACCATTCAAAGCGGAAAAATCGCCCCAAAAAGCCCCAAAAAAGCCATTGCAGCGCTTTTTTAGGGCAAAAAAGGCCTCGCTTGACTTCGGCATGCCGTTCGGGTTGACTGAAACCAGAAAAGATCAATGATTGATATTTTTAACAACAAAGGTGTTGCATCATGTCGGTACCCCCGCGTGCCGTTCAGCTTAACGAAGCGAACGCGTTCCTTAAGGATCATCCTGAGGTTCTGTACGTAGACCTTCTAATTGCGGATATGAATGGTGTGGTGCGCGGCAAGCGCATCGAACGCACCAGCCTCCACAAGGTTTACGAGAAGGGCATTAACCTGCCTGCCTCTTTATTTGCCCTGGATATCAACGGCTCGACGGTGGAAAGCACCGGCCTGGGCCTGGACATCGGTGATGCTGACCGAATCTGTTATCCGATCCCCGACACCCTGTGCAATGAGCCCTGGCAAAAGCGCCCAACCGCGCAACTGCTGATGACCATGCACGAACTCGAAGGTGAACCTTTCTTCGCCGACCCGCGCGAAGTGCTCCGCCAAGTTGTAAGCAAATTCGACGACCTCGGTCTGACCATCTGCGCCGCCTTCGAGCTTGAGTTCTACCTGATCGACCAGGAGAACGTGAACGGCCGCCCACAACCGCCCCGCTCGCCGATCTCCGGCAAACGCCCGCACTCGACACAGGTCTACCTGATCGACGACCTCGACGAATACGTCGACTGCCTCCAGGACATCCTGGAAGGTGCCAAGGAGCAAGGCATCCCGGCCGACGCCATCGTCAAGGAAAGTGCCCCGGCGCAGTTCGAAGTGAACCTGCACCACGTCGCCGACCCGATCAAGGCATGCGACTACGCGGTACTGCTCAAGCGCCTGATCAAGAACATCGCCTACGACCATGAAATGGACACCACCTTCATGGCCAAGCCTTACCCAGGCCAGGCAGGCAACGGGCTGCACGTGCACATCTCCATTCTGGACAAGGACGGCAAGAACATCTTTGCCAGCGAGGATCCCGAGCAGAACGCCGCATTGCGTCACGCAATCGGCGGTGTGCTGGAGACCCTGCCCGCCCAAATGGCGTTCCTGTGCCCCAACGTCAACTCCTACCGTCGTTTCGGCGCACAGTTCTATGTGCCGAACTCGCCGTGCTGGGGCCTGGACAACCGCACCGTGGCGATTCGCGTACCGACCGGCTCGTCCGACGCCGTACGTATCGAACACCGCGTGGCCGGCGCCGACGCCAACCCGTACCTGCTGATGGCCTCGGTCCTGGCAGGCGTGCACCACGGTCTGACCAACAAGATCGAACCGGGCGCACCAGTGGAAGGCAACAGCTACGAGCAAAACGAGCAGAGCCTGCCGAACAACCTGCGTGATGCCCTGCGCGAGCTGGACGACAGCGAGGTGATGGCCAAGTACATCGATCCTAAATACATCGATATCTTCGTCGCCTGTAAGGAAAGTGAGCTGGAGGAGTTTGAGCACTCCATCTCCGACCTTGAGTACAACTGGTACCTGCATACCGTCTAACCGGCGGCTGCATAAAAAGAACGCCACAGGCTTTTGGTCTGTGGCGTTTTTTTATGGGTTTAATTCGGGAAACCGAGGTGGCCTCATCGCAGGCAAGCCAGCTCCCACAGTTGACTGCATTCCAAAGCTGGAACTCGGGCAACTGTGGGAGCTGGCTTGCCTGCGATGGCGGCCTTGAAGACAACACAGTTTCCTGCTCATACAATGCCCGCTGCCTTGTAGGAGACTTCCATGCCCCCCCGCCCCGCCGCCCCTCGCAAACCCCGCGCCCGTAGCCAGGCCCGGATCGACGCGATCCTAGACGCCGCCCGCACCTTGCTGGCCGCCGAAGGGGTGGCCGGTTTGTCGATCTATAGCGTGGCCGAGCGCGCGCAGATCCCGCCATCGTCGGTGTACCACTTTTTCGCCAGCGTACCGGCGCTGCTGGAAGCGTTGACAGCGGATGTGCACGCGGCCTTCCGTGCAGCAATCCAGGCGCCCATCGAGCATGAATCACTCAAGCACTGGCGGGACCTGTCCTACATCGTTGAACAGCGCATGCTGACCATCTATGAGCACGACGCCGCCGCACGCCAGTTGATCCTGGCGCAGCACGGGCTGACCGAAGTGACCCAGGCCGACCGTCAGCATGACTTGGAATTGGGCGACTTGATGCTCGCGGTGTTCAACCGCCACTTCGAAGTGCCGACCTTGCCCAAAGACGTGGATGTGTTTGCGCTGGCACTGGAACTGAGCGACCGCGTGTATGCACGCTCGATGCATCAGCATGGGCTGATCACGCCGCGCATGGCGGAGGAAGGGATGCGGGTGTTTGATGCGTATGTGGGGCTGTATTTGCCGGCCTACCTGCCCAAGCGTTGAGTCTTGTGGTGGTTGGGCGGGCCCCTTCGCAGGCAAGCCAGCTCCCACATTTGACGGTGTTTGCAAATCAAAATGGGGGAGCTGGCTTGCCTGCGATGGCGGCCTCAGGAACGCTGCCAATCACAACTTGGCAATCGACACCTCAGTCGACTTAACAAAGGCAATCACCTCACTGCCAATCACCAGTTCCAGCTCCTTGACCGAGCGGGTGGTGATCACGGAAGTGACGATGCCGGACGCGGTCTGCACGTCGATTTCCGACAGCACGTCGCCTACGACGATTTCCTTGATGGTGCCTTTGAACTGGTTGCGCACGTTGATGGCTTTAATAGTCATGGAGTTCTCTCTTCGTGGGACGCGTGAGTTATTGAGCCCAACGCAATTGCGTAGGCAGCGGTGAAACAGGTTCGGGTTCTGGCGGCGTGCCGGGCAGCGACAGCACACGGTTGAGCACTTCGGCTTCCAGCGCCGCCAGGCGATGGGAACCCCGGGCGCGCGGGCGTGGCAGGTCGACGATCAGGTCCAGGCCAATTTCGCCGTCTTCGATCAAAATCACCCGGTCGGCAATCGCCACGGCTTCGCTCACGTCGTGGGTCACCAACAACACGGTAAAGCCGTGCTTGCGCCAGAGGTTTTCGATCAG
Source organism: Pseudomonas sp. FP2335 (assembly GCF_030687535.1). Classification (NCBI taxonomy): domain Bacteria; kingdom Pseudomonadati; phylum Pseudomonadota; class Gammaproteobacteria; order Pseudomonadales; family Pseudomonadaceae; genus Pseudomonas; species Pseudomonas sp. FP2335. Next base: position 5,728,224 of record NZ_CP117437.1, read on the forward strand.
TTGCTGCATCTCGATACGGGTCAGTGCATCCAGTGCGCCCAACGGTTCGTCGAGCAGCAACAGGCGCGGCTGGTGGATCAAGGCGCGCGCCAGGGCCACCCGTTGTTTCTGGCCGCCGGACAGGGCCGCCGGCCATTCATTCGCACGCTCGGCCAGGCCGACCGCTTCCAGGGCTTCCAACGCTTTGGGGCGCCAGTTGCCCTTGAGGCCCAGGCCCACGTTGTCGATGATCTTTTTCCACGGCAGCAGGCGTGCTTCCTGGAACATCAGCCGCGTGTCTTCAATCGCCTCGCTCAACGGCGCGGAACCAGCCAACAGCTCACCGCTGCTGGCCTTGTCCAGGCCGGCGAGCAGGCGCAGCAGGGTACTTTTTCCGCAACCGCTGCGACCGACCACCGCTACGAATTGACCGGCCGGAATATGCAGGTCGATGTCCTTGAGCACTTCCCGCGCACCAAAGGCCTTGCGCAGCTTGCGCACAGCCAGCGGGATCCCCTTGAGCAGGCGCGGAGGTTGTTGAGCAGTCATGCCGCACCTCCTTTATTTACTTGATACGCCGGATGCCAGCGCAGCCACACACGCTCCAGGCCGCGCGCCGCGAGGTCGGCGAGCTTGCCGAGGATCGCGTACATCACGATGGCCAGCACCACCACGTCGGTTTGCAGGAACTCCCGGGCGTTCATTGCCAGATAGCCGATGCCCGAGCTGGCGGAGATAGTTTCCGCCACGATCAACGTCAGCCACATAAAGCCCAGGGCGAAGCGCACCCCCACCAGGATCGAAGGCAGCGCACCCGGCAGGATCACCTGACGGAACAGGCTGAACCCGGACAAGCCATAGCTGCGCGACATTTCCACCAGCGCCGGGTCGACGTTGCGGATGCCGTGGTAGGTGTTCAGGTAGATCGGGAACAGCGTGCCGAGGGCGACCAGGAAAATCTTCGCGGTCTCGTCGATGCCGAACCACAGGATCACCAGTGGGATCAGCGCCAGGTGCGGCACGTTGCGGATCATTTGCACCGAGCTGTCCAGCAGGCGCTCGCCCCACTGCGACAGGCCGGTGATAAAGCCCAGGGCCAAACCGATGCCGCCACCGATCACAAACCCCAGGCCCGCACGCCAGCCACTGATGGCCAGGTGCGTCCAGATTTCGCCGCTGACCACCAAGTGGACACCAGCTGCGATCACTGCGCTCGGCGCCGGCAGAATGCGCGTCGACAACCAACCGGCCGACACCGACAGCTGCCATATCGCCAGCAACAGGATCGGCAGCACCCAGGGCGCCACGCGATGGCTCAATTTTTCATAGTTCATGGGCCGCCTCAGCTCGCCGACGCAGCTTTGGGAAGGATGTCGTTGGCGACCATCTCGCCGAACGGGCTGACGTACCCGGCGCCTTTGGGCAGTTCGGGACGTTCGACATCCAGATGTGGGAACAGCAGTTCGGCGACGCGGTACGACTCTTCCAGGTGTGGGTAACCGGAGAAGATAAAGGTGTCGATACCCAGGTCCGCGTATTCCTTGACCCGCGCCGCGACGGTCGGGCCGTCGCCCACCAGCGCCGTGCCCGCACCGCCGCGCACCAGGCCGACGCCGGCCCACAGGTTGGGGCTGACTTCGAGGTTATCGCGGCTACCGCCGTGCAATGCGGCCATGCGTTGCTGGCCCACCGAGTCAAAACGCGACAGCGAGGCCTGGGCGCGGGCGATGGTGTCGTCGTCGACGTGAGAGATCAGCTTGTCGGCGGCTTTCCATGCCTCTTCGTTGGTTTCGCGCACGATCACATGCAAGCGGATGCCGAAGCGCAGGGTGCGCCCAAGGTTCTCGGCCTTGGCCCGTACCTGGGCGATTTTTTCCGCGACGGCGGCAGGCGGCTCACCCCAGGTCAGCACCATGTCCACCTGTTCGGCCGCCAAATCCTGGGCCGCGTCGGAGGAACCACCGAAGTACAGCGGCGGACGCGGCTGCTGGATCGGCGGGTAGAGCAATTTGGCGCCTTTGACGCTGATGTGCTCGCCGTCATAGTCCACGGTTTCGCCTTCCAGCACGCGGCGCCAGATGCGGGTGAACTCCACCGAGGCCTGGTAACGCTCCTCATGGCTCAGGAACAAACCATCACCGGCCAATTCTTCCGGGTCCCCGCCCGTCACCAGGTTGAACAACGCGCGACCGCCGGACAGACGGTCCAGAGTCGCGGCCTGACGCGCCGCCACCGTCGGGGAGATGATCCCGGGGCGCAGGGCGACAAGGAATTTCAAACGCTGGGTCACCGGGATCAGCGACGCGGCCACCAGCCACGAGTCTTCGCACGAACGCCCGGTGGGGATCAGCACCCCGCCGAAGCCCAGGCGATCAGCGGCCTGGGCCACTTGCTGCAAATAACCGTGATCAACGGCGCGAGCGCCTTCGGCGGTGCCAAGGTAATGGCCGTCGCCGTGGGTAGGCAGGAACCAGAAAATATTGAGGCTCATGGAGTTGTCTCCTGAAGTAGTCGGATTACGGCGCTTTGGCAACGGCGGCGGGTGGCGTCCAGATCACGTCCTTGATGCTCAAGGGTTTGGGGATCAATTTGAGTTGGTAGAAGCTGTCGGCGATTTTTTGCTGGGCGGCGACCACTTCCGGCGTCAGGAACAGCGCGCCGTAGCCCTGGCGTTTCACCGAGGTCAGGGTGATGTCGGCCGGCAGGCCGAGCAGCGGTGCGACTTGTTCAGTGACTTCCTGCGGGTTGGCCTTGGACCACTCGCCCACGGCGCGCACTTCTTCGATCAGCGCCTTGACCACTTCCGGGTGTTTTTCGGCGTAAGGCTTGGTGGCCAGGTAGAACTGATGGTTGTCGGCGATGCCGGTGCCGTCACGCAGGGTGCGCGCTTGCAGTTGTTTCTCGGCGGCGGCCTGGTACGGGTCCCAGATCACCCAGGCGTCCACGCTGCCGCGCTCGAACGCGGCGCGGGCATCGGCGGGCGGCAGGAATACGGTCTGCACGTCGGTGTATTTGAGGCCGGCGTCTTCCAGCGCACGTACCAGCAGGTAGTGCACGTTGGAGCCTTTGTTGAGCACGATTTTCTTGCCCTTGAGCTCGGCCACGGATTTGATCGGCGAGTCTTTCGGCACCAGGATCGCTTCGCTGGTCGGCGCTGGCGGCTCGTAGGCGACATAAAGCAGGTCGGCACCGGCGGCCTGGGCGAACACCGGAGGGGTTTCGCCGGTGACGCCAAAGTCGATGGAGCCGACGTTGAGGCCTTCGAGCAATTGCGGGCCGCCTGGGAACTCGGTCCACTGCACGTTGACGCCTTGGGCGGCGAGGCGTTTTTCCAACGTGCCCTTGGCCTTGAGCAGCACCAGCGTGCCGTATTTCTGATAACCGATCCGCAGGGTCTCGGCGGCTTGGGCTTGAACAATGGCGCCGAAGGACACAGCCGCAGCAAACAGTGCGACCAGGCCACGACGCAAGATGGCAGTGCGCATGGCGCTCTCTCCAAATAATGCGTTTAGGGGGTTGGCTGCACCTGCTTGGCCGTTGGCGGCTGAGTAAGGTGAGTAAATCTTTTTAGTGCGGTGAGGCTCAAATGCTCCAGCGAGCACTCAACAAACGTTCATTCAACACATGGGGGTCCAGCGGTTTCGGGCGACGGGCCATGGCGCCGTAGAGCGTTTCCAGCGCTTCGTGCAAACGCTGTTCGAGTACCGGCACCAACTGCGCCTGGGCACTGCCTTCGGCGTATGCAATCTGGCTGTCCTCGGCAAAGATGCCGTGGAGCAATTCCTGGGCCTTGAGCGCCGACAGCACCGGCTTCAAGGCGTAGTCCACCGCCAGCATGTGGGCGATGCTGCCGCCGGTGGCCATTGGCAAGACGATCTTGTGGGCCAGGGCGCGTTCGGGCAGCAGGTCCAGCACGGTTTTCAGCGCACCGGAGAACGAGGCCTTGTACACCGGCGTGGCGATCACCAGACCGTCTGCGTTGGCGACCTGTTGCAGCAGGTCGATGACCTTGGGGCTATCGAAACGGGCGTGCAACAAGTCTTCAGCCGGGAAGTCCCGAATCTGGTAACTCACCACTTCCACACCTTTGTCTTGCAACCACTGACGGGTTTTTTCCAGCAACACCCCGGAGCGGGAACGCTGGCTGGGACTGCCTCCAAGTGTTACGACCAACATGCAGTAATTCCTTGAGCAAGTGCCGGCGGTTCGCTGTGTGGCGATGGCGCCAAGATGGAACAGACCTTATCAGCAGATTTATATATCTATAAATCTTATTTTTTCATTTGTTTATTCCTTAAATGCATATATGGATGATGAAACGCCGGGCGAAAAAAAAGGCCGTGAAAACGGCCTGAAAACCCCTGCATTGTGAGCCTTGAAATACGATTTAAATGTGAAGGATGGCTTGTGTGGGAGCGGGCTTGCTCGCGAAAGCGGTGGGTCAGACAACACATCTGTGACTGACAGACCGCATTCGCGAGCAAGCCCGCTCCCACATTGGTTCTGCGTTAGCGGTTGGGCTGAGGGGTCAGGCGCAGGTAAGGCTTCACTGCGCGATAGCCCTTCGGAAAGCGCTTCTTGATCTCTTCTTCATCCTTGAGCGACGGCACGATCACCACTTCATCACCATCCTGCCAGTTGGCCGGCGTGGCGACTTTGTAGTTGTCGGTCAGCTGCAACGAGTCGATCACCCGCAAGATCTCGTGGAAGTTACGCCCGGTGCTGGCCGGATAGGTGATGGTCAGGCGAATCTTCTTGTTCGGGTCGATCACGAACAGCGAACGCACGGTGAGGGTGTCACTGGCATTCGGGTGGATCAGGTCATACAGGTCCGAGACCTTGCGGTCGGCGTCCGCCAGGATCGGAAAGTTGACGATGGTGTTCTGGGTTTCGTTGATGTCTTCGATCCACTTGTGGTGCGAATCCACCGGGTCGACCGACAGGGCGATGGCCTTGACGCCGCGCTTGGCGAATTCATCCTTGAGCTTGGCGGTGAAGCCCAACTCGGTGGTGCACACCGGAGTGAAGTCCGCCGGATGGGAAAACAACACCCCCCAGCTATCGCCCAACCATTCGTGGAAACGAATCTTGCCGGCGCTGGAATCCTGTTCGAAGTCGGGGGCGATGTCGCCCAGTCTTAGGCTCATGGTATGGCTCCTGGTGAGTGCTTATGGAGCCTACTGTGCATGGGTTGCAGATTATTTAAAAAGAATAAATATCAATTTATCTAGACGATAAAGGAATATTAAAAATGTGTTCATTGGACGCGGCCATGCGCGAGGCGCACCATCGTTTCCAAGGTTCGAGAAGGCCTTGAGACGCTGTACAAAGAGGGGTTCAGGAAGGGCTTGCGGGGGTTTGGCCCGACTTGAAAGGCAAGACACCTTGCCCGGCGTTGCGCCGGGCAAGGTTTTACAAACAGTCTTACAGGATCGGCAGGGTGTAGCTGACGATCAGACGGTTTTCGTCCTGGTTACGCTGAGTAGTCACTTCGGAACGCAGCGAAGCGTTTTTCCAGGCAACGCCCAGGCCTTTGAAAGTACCTTCAGGTACTACGTAGCCCAGGTTGAAGTCGCGTTCCCACTCGCTTTTCTCGCCAGTGGAAGCAGCGATGTTGTCGCCCTTGAGGTACATGACGGAAGTGGTCAGACCTGGCAGGCCGACAGCAGCGAAGTCATAGGCGTACTGGGCCAACCAGGTGCGCTCGCCGGCGCGTTGGAACTTGCCGATCTGCACGTCGGTGATCAGGTACGAAGAAGCACCGTCACCCTGGTTGAGGAACGGGAAGTCGCTCGTGCCGTTCACGCGCTGGTAGCCGGCGCTGATCGCGTGGCCTTGCAGGGCGTAGGTGAACTTGGCGCTCCAGGTGCGGTTGTCGACTTCACCGTTGTTCTGGTAGCCAGAAGCGCGGTAGCCGGCAATACGACCTTCCTGACTGGCGTTTTTGCCATCGGAGTCACTGTTGAAGTAACGCAGGTCGGTCTTGAACACGCCCACTGGCAATGCCCAGTTGTGGGACAGGCCCAGGAAGTGCTGCTTGTAGAAGTCGGACAGGTTGCCGTAGTAGTACTGGGCAGTCAGGTCCTTGGTGATCTTGTAGTCACCACCGGCGTAGTAGAACTCGTTGCTGCGGGCGTTGGCAGTCGCGGTGCGGGTAGCGCCGTTGGAGCCAGCGATGGTCAGCGAGTCGTTGTTCGACGAGTTACGGCCTTTGGCGTGTTCCAACTTACCGCCAACCAGGGTCAGGTTGTCGATGTCATTGGAGGTGATCTGGCCACCTTCAAAGGTTTGTGGCAGCAGACGACCGTCGTTGGAAGTCACAACCGGCAGTTTTGGCTGCAGGGTACCCAGCTTCAGTTCAGTCTTGGAGATCTTGACCTTGCCGGTCAGACCGATGCTACCGAAATCGTTCACCGCACGACCGTCGCTGTCGCTTGGGAACACAATGCCGCCCTTGTTGGCGCTATTGTTGTTGTAGGCAGTGCCTTTACCCGAATCCAGGCGCACGCCGTACAGGCCAATTGCGTCAAGACCAAAACCTACGGTGCCTTGGGTGTAGCCGGAAGCAAAGTTGAAGATGAAGCCTTGGCCCCATTCTTCTTGCTTGTTCGGTTTGGCAGTGCCGTCACGGTTGTCTTGGTTGATGTAGAAGTTGCGGGCAGTAACGCTCGCCTTGCTGTCTTCGATGAAACCGGCAGCGCCTGCTTGCTGGGCGATTGCGCCCAAAGCTACAGCCAAAGCCAAGGTGGACTTCTTCATGTACCGCTCCTCTCATTTCTAATTTTTGTATTTCTTTGGTCTCGGGTCTGACGCCCTTGATCCACAGATGCGCGATTAGCACCGGATAGTGACTGGCAAGTCAATCGTAACCTTGTGTGTCTACTACCTTCGTCTAACAGCAGTTGATTTGGTCCCTGCAGGGTAATGAGTTTTTCATACACCCAAAAAGAATTGTTTCATTCTTTTTCATACGATTTGGGAATAAGCATTTGCGCGACATGGACCGGTCAGCGTAGACGACCCGCTCCACAAGCTAATTCCTAAAGGGTGTTTTTCGACGCTTTTTTAGACCGATTAGTGTGGCCGTATCGTTTCTTACGTCACCCACGATCAAAAAGGCGACGCCATCATGGCCAAACGCATATCCTCCCGTCAATTTGTTACAGTTTTAGTGTCACTAATAATTTCTTCTGCTGTCTAAGCCAGCCGATTTGCCTATCGGCAACCTCGGTTCAAATCTTCTCGGTCGCCACTTCGCGCAATCTATCCATCGTCGCGCTCATCGTATAGGCGCAAATCAAGCTTTCTGAAGCATGGATAGCCCGCAACGGCAGTCACGTTGTCGCAGGGGGCATGGGCACCCAGCCAGGCAAATGCAAAAGGGGGCTTGCCCCCGATGGCGGAGTATCAATATCAGATGGACTGACTGACATTCCGCTATCGGGGGCAAGCCCCCTCTGCATTGGCTTGAAAGCCGGGTTTACAGCGCCTTTTCGAAGATCTTCGAATTGCGCTGATAGTTGTACAGCGACGCCCGCGCCGATGGCAGGCGATCCACGCTGCTCGGCACGAACCCACGCTCGCGGAACCAGTGGGCGGTGCGGGTCGTCAGCACGAACAAGGTCTTCAAACCCTGCGCCCGCGCACGGGTCTGGATGCGCTCCAGCAATACGTCGCCGCGCGCGCCGTGGCGGTACTCCGGGTTCACCGCCAGGCAGGCCAGCTCGCCCGCGTCCGAATCAGCGATCTGATACAGCGCCGCACACGCGATGATCATGCCTTCGCGCTCGACCACGCTGAACTGCTCGATCTCACGCTCCAGCACCTCCCGCGAGCGGCGTACCAGAATGCCCTGCTCTTCCAGCGGGCTGATCAAATCCAGCAAGCCGCCCACGTCTTCAATCGCCGCTTCACGCACCAGCTCGAATTGCTCCTGGGCCACCAGCGTGCCGCCGCCGTCGCGGGTAAAGAGTTCGGTGAGCAACGCGCCATCTTCGGCGTAGCTGACGATATGGCTGCGCCCTACCCCGCCACGGCAGGCTTCGGCGGCGGCATCGAGCAATTCGGCTTGATAGTTGCTGCTGCCCAGGCGTTGCAGGTGCGCCGGTACTTGCTGCGGACGCAGTTCACGCACCAGGCGACCGTTTTCATCGAGCAGGCCCATGTCGGCGCCAAACAGCAGCAGCTTGTCGGCGCCCAGGTCGATGGCGGCGCGGGTGGCGACGTCTTCGCAGGCCAGGTTGAAGATCTCGCCGGTGGGCGAATAACCCAACGGCGACAGCAACACGATGGAGCGCTCGTCGAGCAGGCGGTTGATGCCCTTGCGGTCGACCCGGCGCACTTCGCCGGTGTGGTGGTAGTCCACGCCTTCGAGCACGCCGATCGGCCGTGCGGTTACCAGGTTGCCGCTGGCCACCCGCAGGCGCGAGCCCTGCATTGGCGAAGAGGCCATGTCCATCGACAGGCGCGCTTCGATGGCGATACGCAGGTGGCCGACCGCGTCGATCACACACTCCAGCGTGGCGGCATCGGTGATGCGCAAGCCTTCGTGGTAAGCCGGAGTAAGGCCGCGGGCTTCAAGGCGGGTTTCAATCTGCGGGCGCGAACCGTGCACCAGCACCAGCCGCACGCCCAGGCTGTGGAGCAGCACCAGGTCGTGGACGATATTGCCGAAGTTGGGGTGTTCCACACCGTCGCCGGGCAGCATGACCACAAAGGTGCAGTCGCGGTGGGCGTTGATGTAAGGGGACGCGTGACGAAGCCAATTAACGTAGTCGGGCATAACACCTGGGCCTGTAATAAAAAGCAGCCGAAAAAGGATCAATCGTGAAAGCGCACAGCAGGCTGATGGTTATCGTCGGAACAGGCTTGGCGACACGCTCGCTCTCCTTCTATGTACGAACAGACAGGGGTTAATTTATGCAGGTTTCAGGCAGTAATGTTCGATCAGTTCCCGCAATAGACGCACTGTAGGCGTCAAGCGTGACATTTCGAGGTACTCGCCCGGCTGATGGGCGCAGGCGATGTCGCCAGGGCCGAGCACCAGGGTTTCACAGCCAAGGCGCTGAAGATAAGGTGCTTCGGTGCCGAACGCTACTGCTTCGGCACGATGACCGGTCAATCGTTCCGCCACGCGCACCAGCTCGGCGTCTTCGGGCTGCTCGAACGGCGGCACTTCGGGGAACAGCGGCGCGTAGTCGATCTTCACCTGATGGCGCTCGGCCAGGGGTTCGAGCTTCTGGCGGATGGCATCGCGCAGCACCTGCGGGTCCATGCCCGGCAGCGGGCGCAGGTCGAACTCCAGGGAACATTGGCCGCAGATGCGGTTGGGGTTGTCGCCACCGTGGATGCAGCCGAAGTTCATCGTCGGCTGCGGCACACTGAATTGCGCGTTGCGGTACTCGCGCTGCCAGGTCTGGCGCAGGCCGCGCAGTTCGCCGATGGCGTCGTGCATGGCTTCAAGGGCGCTGTGGCCCAGGCTCGGGTCCGACGAATGGCCGCTGCGGCCCAGGATGTCGATGCGTTCCATCATCACGCCTTTGTGCAGACGGATCGGCTTGAGGCCCGTCGGCTCGCCTATCACAGCCGCACGGCCCAGCGGGCGTCCGGCTGCGGCCAGCGCACGGGCGCCGGACATGGAGCTTTCTTCATCGCAGGTGGCGAGGATCAGCAGCGGTTGCTTGAACGGTTGCTCCAGCAGCGGCAGCACCGCTTCAATGGCCAGGGCGAAAAAACCCTTCATGTCGCAACTGCCCAATCCTACCCAGCGGCCGTCGACTTCCGTCAGCTTCAGCGGATCGGTCTTCCACAACGCCGCGTCGTACGGCACGGTATCGCTATGCCCCGCCAGCACCAGGCCACCGGGGCCGCTGCCGAAGCTGGCGAGCAGGTTGAACTTGCCGGGGCTGACTTGCTGGATGTCGATGGCAAAACCCAAATCCCCCAGCCAACTGGCGAGCAAATCGATCACCGGGCGGTTGCTCTGGTCCAGAGACGCTTGGGTGCAACTGACCGACGGCGCGGCAATCAGCGCAGCGAACTGTTCTTTCATGGACGGTAACGGCATGCGCGGCCTCTCAACTTCCCGGATGAGTCCCACTATAGAGCCATCTGTACGACACAATAAACCGTTGCGGCGCGTTGCCGGGCTCAGTCCTGTACACTGCACGACCTTGGCAGCCACTCTTTTCCCCGGCTGCGCTCCCGATCCTGGATTTTCCGGCCATGCAGAAAGAAACCGAAATCAAGCTCCGCGTCAGCCGCGAAACACTCGCCGCGCTGCGTGAGCACCCGCTACTGAAAAAACGCAACAAAAGTGGCTGGGAACGCCGTGAGTTGATGAACCAGTATTTCGACACCCCCGAGCGCGACCTGGCCCAGGCCAAAGTCGCCCTGCGCCTGCGCAAGGACGGTGACGAGATCATCCAGACCCTCAAGACCCGCGGTCAGAGCATCGCCGGCTTGTCGGAACGCAACGAGTACAACTGGGACCTGCCCAAAGCCAAGCTCGACGTGAAAAAGCTCGACGGCGAATGCTGGCCCGAGCAACTGGCCGAACTGGACAAAAAGACCCTCAAGCCGATCTTCACCACCGACTTCGTGCGGGAACGCGCCGAAATCGCCTGGGGCCGTGGCAAGGCCAAAGTAGTCATCGAAGCCGCACTCGACCTGGGCCACGTGGTGGTCGGCAAGCAGAAAGAAGAAATCTGCGAGCTGGAACTGGAACTGCGCGAAGGTGAACCGGCCGCCCTGCTGGAACTGGCCGCCGAACTGGCCGCGACCCTGGCGTTGATGCCGTGTGACATCAGCAAGGCCGAACGCGGCTACCGTCTGTATGACGCCAGCAGCTACTCCCTGAGCCTGCCCGCGCCTCAGATCCACGCCGAAATGCCTCTGGACGATGCCTTCGCCGCGATCATGTGGCACCTGCTCGGCAGCAGCCAGCGCCTGGCCGAGCAATACCGTTTCAATGGCCACTGGCGCCTGCTGCAAGACTGGGTCGACAACCTCGGCGAAATGCGCGCCCTGGTCGGCAGCCTCGGCCAGGCCGCACCGCGTCAATCCACCAGCGAACTGCGCAGTGCACTGGACGCCCTGCTGGAAGACTGGCGCCCACTGGTGCAAGCCGGCGATGACGACGAAGACATCCGCAAGGCCGCGCCGGAGCAATTCGCCGAGGAACTGGAGGACGTGCGCTGGGGCCTGTTCTCACTCAACGCCTCCCGCTGGCTGCTGGCCCGCACCTGGACCGCCGACCGCAACGTGCGCGGCAACCGCCAGGGCGCGGCGCAAATCACCAACTGGCTGCCGCGCCTGCTGGCCGACGACGCCGTCGCCCTGCAACTGCCGCGCTACCAGCAACAGCCGGAAGACCTCGCCGAGCAACTGCCGCGCATCGAACGCATCCAGGCCTGGCTGCACCATGCGCGTCAGGTGGTGGACATCCCGGAACTGGACCGCCTGTACGGCGAGCTGAACAAGTTGGCGCAACTGGCCAACCAGCCGATCACCGATGAGTCGCTGGATGCGCGGATGCATCAGGCGATTGCGGTGTATCAGAACCGGGCGTGGAAGACTCTGCTGCGTCTGTAATCCAAATGTGAGAGCGGGCTTGTGTGGGAGCGGGCTTGCTCGCGAAAGCGGTGGGTCAGTTAGCTGATTTCTGACTGGCACACCGCATTCGCGAGCAAGCCCGCTCCCACAGGGTCAGCGCAACACTGGCAGGCTGGTAGTGGATTTGATCTGCGAAAGCGCCACAATCGAATTGACCTCCTGAATCCCCGGCACCATCGACAGCTTCTCAAAGAAAAACCGCTCGTACGCCTCAATATCCGCCGTCACGATGCGCAACAGAAAATCCACCGCCCCCATCAGCACATAACACTCCAGCACTTCCGGAAACCCGCGAATCGCGTCGGTGAATTCGGTGAAGTTGGAGCGACCGTGGGCGTTGAGTTTGACCTCGGCGAAAATCTGCGTGTTGAGGCCGATTTTCTTGCGGTCCAGCAAGGTCACCTGCGCGCGGATCACGCCCTCTTCCTTGAGCCGCTGGATGCGCCGCCAACACGGCGATTGGGACAGGCCGACCTGCTCGGCAATCTGCGCGCTGGAAAGCGAGGCGTCCTCTTGCAGCAGGGCCAGGATGCGGCGGTCGTAGGCGTCCAGCTCGCTGTGCATATAAATACCTTCTATGGTGCTTATCTTGAATTGTATGATTCGATTATTCGCAAATCATGCCCATTTTAGATAAGAAATCTCCGCTGGCGAATGTAAAAATTTCTCCCATCACTTGTGGAGATGTCCCATGCACGCCGTCGAAACCACCCAACCTGTCACCCGCGTCGATGCGTGGGCCGTCAACAGCAGCCATTGCCAGGCGCATTACCAGATCGTCGCCGAAGCGGAGCCGGACGTGCTGTGCCGGGTACTCAACTATTTCGCGCTGCAATTTTTGACGCCGCAACAGGTGACGATGAGCCGCGAGCAGGACCTGCTGACCCTCGACATCGTGATGGATGGCCTGAGCTGGCATCGCGCCCAGGTGATCGGTGAAAAGATTCGAAACCTGATCAGCGTGTGTTCACTGGAACTGTGGCCGGCTGATTCCGCGCGGCCTGCCGCGGCAATGGCGAGTGCTTAGTAAAAACCTGCAATACACCTCGCCACTGAGCGGTTCAGGGGCTGACTAGCCTGGGATGACACCCCAAGTCACCCAGGAACACCTCGATGTCCGTTGATCAGCGATTGGAATTGCAGCACTTATTGCCGGCCTTGATCACCGCTGGGTTGGTGACCGCCGAGGTGGCGAAACGCCTGCTGGCACTGCCGGTCTGCCCTACCCAACACCCCCTCGAATGCATCGCCGCCCAGGGCGTCCCTCTGGAAACCCTCACCCAGTGGCTCGCCGAACAGGCCGGGCAAGCGTATTGGCGCATCGATCCGCTGAGCATCGACGTGGCGAAGGTAGTGCCATTGATGTCCCACGCCTTCGCCCAGCGCCACACCATTCTCGCGGTGGCCGTGGACGCGCAGACCGTCACCATCGCCAGCGCCCAGCCCTACGTGACCCGCTGGGAGGCCGGCCTGGCGCAGGTGCTCAAACGTACGATCAAGCGCGTGGTGGCCAACCCCGAGGACATCCGCCGCTGTATCGGTGAGTTTTATCGCCTGGCCACGTCCGTCAGCGGCGCCGACCAAAAGCTCGCTGCGCCAGGCAACGCCGATCTGCTCAACCTGGGCGCCAGCGACCAGGAGCCGGACGCCAATGACGCGCATATCGTCAATATCGTCGATTGGCTGTTGCAGTACGCCTTCGGCCAGCGCGCCAGTGACATCCATATCGAACCCTGCCGTGAGCAAGGCCGCGTGCGCTTTCGCATCGACGGCCTGCTGCACGACGTGTATCAGTTTCCACCCCAGGTCACGATGGCGGTGGTCAGCCGCCTCAAAAGCCTGGGGCGAATGAACGTGGCGGAAAAACGCAAACCCCAGGACGGCCGGGTCAAGACCAAAAGCCCGGCGGGGGCCGAGGTCGAGCTGCGCCTCTCGACCTTGCCGACGGCGTTTGGCGAGAAACTGGTACTGCGGATTTTCGACCCGCAGGTGCTGCTCAAGGGCTTTGATCAACTGGGCTTGTCAGGTGACGACCAGCAGCGCTGGCACGCCATGACACGCCAGACCAACGGCATCATCCTCGTCACCGGCCCGACCGGATCAGGCAAGACCAGCACGCTGTACACCACCCTCAGGCAACTGGCGACACGGGAGATCAACCTGTGCACGGTGGAAGACCCCATCGAGATGGTCGAACCGGCCTTCAACCAGATGCAGGTACAACACAACATCGACCTGAGCTTCGCCAGCGGCATCCGCGCGCTGCTGCGCCAGGACCCGGACATCATCATGATCGGCGAGATCCGCGACCAGGAAACCGCCGAAATGGCGATCCAGGCCGCATTGACCGGGCACCTCGTGCTGTCGACCCTGCATACCAACGACGCGCCCAGCGCGGTCAGTCGTTTGCAGGAGTTGGGCATTGCTCATTATTTGATCAAGGCTACCCTTATAGGAGTGATGGCCCAGCGCTTGGTGCGACTGTTATGCCCGCACTGCAAGCGTGCGATGGGTGATGCCTACGAGGCCATTGGCTGCGCGCAATGCCGAAACAGTGGTTACCGGGGGCGTGCCGGGGTCTACGAAATCATGGTGCTCAATGATGACCTCAGGGCGCTGATCACGCCCGGTGCCGACGTACAGGCCTTGCGTCAACGCGCAATTGCCCAAGGCATGAGTAGCTTGCGCAAGGCCGCCACGGACAAGGTCGCCGCCGGCCTGACGACGATGGCCGAAGCATTGCGGGTGACGCCTGGGGATTCAGAAACAAATCCGTTGATTGTTGCCGTGTGAAACCGTTCTTAACGGTGACAACACCGTTACAATCCGCTCACTGAAAACATCGGATAGGGAATCGCTATGCAGATCGGAACCGTACTGCTTCTTTTCGTGGGATTGGCCATCGCCATCCTGTTCATGGGCTTCAAGGTCGTCCCCCAGGGCTACCAATGGACGGTCGAGCGTTTCGGCCGTTACACCAATACCCTCAAGCCCGGCCTGAACATCATCATCCCGGTCATGGACCGCATCGGTCGCAAGATCAACGTGATGGAAAGCGTGCTGGACATCCCGCCCCAGGAAGTCATCACCGCCGACAACGCCACCGTGCAGATCGACGCCGTGTGCTTCTTCCAGGTGGTCAACACCGCGCAGGCGGCCTATGAGGTGAACAACCTCGAACACGCCATCCGCAACCTGCTGCAGACCAACATCCGTACCGTGCTCGGCTCCATGGAGCTGGATGCCATGCTCAGCCAGCGTGACGGCATCAACGAAAAACTGCTGAAAACCGTGGACGAAGCCACCGCGCCGTGGGGCATCAAGATCACCCGGATCGAGATCAAGGACATCAGCCCGCCCGCCGACCTGATGGCCGCCATGTCGGGCCAGATGAAAGCCGAGCGGATCAAGCGCGCACAAATCCTCGAAGCCGAAGGCCTGCGGGCGTCGGCGATCCTGACCGCCGAAGGCAAGAAGCAGGCGCAGATCCTGGAGGCCGAAGGTAGCCGCCAGGCCGCGTTCCTGGAGTCCGAGGCCCGTGAACGTCAGGCCGAAGCCGAAGCCCGCGCTACCCAGGTGGTGTCGGAAGCGATCGCGTCGGGCAACGTGCAGGCGGTCAACTACTTCGTCGCGCAAAAATACATCGACGCACTGGGCAAGCTGGCCTCCGCCAACAACAGCAAGGTCATCCTGATGCCGCTGGAAGCCAGCCAGGTGATCGGAGCGGTCGGCGGGATCGGCGAGATCGTCAAGGCTACATTCGACAACAAGAAAGGCTGAGGCCAGCACCATGTGGGATTTCCTGCAGCATCTGTCGTTCTGGGATTGGCTGGCACTGGGTACGGTGCTGCTGATTCTCGAGGTTTTCGGCGCTGGCGGTTACCTGTTGTGGATGGGTATCGCCGCGGCTGCCGTGGGCGTGATCAAGTTCCTGGTGCCGCCCTTGGGGCTGGAGTGGCAGCTCCTGTTGTTTGCGCTGCTGTCCATACTGACAGCGGTGTATTGGTGGAAGCGCCAGCGCAGCAGTGCCAAGGTGAGCGACCAACCCGGGCTCAACGAGCGCGGCTCGGAGCTGATCGGTCACACCTTCATGGTGCACCAGGCGATTGTGGATGGACGAGGCAAGGTAAAAGTCGGCGATGGCGTGTGGATGGTGACCGGCCCGGACAGCCCTGTGGGCGCTCAAGTCCGGGTGGTTGGTCAGGACGGCGTAGTGTTGAGGGTTGAAACTGTTTAGTCAGTGAGGGAACTCGGTTGGACTAACTACAATCATAAAGAACAGATAACCCACCCGGAGTCACCCATCATGCGTCTCAAATATGCTGTCGCAACCCTTGCTGTGCTTTCCCTTCCTGTCGGTTCAGCCATGGCCGACAGTTTCTGGCGCAATGTCATCTCGTCGGGCGCCACTACCGGCTCGACGTACCTGACATTCAAAGACCACAAACTGGTGGTCGCTGCACAAGACGATGCAGGCAGCTTTGTCGCCAGCGACGGTGGCATCCGTGGCCCATACCTGGAAGCTGCGATGCAGAAAGTCCGCGCCGACAACCCTGGCCTACAGGCCACGGACATGGAGTTGGCCAACGCCATCCTTGCGAAAAACGCAGTTACCGAGTGATTCGTGCTCGATAAAAAATGCCGCTGTTAACCAGCGGCATTTTTTTTGTCTTCCATTCCTACAGTCAATCTCACCGGGGCACTACACAAGCACTCCTGCTTTCACAGCCCAATACAGCAAAGTCCTGTCGAGCCTCATCCGGGTGGGTAACAAGCTAAGGATTCCTTTTTAGATAAAGCGAATCACTGCCCATGCACAAGATTGCCTATGCACTGCTACTGTCTGCATTTTCCGCCAGCTACGCCCAGGCAGAAAGCTGGTACGGATCAGTCAAATTCAACAGCGCTCGCCAGAACCTCGCCAGTTCGCTGCTCACCAGCCCTCGCGTGACAGAACGGGTGGACGCCCCGGACAGCAGCAAGTCTGTCGTGGCCTCGTTCGCCGCGGGCTATGCCTTCGACAGTGGCTGGCGTCTGGAAGGGGAATACACGATGCCGAACGACTCGACATTCAAGTCCTACTGGGCCCCCTTTAATGCCAACGTCAACAGCCTGCATGTCCAGAGCCAACGCTTGATGCTCAATGGCTACAAAGACATCTCGATCAACCCATGGTTGTCGTTCTACGGGATGGCCGGGGTGGGCGTCGCACGTGTTGAAGCCGAAGGCTATCAAACCAATGTGGCCCGTCGTTTCGCCAATAACCGCCAGCATAACTTCGCCTATAGCCTAGGCATGGGGCTGGAAGCCAAGGTCACTGACCAGATCACACTGGGCACTGGTTACCGTTACATCGCAATGGGCGATGTTGAAACCGGCTACAACACCTTTGCGAACCGTGTGAACGCCCGGGATGAACAAATCAAAGGCAAGCTCAAGGAGCAGAATGTGTTTCTGGAAGCCCGCTACTCTTTTTGAAGCCTTCACAGAATGCCACTTTTGAAGCGGCATTTTTAACCCGACGGTGACGATTCATTCACGCAGGACAGGCTATATTCAGTCGGACCGTGCAACTATGCCGGCACTGACCGATTTTTCACTCATTACCCCTTTGAAACGGATGCCTTCGTCGTCATGAGCCAACAGCCCTTTCTGCCGTTCTCCAAACCCATCATCGATGAAGCCACCATCTCGGCGGTTGGCGATGTACTGCGCTCGGGCTGGATCACCAGCGGGCCGAAAGTGCAGGCGTTCGAAGCACAGCTGTCGGAATATTTTGGCGGCCGGCCGGTGCGCACATTCAACTCGGGCACCTGCACCATGGAGATCGCGCTGCGCATCGCCGGGATCGGCGCGGGCGATGAAGTCATCACCACGCCAATCTCTTGGGTCGCCACCGCCAACGTAATTCTGGAAGTGGGCGCCACGCCGGTATTTGCCGACATCGACCCGGTCACCCGCAACCTCGACCTGGCCCAGGTAGAAGCCGCGATCACGCCACGTACCAAGGCAATCATCCCGGTGTACCTGGCCGGCCTGCCCCTGGACATGCCGATGCTTTACGCACTGGCCAACAAGTACAACCTGCGCGTCATCGAAGATGCCGCCCAGGCCCTGGGCTCCAGCTGGGATGGCGAGCGCATCGGCGCCACTGGTGACTTCGTATCGTTCAGCTTCCAGGCGAACAAGAATGTCACCTGTTCCGAGGGTGGCTGCCTGGTATTGAACAATGCCGACGAAGCCCGCCTGGCAGAGAAGTATCGCCTGCAAGGCGTAACACGCACCGGTTTCGACGGCTTGGACGTGGATGTACTCGGCGGCAAGTTCAACATGACCGACATCGCCGCCACCATCGGCCTGGGCCAGTTTGCCCACATCGAAGAGATCACTGCCCACCGCCAGAACCTGGCGCGGCACTACTTCAAATGCTTCGGCAGCGACTTCGAAGAGAAATACGGTGCACAGCTGCCGCCGGCGGATTTTGAGAACAGCAACTGGCACCTGTTCCAACTGGTGCTGCCGGAACGCCAGGACGGCCTGCCCGCTCGCGCCACCTTCATGGAGCAGATGCAGGCCCGCGGCGTCGGCATCGGCTATCACTACCCGCCTATCCACCTGTTGAGCCTTTATCGGGCACAGGGGTTCAAGGAAGGCATGTTCCCGGTCGCGGAAAAGGTGGGACGTTTGATCGTGTCGTTGCCGATGTTCACGGCGATGACGGAAGCGGATGTGGAACGGTCGGTGGAGGCCGTAAAAGCCGTACTCAAACCCTGAGTAGACGCCAATCTGGGAGGGGCTTGCCCCCTCCCAGATTTTTACCCGTGCTTATTCGCCGATGGCGGCTTTGTAGCCGGCAGCATCCAGCAGTTTTTCCAGGTCAGCCGGGTTGCTTGGCTTGAGCTTGAAAATCCAGGCGCCGTACGGGTCGGAGTTCAACAGCTCAGGGCTCCCGCTCAGTTCCTCGTTGACGGCAATCACTTCGCCAGCAACGGGCGCATAAATATCCGAAGCCGCCTTCACCGACTCAACCACACCCGCCTGGCCTTCAGCCTCGAACTGCGCGCCGACTTCCGCCAGCTCAACAAACACCACATCACCCAACGCTTCCTGGGCATGGTCGGAGATACCGACGGTCACAGTGCCGTCAGCTTCCAGACGGGCCCATTCATGACTCTCGGCAAAACGCAGGTCGGCCGGGATATTGCTCATAGTCTGTGTCCTCAAGAAGTAGTGTCAGCGGCCTTTGGCCTGCCGGAAATAGGTTAGATCAAGGTTTTACCATGGCGCACGAAGGTCGGCTTGACCACTCGAACCGGATACCACTTGCCGCGGATTTCCACTTCGGCACGATCAGCTGTCGCCGTCGGTACACGTGCCAGGGCAATGGATTTGCTCAGCGTAGGAGAGAAACTACCACTGGTGATCTCCCCTTCGCCAACATTGGCGATACGAACTACTTGGTGAGCGCGTAAAACACCTCGTTCTTCCAGCACCAACCCGACCAATTTGAATTGCACACCGGCCGCCAACTCGGCTTCCAGCGCGGTACGGCCGATGAAATTGCGCTCGGCCGGTTCCCAGGCAATGCTCCAGGCCATGTTGGCCGCAAGCGGCGAAACATCTTGGTGAATATCCTGGCCATACAGGTTCATGCCCGCTTCAAGGCGCAAGGTATCGCGGGCGCCGAGGCCAATGGGAGAAATGCCCGCGCCCACCAGATCGTTGAAAAAGCCCGGGGCCTGTTCGGCGGGCAGCACGATTTCCAAACCGTCCTCGCCGGTATAACCGGTGCGTGCGATAAACCAGTCGCCATCGGCCAGGCCTTCAAACGGCTTGAGCTGATGAATCAGGGCGCCGCGGGACTGGGTGACCAACTCGGCGATCTTCTGCCGGGCATGGGGGCCCTGAATGGCGAGCATGGCCAACTCGGACCGCTCGTGCAGTTGCACCTCATAGCCACTCAGTTGCGCCTGCATCCAGGCGATGTCCTGGTCGCGGGTAGCGGCGTTTACCACCAGCCGGTAGCCGCTCTCGGTGCGGTAGACGATCATGTCGTCCACCACGCCGCCCTTTTCGTTGAGCATGGCGCTGTACAACGCACGGCCGCAGCCATGCAAGCGCTCGACATCATTGGCCAGCAGGTGCTGCAGCCATTCCTTGGCCTGGGGGCCGGTGACATCGATCACGGTCATATGAGATACATCGAACACCCCGCAGTCGCGTCGCACCTGATGGTGTTCTTCGACTTGCGAACCATAGTGCAGAGGCATATCCCAACCGCCAAAATCGACCATTTTCGCGCCGAGGGCGAGATGCAGGTCATACAGAGGCGTACGCTGTCCCATGGGTTTCTCCTTCCGGGCTTGGCGAAGGTGCGCAGCGTTGTCGTACGTGCTGAACGCCTTGATTTACAAGGCCGGCAACCACCTACAGCAACCCGGCCAGAAAGGCGGAGCGCACCGAATGCCGCGCATTGTAGCTGCAAGCCGTAGGACTGGCACCTAGCCGATTTGCCGAGCAGAGCGCCGGATCAGCCCGATCACCGGCAACAGGCCGACCAACACCAACGTCAGGGCCGGCAAAGACGCCCGCGCCCACTCGCCTTCGCTGGTCATTTCAAAGATCCGAACGGCCAGAGTGTCCCAGCCGAACGGACGCATCAGCAGGGTCGCGGGCATTTCCTTTAGCACATCGACGAACACCAGCAACGCCGCACTCAACGTCCCCGGTAGCAGCAACGGCAGATACACTTTGCAAAACAGTCGTGGCCCGCTCACGCCAAGACTGCGCGCCGCTTCCGGCAACGAGGGTCGGATTCGCGCCAGGCTGTTTTCCAGCGGCCCGTAGGCGACCGCCAAAAAGCGCACCAGATACGCCAGCACCAGCGCCGACAGGCTGCCCAGCAGCAACGGCTTGCCCGCACCGCCCAGCCAGCCCGACAGCGGCACCACCAGCTCACGGTCCAGGTAGCTGAACGCCAACATGATCGACACCGCCAGCACCGAGCCCGGCAAGGCGTAGCCGACGTTGGCCAGGCTGACGCCGGAGCGAATCGCCCGGGTAGGTGCCAGCCGGTTGGCGAACGCCAGCACCAGCGCCACACTGACGGTTATCAGCGCAGCGATACCGCCCAGGTAGAGCGTATGCACGATCAGGCCCGAATAACGCTCATCCCAGTCGAAGCGACCGCGCTGCCAGAACCAAGCGACCAGTTGCAGCATCGGGATGACAAACGCGCAGGCAAACACCAACCCACACCAACTGCTGGCTGCTGCCGCCTTGAGCCCACGCAGGTGATACAGCGCCTTGCCCCGTGGCCGCTCGTTGCTCGGCCGGCTGGCGCCCCGGGCACGGCGCTCGCCGTACAGCACCAGCATCACCACCAACAGCAACAGGCTGGCCAGTTGCGCCGCACTCGACAGGCTGAAAAAACCGTACCAGGTCTTGTAGATGGCGGTGGTAAAGGTATCGAAGTTGAACACCGAGACCGCGCCGAAATCCGCCAGCGTTTCCATCAGCGCCAACGCCACGCCGGCACCAATCGCCGGCCGCGCCATGGGCAACGCCACGCGCCAGAACGCTTGCCACGGTGACTGCCCCAACACCCGCGCCGCTTCCATCAGGCCCTTGCCCTGGGCGAGGAACGCGGTGCGCGCCAGTAGATAGACATAGGGATAGAACACCAGCACCAACACGGTGATCACGCCGCTGGTGGAACGCACGCGTGGCAGGCGCAGGCCGGTGCCGAACCACTCGCGCAGCAGGGTTTGCACCGGCCCGGAAAAATCCAGCAGGCCGACAAACACAAACGCCAGTACATAGGCCGGAATGGCGAAGGGCAGCATCAGCGCCCAATCCAGCCAGCGCCGCCCGGGGAATTCGCACAGGCTGGTCAGCCAGGCCAGGCTGACCCCAAGCAGGGTCACACCGACGCCGACGCCCAGCACCAGAGTCAGGGTGTTGCCCAGCAGGCGCGGCATCTGGGTTTCCCAGAGGTGGGACCAGATCTGCACATCGATACTCTGCCACGACAGCAACAGCACGCTCAGCGGCAGCAGCACCAGGGCGGCGACGGTGAAAACCGGCAGGTACCAGCGGCGTTGGGCAGGGTGGGCCAAGGAAAAGCTCTCGGAATAATGAAGAATTTGAAGTCGCCGCTAACCAATGTGGGAGCTGGCTTGCCTGCGATAGCATCACCTCGGTATCACTGATACACCGAGGTGATGCTATCGCAGGCAAGCCAGCTCCCACACAAACCAGCTCTCACATTCAGGACTGCGGTGCCTGGCAGATTGTACTTAGTTCCAGCCAGCGCGATCCATCAGGCGGATCGCCTCGGCCTGACGCTTGCCCGCCACTTCCACCGGCAAGGTGTCCGCCACGAACTTGCCCCAGGTCGCCACTTCCGCCGACGGCGGCACTGCCGGGTTGGCCGGGAATTCCTGGTTCACGTCGGCGAAGATCTTCTGCGCCTCAGGCGTGGTCATCCACTCGACCAAGGCCTTGGCGGCTTCCGGGTGCGGCGCGTGCTTGGTCAGGCCGATGCCCGACAGGTTCACATGCACGCCACGGTCGCCCTGGTTCGGCCAGAACAGCTTCACCGCCAGCTTCGGGTTCTGCTTGTGCAGGCGCCCGTAGTAATAGGTGTTGACGATGCCCACGTCGCATTGCCCGGCGTTGATCGCTTCGAGTACGGCGATGTCATCGGAGAACACGTCGGTGGACAGATTGTTGACCCAACCCTTGACGATTTCTTCGGTCTTGGCCGCGCCATGGGTTTCGATCAGGGTGGCGGTCAGCGACTGGTTGTAGACCTTCTTCGCGGTGCGCAGGCACAGGCGACCTTCCCACTGCTTGTCGGCCAGGGCTTCGTAGGTAGTCAGGTCACCCGGTTTCACCCGGTCAGTGGAATAGGCGATGGTACGGGCACGCAGGCTCAGGCCAGTCCAGGCGTGGTTGGAGGAGCGATACTGCAGGGGGATGTTCTTGTCGATCACCGGCGAGGTGAACGGTTGCAGGATGCCCATTTGCTCGGCCTGCCAGAGGTTGCCGGCATCGACGGTCAGCAGCAGGTCAGCGGTGGCGTTTTCGCCCTCGGCCTTGATGCGCTGCATCAGCGGGGCTTCCTTGTCGGTGATGAACTTCACCTGCACACCGGTCTTCTGGGTGTAGGCGTCGAACACCGGCTTGATCAGTTCGTCGATGCGCGAGGAGTAGACCACCACTTCGTCGGCTGCCTGCACGGTGGTGCTGCCGATCAGGGTGAGTGCCAGGGCAGTCAGGAGGCGCTTGGGTGCCAACATGGGTGCGGTCTCTCATTTGCAAAAAGAGCGCAAATGATAAGGACTCACATTTGCCGGCGCTTGCTGGAGGCGTTACCAGATGTTGCATGACTAGGATTTATAGTGGGGCTGATGGCCTCTTCGCAGGCAAGCCAGCTCCCACAGGGGACCGGGTTTCAAGCTCAGGGCTTTGCCAAATCAGGCAGATCGCCAGTCAGGCCCAAGGCCTGGCGCACGAACACGGCCTTGGCTTCGGGCATCTGGTCGACCATCTTCAGCCCGGCATTGCGCAACCAGCGCAGCGGCAGTTGGTCGGCCTGGAACAACCGCTCGAAGCCCTCCATCGCGGCCATCAACGCCAGGTTGTGCGGCATGCGTCGGCGCTCGTAGCGGCTCAGCACTTTTACATCCGCCAGGCGTTCGCCGCGCTCGGTGGCGGACAACAGCACTTCGGCCAGCGTCGCCGCATCGAGAAAGCCCAGGTTCACGCCCTGCCCCGCCAACGGGTGAATCACGTGGGCTGCGTCGCCGATCAACGCCAGGCCTTCGGCCACGTAGCGTTTGGCGTGGCGCTGGCGCAGCGGCACGCAGACACGCGGGTCGGCGCTGATCACCGTGCCCAGGCGGCCTTCAAAGGCGCGCTCCAATTCACGGCAGAAGCCTTCATCGTCCAGTGCCATCAGGCGCTCGGACTCCGCCGGCGTGGTCGACCAGACGATCGAACACCAGTCCTCTTGCCCATCGCGTACCAGGGGCAAAAACGCCAGCGGCCCGGTGTCGGTGAAACGTTGCCACGCCGTGCGCTGGTGCGGTTGGCTGCTGCGCACGCTGGTGACGATGGCGTTATGCAGGTAATCCCATTCGCGGGTCGCGGTGCCGGTCAGGCGGCGCACGGCGGAGTTGGCGCCGTCGGCCGCCACCACCAACGGCGCGCGCAACTTGCGACCATCGGCCAGGGTCAGCAGCCAGTCATCGCCGGAGCGGCGCATGTGTTCCAGGCGCGCATTGGCCAGCAAGCCCAGGTCGCAGTCGTGCAGGCGCTCAAGCAAGGCATCCTGGACCACACGGTTTTCGACGATATGCCCAAGCACCTCGGCATGCACGCTGGCCGCCGAGAAGTGGATCTGCCCGGTGCCGCTGCCGTCCCACACCTGCATCTCGCCGTAAGGGCTGGCGCGGCGCTCGACGATGCCGTCCCACACGCCCAGGCGCTCGAGGATGCGCTGGCTGGCGGCCGACAAGGCGCTCACGCGGGGTTCGAACGCCGCGTCGTGAGCGAACGGCTTGACGCTCAGCGGGCTGCCGTCGAGCAGCAACACCTGCAAGCCACTGCCCTGCAACGCCAGCGCCAGGGCGCTTCCGACCATTCCGGCCCCGACAATCAGCACATCTGCGCGCATGTCCATGGTTTAAGCCTGTCTCGCTGGCGGCTTGCGCCGCACGTAAAGGGTTTTGTCGACGCGCGCCACCAGGGTGCCGGCGCCGTCATGAATCTGTACCTTGAGGTGAGGCAAGTACTTCTCGCCACCCTCGGTCTGCCGGCGGATTTCATCGAGCAACGTATCGTCGATGGAAAACTCGGCAAACACCGGGCCTTTGCCCGGCGAGATGAAATCGATACTCGCGGCCTTGTCCCAGACGATGTAGTCGCGGCCCAGGTTCTCCATGAGCATCAACATGTAGAAGGGATCGACCATCGAATACAGGCTGCCGCCGAACTGCGTGCCGACATAGTTGCGGTTGTACCAGCCCAGGCCCATGCGCACTTTGACGTGGCGAAAGTCCGCGCTCATCTGCTGCACGCTGACGCCCGCCCCCAGGTACGGCGGGTACAGGGTCATGATCCAACGCAACAAGCGCGCCTTGCCCAGGCGCTCAATCAACCACTTACGCATCGGGACGCGTGCCCAGGCCCATGGCCTGACGGGCGAACCAGCGTTTGGCCGGCGGTAGCAGGTCGAGACCGAGCAGGCCCATGTTGCGGCCCAGGGCGACCAGCGGCTGGGCGCTGCCAAACAGGCGCGTGACCTGGTCGGAGAAGCCCACAGTAAGTTTCTGGTCCAGGCGCTGGCGCTCGCGGTAGCCTTGCAACGTCGCCAGGTCGCCCGGCACCTCAGGCCCGGCCAGCAAGGCTTCGGCCAAGGCGTGGGCATCCCGCAGGGACAGGTTGAAGCCCTGCCCGGCAATCGGGTGCAGGCTGTGGGCGGCGTTGCCGAGGATCGCCAGGTGGGAGCGCACTTGTTCTTCGGCTTCCACCAGGGTCAACGGATACAGGTGACGTGCGCCAACTTGCTTGAGGGTGCCCAGGCGGTAGCCGAACACGCCCTGCAATTCACTGAGGAAGCTGCGCTCATCGAGGTTCGCCAGGCGCTGGGCGTCCATGCCGATGCGCGTCCACACCAGTGCGCAACGGTTGTCCGGCAGCGGCAGCAAGGCCATCGGGCCTTCATCGGTGAAACGCTCGAAGGCTTCGCCGTTGTGGGCTTCGCTCGGGGTGATGTTGGCGATCAGCGCGCTCTGGTTGTACGGCCGGGTTTTCACGCCGATGCCCAGTTGCTCGCGCAGGCCGGAACGGCCGCCGTCGGCCAGCACGGCGAGGTCGCATTCCAGCACGGTTTCATCGTTGAGGGTCAGGCGATAGCCGTCGGGCAGTGGTTCCATGCGCGTGACTTCAGCCGGGCAGCGCCAGCTGACCACGTCTTTATCCAAACCTTGCCACAGGCATTGGCCGAGCCAGGCGTTTTCGACGACATAACCCAGGGCTGGCACGCCCTCTTCCATGGCAGACAGGCGCGCCGTGGAAAAACGCCCCCGGTCCGACACGTGAATCTGCTTGATCGGCTCGGCGCGACGGGAAATGTCCTGCCACAGGCCCAGGCGCTGATAAATCTGCCGGGCGCCGTAGGACAACGCCGACGAGCGCGCATCGTAGCTCGGCTGGTAGCTGTCGCCCGGTGCGAACGGCTCGATCATCACGATCTTCCAGCCACGCGCCTTGGCCCCGGCCTGCAACGCCAGGGCCAGACTGGCGCCCACCAGGCCACCGCCGATGATCGCGAGGTTGACCCGGCTCATCGGGCAGCCGCCATCAACGCTTCGATCTCGGCGACGGTCTTGGGCACGCCGCCGGTCAGGATTTCACAGCCTTGCTTGGTCACTACCACGTCGTCCTCGATGCGCACGCCAATGCCACGCCATTTCTTTGCCACATTCTGGTTGTCCGGCGAGATGTAGATCCCCGGCTCCACGGTCAATGCCATGCCCACCTCCAGCACGCGCCATTCACCGCCCACCTTGTACTCGCCCACGTCATGCACATCCATGCCCAGCCAGTGGCCGGCGCGGTGCATGTAGAAGGCTTTGTAGGCTTCGCTGGCGATCAACTCGTCGACGTCGCCCTGCAACAAGCCCAGCTTGACCAGCCCGGCGGTGATGACTTGCACCGTCGCCTCGTGGGCCTGGTTCCAATGTTTGTTGGGGGCGATCTGGGCAAAGGCGGCTTCCTGGGAGGCCAGCACAATCTCGTAGACCGCCTTTTGCTCGGGCGAAAACCTGCCGTTGACCGGCCAGGTGCGGGTGATGTCGCTGGCGTAGCAGTCGATCTCGCAACCGGCGTCGATCAGCACCAGATCGCCGTCCTTGAGCACGGCGTCATTCTGCTGGTAATGCAGGATGCAGCTGTTGCGCCCGGCGGCGACGATGGAGCCATAGGCCGGCATCTTTGCGCCGCCCTTGCGGAATTCGTAGTCCAGTTCGGCTTCCAGGCTGAACTCGTGCAAACCGGCGCGGCTGGCCTGCATCGCCCGTACGTGGGCCGCGCAGGAAATCCGTGCCGCCTCGCGCATCACCTTCACTTCCGCCGCCGATTTATACAGGCGCATGTCGTGGAGCAGATGATCCAGCGCAACAAATTCGTTCGGCGGCTGGGCGCCGAGGTGCGCTTTAGAGCGGATCACGTTGATCCACTCCATCAGGTGGCGGTCGAATTCGGCATTGCTGCCCATGGCCGAATACACCCGGTCGCGGCCTTCGATCAGGCCGGGCAGGATGTCGTCGATGTCGGTGATGGGGAACGCGTCGTCGGCGCCAAAGTCGCGGATCGCGCCTTCGGTGCCGGCGCGCAGGCCGTCCCACAATTCGCGTTCAGCGTTGCGTTCGCGGCAGAACAGCACGTACTCGCCATGCAGGCGACCGGGCATCAGCACGATCACCGCCTGGGGTTCGGGGAAACCGCTCAGGTACTGGAAGTCGCTGTCCTGGCGGTAGACGTGCTCGACATCACGGTTGCGGAACGCCACGGCGGCGGCCGGCAGGATCGCGATGCTGTTGGGTTCCATCTGCGCCATGAGCGCCTTGCGACGCCGGGTGTATTCCGCTCTGGGGATATGAATCATGGGCAGATGGGCTTCCTTGCTTAGTGCAGCGACGGCTTGGGTGCGGCAGGTTCTGCGGACTTCTTGGTCTCGGTGAACAGCAGCAGCGGCGCGACGCGCAGGTACTCCATGACTTCCATGTAGTCGCCTTCGCCGTCTTCGGACTCTTCCAGGGCGTCTTGTACCTGGGAGATGGCCGCAAGGTCCTGCAACACTTCCTTGGCGTCGGTGCTCAGTTCCAGGCCGCCGGCGTTCACGCCGAAACCGTGGAGGAAGCCCTGGCACCATTGGCCCAGTGCGGCGGCGCGTTCGGTGAGCGGTGCGTCGTCGGTCGGCAGCAGCAGGACCACGGTGACGTCGTCACCGGTCAGCTCGCCCTTGACCATTTCCTGCAGGCCGATCAGCGCGTTGCGCACGTTGTCGGTCGGCTCGGTCTCCAGCAGCTCGGCCACATCGGCCAGCCAGTTGTCGGCATCAAAGCCTACGCCGGTGCAGCTGCGGCCCAGCAACACGCCGTGCAATTCGGCAGGCGAGCATGGGTGACCGCTGGCGCTCAGCAGTTTGGAAAAAGCATCGTACGGGGAGTTCTGAATGGGCATGGTGAGCTAGGCGCCAGACGGCGCAATGTCTAGAATGAAGCGCTGTATCCTAGCACCGGCAGACGTACCAAGACTATCAAGGGCGTCAGATCGTTTATCCTGCAGTTGCCATTCATCAGACAAATCCAGTGGAACCCAATGGAAGACACCGACCTGCAAGCGCTGATGGCCAGACTCGAGTTGCTAATTGATCGGGTCGAGCAACTTAAGAGTCAAAACGGACTCCTACTAGCTCAGGAAAAAACCTGGCGCGAGGAACGCGCTCACCTCATTGAAAAAAACGAAATCGCCCGGCGTAAGGTCGAATCGATGATTTCGCGCCTGAAGGCCCTGGAGCAAGACTCATGAGTTCAAGCAATAGCGTCACCGTGCAGATCCTGGATAAAGAATATTCGATCATCTGTCCCCAGGAAGAGCGCAACAACCTGGTGAGCGCCGCCCGCTACCTGGATGGCAAAATGCGTGAAATCCGCAGCAGCGGCAAAGTCATCGGCGCCGACCGTATCGCCGTGATGGCCGCGCTGAACATCACTCACGATCTGCTGCACAAGCAGGAGCGCCCTGACGTGCAGGCCAGCGGCTCGACACGCGAGCAGGTGCGCGACCTGCTGGAACGTGTGGATCTGGTGCTGTCCAGCGATTCAGACACACCCAAGGGCTGATTGCCGCGACTGTTTAAGGTATACTCGCCCCACTCCCTGGCGTGTTTGCCAGTCGGCGATGTCCCTGAGCCGATTCGCACTACCCTGGAAGTTGCACGTTGGGCTGGTGTGCATGTCCGCTAGACGGAAAGCCTTAAAGCCTACTGCTTCTTCCACCTTGAACTTTCGGGTTCAAGGGCTAAGTCGACAGCGGCTCTGTCGGGGAGCCTGAATTCCCAAACTCAATGCCAGTCTTCGGACTGGCATTGTTTTATGAGCCGAAAACCATGACCGAACCTGCGCCGCTTTCCCGTCCGCAACTTCGACGCATGTTGCGCAAGGC
The DNA here is from genome assembly GCF_030687535.1 of Pseudomonas sp. FP2335. Classification (NCBI taxonomy): domain Bacteria; kingdom Pseudomonadati; phylum Pseudomonadota; class Gammaproteobacteria; order Pseudomonadales; family Pseudomonadaceae; genus Pseudomonas; species Pseudomonas sp. FP2335. The sequence continues at coordinate 5,757,054 of NZ_CP117437.1, forward strand.
CCGCCGCGAGCTCAGCCCGAGCCAGCAGCGCAAGGCCGCCCACGGCCTCTATCGGCAACTGGCACAGCAGCCGCTGTTTCGCCGGGCCAAACACATTTCCCTGTATCTACCGACGGACGGCGAAATCGACCCGCGCCTGTTGCTGCGTGCCGCCCAGCGCCGGGGCAAGGCCACTTACCTGCCGGTGCTCAGCGCATGGCCACGCACCAAGATGGTGTTCCAGCGCGTGCGGCCTGGGGAAAAGCTAAGGCCCAATCGCTTCCGCATCCTCGAGCCACGGGTCAACATCGGCCAACAGCGCAAGGTCTGGGCGCTGGACCTGGTGTTGTTGCCGTTGGTCGGTTTCGATGATGCGGGTGGCCGCCTGGGCATGGGCGGCGGCTTCTACGACCGCAGCCTCGCTTACCTCGCGCGCCGCCAGAGCTGGCGCAAGCCGACGTTGCTGGGCCTGGCCCATGAATGCCAGAAGGTCGAGAAGTTGAAGCAGGCGAGCTGGGATGTGCCATTGGCCGGCACCGTCACGGATAAGCAGTGGTATATCGCGCAGACGCCGCAGTAAAAAAAGCGGCGTCTGGAAGAAGGGTCAACGCTTGAACGGTTGCGGCTGTTGCTGAGTCAATTCAACGGGAGCATCGGTCTTGTTCGACCACAAGCTTTGGGCATACCCGGTGGTCACGACGCCCAGACCAAACAAAATAACCAAAATCCATAGTAAATCCGGCTTACGTTGCATCGATTGCCCCCCTTCAGGCACTTCGTACACGATGACAACAACGTTCCTCAGGAGTCCGTTGCGGCGCTGTCAAGCTTAAAAGCGGGCATTCTGCGGTAACGTGAACCAACACGCAAACCTTGACGCCAACCGACTGTCGGTTTGTCATGCAATTGCCCGACAACTTGCCCAACCCCATTTTGAGGAGCGCAAAAATGGCCTACTGGCTGATGAAATCCGAGCCCGATGAACTCTCCATCAAGGGCCTGGAAAAGCTCGGCGAAGCTCGCTGGGATGGGGTCCGCAACTACCAGGCGCGCAATTTCCTGCGCGCCATGGCCGAGGGCGACGAGTTTTTCTTCTACCATTCCAGCTGCCCGGAGCCAGGGATTGCCGGCATCGGAAAAATCATCAAGGCAGCCTACCCGGACCCCACAGCCCTGGAGCCGCAAAGCCACTACTACGACGCCAAGGCCACCCCGGACAAAAATCCGTGGAGCGCGATCGACGTCGCCCACGTCAAGACATTCCCCAAGGTGCTGGGCCTGGGCTACCTGAAGCAGCAAACCGCCCTCGCCGAGTTGCCGCTGGTGCAAAAAGGCAGCCGACTGTCGGTGATGCCGGTGACCGCCGAACAATGGGCGGCGGTGCTCGCCCTGGGTTAAACACCCAGAACCCGGCAGTCACGCGCCAGACGCATGCATCTGCACGCCGGGCGGGTTAGGCTGGTGCTTCATTTGACCGGAATCAACCGCTCCTGGGCGCCATCCGGTCAAACTAGGATGCTAATGCCGCAGGAAGCCGCCATGTCGACGAATCACCACACCTCCCGTCTTTTCGCCATCGCACTCATCGCCCTGTTGCTGGGTGCCGGCGGCTTCGGCTATTGGCGCTCCCTCCAGGACCGCCTCCCCGAAGGCCTGAGCATGGGCAACGGGCGCCTGGAATCCACCGAAGTGCAAATCGCCGCCAAGATCCCCGGGCGCCTGGCCGAGGTGCGCGTGGACGAAGGCGACAAGGTGCTCAAAGGCCAACTGCTCGCACGCATGGACACCCGCACCCTCGAGGCCCAACGCGCCCAGGCCGAGGCCGAAGTGCTGCGCGCCAAGGAAAACTTCGCCGCCGCCGAGGCCAATGTGCAACTGCGCCAAAGCGAGCAGTTGCTGGCCAACCAGGAACTCAAGCGTACCCAGGAGCTGTACAAGCGCGGCTTCGCCAGCAGCCAACTGATCGACCAGCAGCAAGCCCGGCAGAACACCGGCAACGCCGCGGTGATCGCCGCGCAAGCCCAGGTCAACTCGGTGAAGGCCGCCATCGGTGCGGCCCAGGCCCAAGTCGCCCAGCTCAACAGCGAGATCGACGACAGCAGCCTGCGCGCGCCCATCGACGGGATCATCCAACTGCGCCTGGCCGAGCCCGGCGAAGTGCTTGGCGCGGGCGGACGTGTGCTGCTGTTGATCGATCCGAATGACCAGTACATGAACCTCTACCTGCCCGCCTCCGTCACCGGTCGCCTGACCGTCGGCAGCGACGCGCGCATCCTGCTCGATGCCCTGCCCCAGCAACCGCTGCCGGCCAAGATCAGCTTTGTCGCCGCCAAATCCCAGTTCACGCCCAAGGAAGTGGAAACCCGCGACGAGCGCCAGAAACTGGTGTTCCGCGTCAAACTGCGCCTGACCCAACCCGACGCCGTGCCCCAAGCCAAACCGGGCATGCCCGGCGCCGGTTACGTGCGCACGGCAGACATCGCCTGGCCGGCCAACCTGCAATGACCGGCCTGGCGCTGCACGCCAGCGGGATCAGCCATCGCTACGGCAAACAACAGGCTTTGCTCGACATCGCCTTCAGCCTGCCCGCCGGAACGCGCTGCGGCTTGATCGGCCCGGACGGCGCAGGCAAGTCGAGCCTGCTGGGGTTGATCGCCGGGGTCAAAAAGCTCCAGGCAGGCCAGCTAGAGGTGCTTGGCGGCTCGATCCAGGACCGGCGCCACCGCAACAGCCTCTACCCGCGCATCGCCTTCATGCCCCAAGGGCTGGGCGGCAACCTGTACCCCGAGCTGTCGATCAGCGAAAACATCCGTTTCTTCGCCACGCTGTTCGGCCTGTCCAGAGCCGACTGCGACCAGCGCATGCACAACCTGCTGCTGGCCACCGACCTCGCACGCTTCGCCGAACGCCCGGCGGGCAAGCTGTCCGGCGGGATGAAGCAGAAGCTCGGCCTGTGCTGCGCGCTGATCCACGACCCGGACCTGCTGATCCTCGACGAACCCACCACCGGCGTCGATCCGCTGTCGCGCCGACGCTTCTGGGAGCTGGTAGAAACCGTACGCAGCGAGCGCCCGCAGCTGACGTTGCTGGTGGCGACGGCCTACATGGAAGAAGCCGAACAATTCGAACATTGCCTGATGCTCGATCGCGGCAAACTGATCGCCGACGGCCTGAGCAGCGAACTGGCCGCCGCCACACCCAGTGGCAAACTGGATGAGGCCTTCACCCACTTCCAGGGCGACAGCGCCCACGACAACCAACCGCTGCTGATCCCACCCCGGGAAAGTGCCAACACCGACATCGCCATCGAAGCCCACGACTTGACCCTGCGTTTCGGTGATTTCACCGCGGTGAACAAGGTCAGTTTCGCCATCGGCCGTGGCGAGATTTTCGGTTTCCTCGGTTCCAACGGTTGCGGCAAGACCACCACCATGAAGGTGCTGACCGGGCTGATGCCGGCCACCGAAGGCAGCGCGAAGTTGCTGGGCAACCCGGTGAATGCCAAGGACCTGGCCACCCGCAAGCGCGTGGGGTTCATGTCGCAGAGTTTCTCGCTGTATGGCGAACTCAGCGTGCGCCAGAACCTGGTACTGCACGCGCAGTTGTTCGACCTGAACCCGGCCGAGAGCGGGCCGCGGATCGACGAGTTGATCCAGCGTTTCGACCTCGGTGATGTCGCCGAGCAACCCTCCGGCGAACTGCCCCTGGGCCTGCGCCAGCGCCTGTCATTGGCGGTGGCGGTGCTGCATCGCCCGGAAGTGCTGATCCTCGACGAGCCGACCTCGGGCGTCGATCCGGCGGCGCGGGATGACTTCTGGCGGCTGCTGATCGAGTTGTCCCGCGAACAGGGCGTGACCATCTTTCTGTCCACACACTTTATGAACGAAGCCCAGCGCTGCGACCGCATTTCCTTGATGCACGCGGGCAAGGTGCTGGCCTGCGACACGCCGCACGCGCTGCAACAGCAGTTCCACGGCGACACCCTCGAAGCCGCCTTCGTCACCTGCCTGGAACAGGCCCAGGGCGAACCCGAGCCGACTGCGCCCACCGCCACGGTCAGCGAAACCGCGGCGCCGCCGGTGAGCAAGCGCGGTTTCAGCCTGGCGCGCTTGTTGGCCGTGGCCAGCCGCGAAGGCAAGGAACTGCTGCGCGACAAGGTGCGCATGGCCTTCGCCCTGCTCGGCGCGATGTTCATGATGGTGATCTTCGGCTACGGCATTTCCCTGGATGTGGAAAACCTCGCCTTCGCCGTCTATGACCAAGACCAGACCCCGCAGAGTCGCGCCTACCTGGAGGCGTTCCGCAGCTCGCGGTACTTCGAGGAGCAACCGGCGATTCAGGATTCGAGCGAACTGCACCGGCGCCTGCAACGCTCGGAAATCAAACTGGCCCTGGAGATCCCCCCCGGTTTTGGCCGCGACCTCTACGCAGGTCGCCAACCCACCGTGGCCGCCTGGCTCGACGGCGGCATGCCGTTTCGTGCGGAAACCAGCCGCAACTATGTAGAAGCCGTGCACCAAGCCAACCTCCAGCAACTGGGCGAACTGAGCAGCCGGCCACAAAACACCCCGGCAGCGGCCAAACTGGAAACGCGCTTTCGCTATAACCAGGACGTGGTCAGCGTAAACGCCATCGGCCCCGGCGTAATGGCGCTGATCCTGGCGTTTATTCCGGCGATGCTCACCGCCCTCGGCATCGTGCGTGAAAAGGAGCTGGGCTCGATCACCAACTTCTACGCCACGCCGCTCACACGCCTGGAGTTCCTGCTGGGCAAACAGGCGCCGTACCTGGCCGTCAGCCTGATCAACCTGGCACTGCTGGTGGCGATGAACCGCTGGCTGTTCGGCGTGCCATTCAAGGGCAGCGGCCTGACGTTGGCGTTCGGCGGCCTGCTGTATGTGCTGGCCACCACCGGCATGGGCCTGCTGATTTCCGCGTTCACCCGCACCCAGATCGCCGCGATCCTCGGCACCATGATCATCACCAGCCTGCCGACTATCCAGTTTTCCGGGCTGATCGTGCCGCGTTCGTCCCTGGAAGGCGCCGCCGCGCTGATGGGCATGCTGTTTCCGGCGGGGCATTTCCTCGACATTGCGGTAGGCACCTTTACCAAGGCCCTGGACCTGCGCCAGCTGTGGCCGCAGTGCCTGGCGCTGTTCGGTTTTTTCGTCGGGTTCACCGGGTTGAGCCTGATCATGCTCAAGAAGCAGGAGGCCTGATGCACAAGTTCGCGCACATCCTGCGCCTGGGTCTGAAGGAACTCACCAGCCTGCGCCACGACAGCGTCTTGCTGCTGTTCCTGTTCTACGCCTTCACCGTAGCCATCTATATGCCCGCCGCCGGTTCGGTGATTGGCGTACACAACGCCAGTGTGGCGTTTATCGACGAAGACCACAGCACGCTCTCGCGGCAGATGGCCGAAGCGCTGCAGCCACCCGAGTTTCAAGCGCCTGTGCCATTAGCCTATGACCAGTTGGACAAGGTCATGGACAGCGGCGCGTATACCTTCGTCATCAATGTGCCGGCGAATTTCCAGGCCGACCTGCTGGCCGGTCGCCAACCCGGCGTGCAGGTGAATGTGGACGCCACGGCGATGAGCCAGGCGTTTATGGGCGCGGGCTACATCGGGCGGATTTTCCAGCGTGAGCTGCTGGCCTATAGCGGGCAGACCGCTGCCGCGAGTAACACGCCGGCCCTGCTGACCACCCGCGCGCTGTTCAACACCAACCTGGAAGGCGGCTGGTTTCTGGCGGTGATCCAGATCGTCAACAACATCACCATCCTCGCCGTCGTGCTCACCGGCACTGCGCTGCTGCGGGAACGCGAGCACGGCACCCTCGACCATTTGCTGGTGCTGCCGCTGACCGCGCTGGAGATCATGCTGGCAAAAATCTGGAGCAACATGCTGGTGGTGGTGTTGTGCACCTGGGTGTCGCTGGAGGTGGTGGTCAAGGGTTTGCTCGGCGTACCGCTGGCGGGGTCGCTGGGGTTGTTCCTGTTTGTCACGGCCCTGTATCTGTTTGCCAGCACCGCACTGGGGATCTTTCTCGCCACACTGGCCCGTTCGACGCCGCAATTTGGCTTGCTGGCGATTCCGGTGATTATCCCGATGCTGTTGTTGTCCGGCGGCAGTACGCCGTTGGACAGCATGCCCGAGTGGTTGCAGTGGGTGATGCAGGCATCGCCCTCGACGCATTTTGTGAGCCTGAGCGCGGCGATTCTGTTTCGGGATGCGGGGGTGGGTGTGGTGTGGCCGGACTTGCTGGCGCTGGCGGGGATCGGGTTGGTGTTTTTTGCGGTGGCGCTGGGACGGTTCAGGAAGAGTTTGGCGTCCTGAGGTGACTGTCAGGGCCTCTTCGCGAGCAAGCCCGCTCCCACAGTTGACCGCGTTTCAACATGAGAATGCGGTCAACTGTGGGAGCGGGCTTGCGCGCGAATGGCGCGAAGCGCCCGGGTTACTGAATGATCAGGTTGTTGAACAACAGATCTTCCACCACTGGCTTGCCCGTCTCATCGTTCATCACTTGCTGAGTCTGCTTCAACGCTTCCTGGCGCAGTTTCTCTTTGCCTTCGACGGTGCTCATGGTCTCGTTGGTCTGCTGGGTGAACAGCGCCACCAGTTGATTACGGATCAACGCATCGTTGGCTTTGACCGCCGCGGCCGCCTCGGTGCCGGTCACGCGCAGGGCGATGTCGGCCTTGTACACCTTCAGCTTGGCGGTGCCGTCCAGGCCATAGTTGCCGACGAACGGTGGCGTCAGGCTGATATAGCTGACTTTCGGCGCCTCGCCTTCTTTCGCTTCCTGGGCCTGGGCTGCCATCGGCAAGGTCAGGGCCAGCATCAACAGGATCCACGCTTTCACAGTTCATTCCTCACATTCGGTTGCGCGCTAGCATAACGCTAGCAACGCTCAGCACAAGCTTATGGCGACGTATCAGGCACGAGCATGCTCGTTGACCCCCAGACGCACCCTTCTACACTTATCGGCCACGACGCCCAAAGGAATAGTCCGATGAAAGCTGTGCTGTGCAAAGCCTTCGGCCCTGCCGAAACCCTGGTGCTGGAAGATGTCGCAAGCCCAGCGATCAAGAAAAACGAGATCCTGCTGGACGTGCATGCTGCCGGGGTCAACTTCCCGGACACCTTGATCATCGAGGGCAAGTACCAGTTCAAGCCGCCCTTTCCGTTCTCGCCGGGTGGCGAAGCGGCAGGTGTGGTCAGTGAAGTCGGCGAGAAGGTCAGCCACCTGAAAGTCGGCGACCGGGTCATGGCCCTGACCGGCTGGGGCAGCTTTGCCGAGCAGGTCGCGGTGCCGGGCTACAACGTGCTGCCGATCCCGCCGAGCATGGACTTCAACACCGCCGCCGCCTTCAGCATGACCTACGGCACCTCGATGCACGCGCTCAAACAGCGCGGCCACCTGCAACCCGGGGAAACCCTGCTGGTACTCGGCGCCTCCGGTGGCGTGGGCCTGGCGGCGGTGGAAATCGGCAAGGCCATGGGCGCCCGTGTGATCGCGGCGGCCAGCAGCGCCGACAAACTCGTGGTGGCAAAAGCCGCCGGTGCCGATGAGTTGATCAACTACAGCGAAACCAGCCTGAAGGATGAGATCAAGCGCCTCACCGACGGCAACGGCGCGGATGTGATCTACGACCCGGTGGGTGGCGACCTGTTTGACCAGGCCATCCGCAGCATCGCCTGGAACGGCCGCTTGCTGGTGGTGGGGTTTGCCAGCGGGCGCATCCCGGAGCTGCCGGTGAACCTGGCGCTGCTCAAGGGCGCGGCGGTGGTCGGGGTGTTCTGGGGCTCGTTCGCCCAGCGCCAGCCGCAAGACAATGCCGCGAATTTCCAGCAGCTGTTCACTTGGTATGGCGAGGGCAAGTTGAAGCCGTTGGTGTCGCAGGTGTATCCGCTGGAACAGGCGGCGCAGGCGATCAATGACCTGGGGCAGCGCCGGGCTGTCGGGAAAGTCGTCGTCCAAACCCGCTAACCCACTTGAAATACAGTTGAATGTGGGAGCGGGCTTGCTCGCGAAAGCGGTGTGCCAGTCAATATATTCGGTGACTGATCCACCGCATTCGCGAGCAAGCCCGCTCCCACACAAGCTTGCTCCCACATTTGGATCTCCAGTGTCCTGCGAGACCCCATCACGACCCACACTTATCCATTCGCGACATGTTCGTAAGAGAACATCCACTGACGCTCATTTCCTGTGTTTGCAGATAAGAGGCGATGCTATTTTCGGTAACGAAACTGTAACATTCGCATCCGCAGTCAAAACAAGAAATTTGGAGCTCTTGAATGTTTGCTTTCTTTCGTCCTGCCGCACACCAGGCGCCCCTGCCTGAAGAAAAAATAGACAGCACCTACCGACGCCTGCGCTGGCAGATCTTCGCCGGTATTTTCTTTGGTTACGCCGGCTACTACCTGCTGCGTAAAAACTTCTCCCTGGCCATGCCGTACTTGATCGACGAGGGTTACACCCGCGGCGAACTGGGCCTGGCGATGTCCGCCATCGCGATTGCCTACGGCCTGTCCAAGTTCCTCATGGGCCTGGTGTCCGACCGCTCCAACCCGCGTTACTTCCTGCCCTTCGGCCTGCTGGTTTCAGCGGGTGTGATGTTCATTTTCGGTTTCGCACCTTGGGCGACGTCCAGCGTGACCATGATGTTCATTTTGCTGTTCATCAACGGCTGGGCCCAAGGCATGGGCTGGCCGCCAAGTGGCCGGACCATGGTGCACTGGTGGTCGCAGAAGGAGCGCGGCGGCGTGGTTTCCGTGTGGAACGTGGCGCATAACGTCGGCGGCGGCCTGATCGGCCCGCTGTTCCTGCTTGGCATGGCCTGGTTCAACGACTGGCACGCGGCGTTCTACGTACCGGCCACCGTGGCCCTGCTGGTGGCGGCGTTTGCCTTCATCACCATGCGCGATACCCCGCAATCGGTCGGCCTGCCGCCCATCGAGAAGTACAAGAACGACTATCCGGAAGGCTACGACGCCAGCCACGAAGACGAATTCAGCGCCAAGGAAATCTTCGTCAAGTACGTGCTGCGCAACAAAATGCTCTGGTACATCGCCTTCGCCAACGTGTTCGTCTACCTGCTGCGCTACGGCGTGCTGGACTGGGCGCCGACGTACCTCAAGGAAGCCAAGCACTTCACCGTCGACAAGTCGTCGTGGGCGTACTTCTTCTACGAGTGGGCCGGTATTCCGGGCACGCTGCTGTGCGGCTGGATGTCGGACAAGATCTTCCGTGGCAACCGTGGCCTGACCGGCATCGTGTTCATGGCGCTGGTGACGGTGGCGACCCTGGTTTACTGGCTCAACCCGCCGGGCAACCCGATGATCGACATGATCGCGCTGTTCTCCATCGGTTTCCTGATCTACGGCCCGGTGATGCTGATCGGCCTGCAGGCGCTGGAACTCGCACCGAAGAAAGCTGCCGGTACGGCGGCGGGTTTCACCGGCCTGTTCGGTTACCTGGGCGGTTCGGTGGCGGCGAGTGCGGCCATGGGCTACACCGTGGACCACTTCGGCTGGGACGGTGGTTTCGTGCTGCTGATCGGCGCGTGCGTGTTGGCGATTGCGTTCCTGATCCCCACGCTGTGGCACACCAACAGCGTCAGTTCGGCGCGTTAACCGCCTGAACACCCCTTCGCACAACGCTTGAGCCGCGCCTCCAGGTTTTTATCTGGCATGGCGTGGCTACGCAGGGCGTGGACGGTCTGCTCGACATAATCGCGCGTAGTGCCGTAACGCCCGCAAGCGCTTTCCAACACGTGGTTCAGGATGGCGTCGGGAAGATTGCCCGCGTAGCTGGGCAAGTGCCGCTCCAACACAAACCCCAAGGCCTGCACCTGACTGCCATCTTCAAGACGGCAACTGAGCCAGTGTGGCCGATACGAGGGGTACGGCATTTCGCGGCACCACAGTGCGTAGAGCGAGGCTTCCAGCTGGTCTTCCGGCAAGCGGTAGGCAAACCCGCTGCATGAGCCGCCGCGATCCAGGCCAAAGACCAACCCCGGCAATTCCGGCGTCCCCCGGTGCTCGTGGGACCACAGGTACAAGCCACGGTGATAACCGTGGACCCGCGCCCGCACGCGTTGGGTGGATGAGCATTCAGGACGCCAGATCAACGAGCCGTAAGCGAACAGCCAGACCGGCCCACCCTTGTGCCGGCCCATGGTCGCCTGCATCGAACTCATCAACTGCTCGTGAGTGAGTTGCGGCCCCAGATCGAGCCGCGGAGGGTAAGCCAATTGCATAAGATCGGATTCAATAACGGTCATGGCAGATCGCTTAGGTCTCCTGTGTGTTACCAGTTGTAAGCAACTTTACCGTAATAAAACGCGCCGCTGTAACCGTACGGCGAAAATGTGCTGTAGGCCAGGTTGCCGCCGCTGCTGGCGAACGCATTGACCTTTTCCGGGTATTTATCGGTGACGTTGTCGCCGCCCAGGGTGAAGGTCCAGTTCTGCAACTTGTAGTCCGCCGACAGGTCCAGCACCCACGCTGCCTTGAAGGTCTGGTCGTTGACCTTGTCCGCCTGATAGCTGGTGAACTCACCATAGCGCACCAGGTTGCTGTGCAACGCCCAATTGCCGAAGGTGAAGTCGTTGCCCAGGCTCAGCTTGTGCTCTGGCGTGGTATCGCCGAGCAGGCCGCTTTTCTCGCGGCGGTCGACCCGCACCAGGTTGGCCCCCAGGCTGTCGAGGATCGCCGGGTTGGCCTTCACGTCCGTGACCTTGGTGTGGTTGTAGTTGTAGCCGACGGTGCTGTTCCAGCGGATGCCGTTGTCGAACTGGTAGCGATAGTTGGCCACCAGGTCGACGCCGTCGGTGCTGGTGTCGGTGGCATTGGTGAAGTAGCGCGCCGTGGTGTAGTTGATGTTGCCGACGCCGTTGGCTTGCAGGTAGGCCTGGGTCGCGGGGCTCAGGTTGAGGTTGGACGATAGGCTGATGCGGTCGCGAATATCGATGCGGTACACATCCAGCGTCACGGTCAGGTCATCGGCGGGCTCCAGTACCAGGCCGAGGCTGTAGTTGCGCGATTTTTCGGCCTTCAGGTCCTCTGCGCCAAGCAGGCGGGCAACCTGGCTGGAGGCCGGGAACGTGCCGGCCTCGCGGATTTCACTGCCGATCAGTTGGGACGAGGTAAACGCAAAGTTCTGCTGGGCCAGGGACGGTGCGCGGAAACCGTTGGAAATACTGCCGCGCAAGGCCACCTGCGGGGTGAAATCGTAGCGCGCCGACAGCGAGCCGCTGACATTGGAGCCGAAGTCACTGTAATCCTCATGCCGCACGGCGGCCGAGGCGCTGAGTTTTTCGGTGAAGTTGGTTTCCAGGTCCAGGTACTGGGCCCAGTTGTGGCGCGAGCTGCTGCCGGCGTCAGCCTCACGGAAGCCGCCGAGGCCCGAACTGCCGCTCTGGTAGTAGGATGCCGGCTCGCCCGCTTCGATTTCATAGCCCTGGCGCAGGTATTCACCGCCAAACGCGACGGACACCGGATACGGCAGCAAGCCCACGTCGAACTCACGGGACAGGTCCAGGCTGACTTGCTTCTGGTCGTTGCTCAGGGTGCCGTTGTCGAACTTGCGCGGCGTGGCCAGGCCCAGGGAGGTGTTGATGGTTTCGGTGCTCAGCTCGTATGTGTTCTTGCCGTAGTTGGCCGACAGGTCGTAATGCCAGTCATAGGCCAGCAAGCCGCGCAGGCCCACCACCAGCGAGGTGTCTTCCAGGCTGCCCTTGATCAGCGGCAGGTAGCCATTGGGGTTGAGCGCCGCGATGTTGTTGGACGCATTGCTTGCACGGTAGAACGCCGCCGTCTCGCCACGCCGCTTGCTGTAACCGCCAAAGCTGTAGAACTCGGCCGCATCGTTGAAGGAATATTCGGAGTTGAACGCCAGCTTGCCTTCATTGGTCGCCGGTTCGCCCTGGCGGAACACGCGCTGGCCGTAGGTGGTGGAGCCAATGCTGGCAGTGCGGTAATCCTTGCCGGCACGGTTGGTGTAATCGTTGTCGGCGCCTTCGCCGGAGAGGCTGATAAAGCCGTTGTCGCCCAAGGCCAGGCCGGTGTTGCCGCTGATATTGCGCTGGATGCCGTCGCCCTTCTTGTACTGGCCGAACTTGCTGGAGATCGAGCCGCCATGGTCGGCATGCTTGAGGATTACGTTGATCACCCCGGCAATCGCGTCCGAACCGTAGCGCGCGGACGCGCCGTCGCGCAGCACTTCGATATGGTCCACCGCCGACAGCGGGATCGCGTTCAGGTCCGCTGGGGCCGAGCCACGCCCCACCGCCCCGCCGAGGTTGACGAAGGCACTGGTGTGGCGGCGCTTGCCGTTGACCAGCACCAACACTTGGTCCGGCGACAACCCGCGCAGCTGCGCAGGGCGTACCAGTTCGGCGCCATCCACCAGGCTTGGACGTGGAAAGTTGATCGACGGAATCAGCCGCGCCAACACTGCGCCCAGCTCATCGGAACCGGTGCTGCGCAGGGTGTCGCCGGAAATCACATCCACCGGCGACAGCGAGGCACTGGCAGTCCGCTCCTGGGCGCGGGTGCCGGTGACGATCACGGTGTCGAGCTTAGGCGCATCGGTGGCGGACGTTTCGGCCGCAAAGACAGGATTGAAGCCTGCGGCGGTCAGCAAATTGGCTGACAAAATCGCCGAGTACAGCGCGTGTTTCTTGTAGCTCCCCATACCGCTCCCCTTGGAATCATCTATCAGAACGTCATGCTCTGAATGCGTACGATCGATCCGGCTGGCGGGCGGTGGCGGTCAGTTGTTGGTGTTTGGCAGAACGTCGGTAGTCCGTTGCCTTATATCTTAATAAGACTTTTCCTACATTTAAAAGACCTTAAATGCATAAGCATAGGCGGTCATACTTTCAGCCCACGTTCAGGCCAGGTCGGGCGCTAGCCGTCAAACTACAGGGATTAAGCGACCCCACTAGCCGCCCATCCAAACGACTACCGAGGTCGGATCATGAAACAGCTTTTCCTCGGCTTGCTGCTTCTGGCACAAGCCACCGCTGCCCTGGCCAACGAAACCGCTGCGCCAGACGACAAGGGCTTCTGGTACGCGCAGACCAGCGTCTACACCCGGCACTTCTCACCGGACCCCAAGCACAACAACAACCAGGACCTGATCGGCCTGGAGCGCAATGACGCATCTGGTTGGGTATATGGCGGGGCGACATTTCGCAACTCGTTCAGCCAGCGCTCGTACTACGCCTATGCGGGCAAGCGCTATGACATGAGCGACTATCCGGTGTACCTCAAGCTGACCGGCGGGGTGATCCAGGGCTATCGCGGCGAATACCGCGACAAGATTCCGTTGAACCGTTTCGGCGTGGCGCCGGTGATCATTCCATCAGTGGGCACCCATTACGGGCCGGTGGCGGCGGAATTGGTGTTGCTGGGGTTCAATGCGGCGATGGTGACAACCGGCGTACGCTTCTGACCCTGACACGACACAATCCAATGTGGGAGCGGGCTTGTGTGGGAGCGGGCTTGCTCGCGAAAGCGGTGGATCAGTCAAAACATCTTTGGCTGACACACCGCTTTCGCGAGCAAGCCCGCTCCCACATTTTGATCGGTGTAGGCCAGTAATTTATGGACGGGGAGCGTAGGCAAATACGTCGGCGCGCATCTGGTGCGCGTCCATCCCGGCTTCGACCAGGGCATCCAATGTGCCGTATATCATCGCCGGCGAACCACTGGCATAGACGTGCACGGCCTTGAGGTCGGCGATGTCCTCACACACTGCTTCATGCAACAACCCGCAACGCCCGTCCCAGCCGCACAGGTCGCTGACAACTTTGTGCAGGAACAGGTTGGGCAGTTGCAGCCACTGGTCCCAGTGCTCGATGGTGTAGAAATCTTCCGGGCGACGTACGCCCCAATACAGATGCACCGGGTGCTTGAAGCCCGAGGCGCGGCAGTGTTCGATCAAGCTGTGCATCTGTGCCATGCCGGTGCCGGCGGCGATCAGCACCAGCGGCCCGTCCGGTAGTTCGGCCAGGTGGGTGTCGCCAAATGGCAGCTCGACGCGCGCCATCTGGTTGCGCTGCAACTGCGCCAGCAAGCTGCGGGCGCTGTCTTCACGGGCCAGCACGTGCAGCTCCAAGTCACGCCCGGCGTGGGGCGCCGAGGCCAGGGAGAACGCCGACTTGTCGCCATTGTCCCGCTCGATCATCAGGTATTGACCGGCGTGGTAACGCACCGCCTTGCCGGCCGGTGCACGCAGGCGCACGCGCCACACGTCGCCGCCGACGTCCACGCACTCACTCAACTGGCACGACAACTTGCGCAACGGCAACTCTCCCGGCGCCAGCACGCCATCCCACAACACAATGCAATCTTCCAGCGGCTCGGCGATACAAGTGTAGAACTCACCGTGGTCGCGCACCTCACCGGCTTGCTGCACCCGGCCTTCCACCAGCAACGCCGCGCATATGTGGCACACGCCGTTGCGACAGGCCTGGGGGCACTCGTAGCCCAGGCGACGGGCGCCTTCGAGGATTCGCTCGCCAGGGACCAACTCCAGCACGGCGCCGGACGGTTGCAGGGTTACACGCATCAATCTATTCCCAATTCTTTCCACATTGCATCGACACGGGCTGTGACAGCTTCGTCCTTGACGATCACCCGGCCCCACTCGCGCGTGGTTTCACCCGGCCATTTGTGGGTGGCATCCAGGCCCATCTTCGAGCCCAGGCCCGACACCGGCGAGGCGAAGTCGAGGTAGTCGATCGGCGTGTTGTCGATCATCACCGTGTCGCGCTTGGGGTCCATGCGCGTGGTGATGGCCCAGATCACGTCGTTCCAGTCGCGGGCGTTGATGTCGTCGTCGGTGACAATAACGAACTTGGTGTACATGAACTGTCGCAAAAACGACCACACACCGAGCATTACCCGCTTGGCGTGGCCTGGGTACGACTTCTTCATGGTCACGATGGCCATGCGGTACGAGCAGCCTTCCGGCGGCAGGTAGAAGTCGGTGATTTCCGGGAATTGCTTTTGCAGGATCGGCACGAACACTTCGTTGAGCGCCACGCCCAGAATGGCCGGCTCATCCGGCGGCCGGCCAGTGTAGGTGCTGTGGTAGATCGGCTTGATCCGGTGGGTGATGCGCTCGACGGTGAACACCGGGAAGCTGTCGACTTCGTTGTAGTAGCCGGTGTGATCGCCGTACGGGCCTTCGTCGGCCATTTCCCCCGGGTGGATCACGCCTTCGAGGATGATTTCGGCGGTGGCCGGCACTTGCAGGTCGTTGCCACGGCACTTCACCAGCTCGGTGCGGTTACCGCGCAGCAGGCCGGCGAAGGCGTATTCGGACAGGCTGTCAGGCACCGGCGTCACGGCGCCAAGGATGGTGGCCGGGTCGGCGCCCAGGGCCACGGAGACCGGGAATGGCTGGCCTGGGTGTTTTTCGCACCATTCACGGTAATCCAGCGCGCCGCCACGGTGGCTCAGCCAACGCATGATCACCTTGTTGCGGCCGATTACTTGCTGGCGGTAGATGCCGAGGTTCTGGCGGTCCTTGTTCGGGCCTTTGGTGACGGTCAGGCCCCAGGTGATCAGCGGGCCGACGTCGCCGGGCCAGCAGGTCTGCACCGGCAGCATGGCGAGGTCGACGTCATCACCTTCGATGACCACTTCCTGGCACACCGCGTCCTTGACCACCTTGGGGGCCATGGCAATGATCTTGCGGAAGATCGGCAGCTTCGACCAGGCGTCCTTCAACCCCTTGGGCGGCTCGGGCTCCTTGAGGAAAGCCAGCAGCTTGCCAATTTCGCGCAGCTCGCTGACCGACTCGGCGCCCATGCCAAACGCCACCCGCTCGGGGGTGCCAAACAGGTTGCCGAGCACCGGAATGTCAAAGCCGGTCGGGTTTTCGAAGAGCAGCGCCGGGCCCTTGTTGCGCAGGGTACGGTCGCAAATCTCAGTCATTTCCAGCACCGGGGAAACCGGCATCTGGATACGTTTCAACTCTCCGCGCTGCTCAAGCTGCTGCACGAAATCCCGAAGATCCTTGAATTTCATTAACCATGCCACCCGTAAAATAGGCGTACATCCTACCTGCTCCGAGGGGCATTTGGCTGCCGGAGCACTTAAAAAGCGGGCGCAAAAAAAATGGCGCCCCTGGGGGCGCCATTCTTTCGGACCGCAAGCGTCGTATTACTTACGCTTCATCGACAAGAAGAACTCGTCGTTGGTCTTGGTGGTCTTCAGCTTGTCGACCAGGAACTCGATGGCAGCAACTTCATCCATCGGGTGCAGCAGCTTGCGCAGGATCCACATGCGCTGCAGTTCGTCGTCGGCAGTCAGCAACTCTTCACGGCGGGTGCCGGAACGGTTGATGTTGATGGCCGGGAATACGCGTTTTTCCGCGATGCGACGGTCCAGGGGCAGTTCCATGTTGCCGGTACCCTTGAACTCTTCGTAGATCACTTCGTCCATCTTCGAACCGGTTTCAACCAGTGCGGTGGCGATAATGGTCAGCGAGCCGCCTTCTTCGATGTTGCGCGCGGCGCCGAAGAAACGCTTCGGTTTCTCCAGGGCGTGGGCGTCGACACCACCGGTCAATACCTTGCCGGAGCTCGGGATCACGGTGTTGTAGGCACGGGCCAGACGGGTGATGGAGTCAAGCAGGATCACCACGTCCTTCTTGTGTTCGACCAGGCGCTTGGCCTTCTCGATCACCATTTCGGCAACCTGCACATGGCGGGTTGGCGGCTCATCGAACGTCGAGGCAACCACTTCGCCGCGCACGGTGCGCTGCATTTCGGTCACTTCTTCCGGGCGCTCATCGATCAGCAGCACGATCAGGTGAACTTCAGGGTTGTTACGCGCGATGTTCGCTGCAATGTTCTGCAGCATGATGGTCTTACCGGCTTTCGGCGGTGCGACGATCAGACCACGCTGGCCTTTGCCGATCGGGGCGCACAGGTCGATCACACGACCGGTCAAGTCTTCGGTGGAACCGTTGCCGGCTTCCATCTTCATGCGCACAGTCGGGAACAGCGGAGTCAGGTTCTCGAAGAGAATCTTGTTTTTCGCGTTCTCAGGACGATCGAAGTTGATCGTGTCGACCTTGAGCAGGGCGAAATAACGCTCGCCTTCCTTTGGAGGGCGGATCTTGCCAACGATGGTGTCACCGGTGCGCAAGTTGAAGCGACGGATCTGGCTCGGCGAGACGTAAATGTCGTCTGGGCCGGCAAGATAGGAGGCGTCTGCAGAGCGGAGGAAGCCGAAGCCGTCCTGGAGAATCTCCAGCACGCCATCACCGGAGATTTCCTCGCCGCTTTTCGCGTGCTTTTTCAGCAGGGAGAAAATCACGTCCTGCTTGCGCGAACGGGCCATATTTTCTATGCCCATTTCTTCGGCCAGCTGGAGCAGGTCGGTAATCGGCTTTTGCTTGAGTTCAGTCAGATTCATATAGGAATGACGTAATCATTTATGGAGGGGGGAAATTAAGCTTTTGGCTTAATGAGGCCGCGCCGCAGAGAAGGCGACAGGATCGCGTACTAATCGAAAAGGAGTGCGTCGGCGACGGCATGCAGGGGGCAGTGGAGAAACCAGTGCGGGGCCGAATGTACCACCTGAGTTTCGGAGCGTCTAGCCCTGTTTCACGAAAAAGCCCCGCAATTTGCGGGGCCTTTCTGACGACGTTTAGATGTTCGCGTCGAGGAAAGCTTGCAACTGGGACTTCGACAGCGCGCCCACTTTAGTGGCTTCGACGTTACCGTTCTTGAACAGCATCAGCGTCGGGATACCACGCACGCCGTGCTTGGCCGGGGTTTCCTGGTTATCGTCGATGTTCAGCTTGGCAATGGTCAATTTGCCTTCGTAGGTGGTTGCAATGTCGTCCAGAACAGGAGCGATCATTTTGCAAGGGCCGCACCATTCAGCCCAGTAGTCAACCAGCACCGGGCCTTGAGCCTTGAGTACTTCGGCCTCAAAGGTCGCGTCGGTGACGTGCTTGATAAGATCGTTGCTCATGGATGTCTCCGGATTGTAAGCAAAAAAACGTGGCCCATCATAGCTGCCCTTCCCCCGTTCAGGAAGCCGCCTCTGATTGAGTCTTGCTATGGTGGTGCATGAGTTTGGGTATAGCCCAACTCAAGGCGCTACGGGAGTCACAAAGGCAATGCCGGTGCGCAGCGCCGCATTGCGCACGTGTTCCTGCATGGTTTTCTGCGCCGCCGCACTGGCGCGCCGGGCCAGGGCGCGCAGGATCTTGCGGTGTTCCTGCCAGGTTTCCATGGCCCGCTCCGGCCGGATGAACGGTAGTTTCTGACTTTCCAGGAACACCTCGGCGCTGGCGCTCAGGATGCTCACCATCGCCTGATTGCCACTGGCCAGCAGGATGCGCTGGTGGAATTCGAAGTCCAGCCGCGCCGCCGCTTCAAAGTCACCGGCCTTGAGCACCTTGCGCATCGCCTCGACGTTATCGTCCAGGCTGTCCAGCTCGTCGATGGTCAACGTCACCGCCGCCAGACCCGCCGCAAAGCCTTCAAGGGCATAGCGTAACTGGAAAATATCCAACGGCGTGGCCTGTGCCGCAAACGGCCAGGCAAATCCCGGCGCCTCGTCGACTGCTTGCACAAACACACCTTTGCCCGGCTGCACGCTGACCACGCCCAAGGCGCTCAAAGACGACAGCGCCTCGCGCAACGACGCCCGGCTCACCCCCAACTGCAGCGCCAGGTCGCGCTGGGACGGCAATGCATCGCCCGGCCCGAAGCCTTGCTCCTTGATCAGTTTGCGGATGGCCTGCAGGGCCGCTTCCGGTACGGCTTGGGCGATGGAATTCATAAAAAACTCAAGGTTCCAGTCAACTGAGCGGCTAGTTGTAAAGCTATTCGCGGCCGGCGGCAAGCCACGCCCCAAAGGGGCTCGCGCGGTTTTAACGGCGCTCGAAAAGGGTGCGAAAAGCCCCACCACTGTTCAGACCAGTAAGACCAGCGCAGCGCAGCAAAACCCTGCCTTGCAGACGATCCTGCGCAGGCTGGCATGGGCTGTGCAATTACCCCGTCAGCCCAATCCAGAAAACCCCTTCGCCCTTCTCGGAGAGTTGCCATGACCAAGCGCTACAGCGCCCTGCTCACTGCCCTGTTTGCCAGCCTGATGCTGAGCCAGGCACCCGCCCAGGCCAACGGTCTGGACGACATCGTCGCCCGTGGCACCCTCAAGGTCGCCGTGCCCCAGGACTTCCCGCCCTTCGGCTCGGTCGGCCCGGATATGAAACCGCGGGGCCTGGACATCGACACCGCCAAGCTGCTGGCCGACCAGCTCAAGGTCAAGCTGGAGCTGACCCCGGTCAACAGCACCAACCGCATTCCGTTCCTGACCACCGGCAAGGTCGACCTGGTGATCTCCAGCCTGGGCAAGAACCCCGAGCGGGAAAAGGTCATCGACTTCTCCAAGGCCTACGCGCCGTTCTACCTGGCAGTATTCGGCCCGCCTGACGCGGCTGTCACTGGTCTCGACGACCTCAAGGGCAAGACCATCAGCGTGACCCGTGGCGCCATCGAAGACATCGAGCTGACCGCCGTTGCGCCCAAGGAAGCCACGATCAAGCGCTTCGAAGACAACAATTCGACCATCGCCGCCTACCTGGCCGGCCAGGTCGACCTGATCGCCAGCGGCAACGTGGTGATGGTCGCGATCAGCGAGCGCAGTCCCAAACGCGTGCCTGCGCTGAAGGTGAAGCTCAAGGATTCGCCGGTGTACGTGGGCGTGAACAAGAACGAGCCGGCGCTGCTGGAAAAGGTCAACCAGATCCTGGTGTCCGCCAAGGCCGATGGCAGCCTGGAAAAGAACGCCCTGCAATGGCTGAAAGAGCCTTTGCCGGCTGATCTTTGAAGGCGGAGCTGACCCATGGCCTATCAGTTCGACTTTGTGCCCGTGCTGGCCAACACCGACCTGCTGCTGCGTGGCGCGCTGTTCACCTTGGAGCTGACCGCCATTGGCGCGATTCTCGGGGTGGCCCTGGGCACTGCCGGCGCCGTGGTGCGGGCGTGGAAGATCCAGCCGTTCGCCTGGTTCTTCGGCGTATACGTCGAGTTGATCCGCAACACGCCGTTCCTGGTGCAGCTGTTCTTCATCTTCTTCGGCCTGCCGTCCCTGGGGCTGAAGATCACCGAATGGCAAGCCGCCGTGCTGGCGATGGTGATCAACCTGGGCGCCTACTCCACCGAAATCATCCGCGCCGGCATCCAGGCCGTCCCCCGTGGGCAACTGGAAGCCGCAGCGGCGCTGGCGATGACGCGTTTCGAAGCGTTTCGCCACGTGGTGCTGCTACCGGCACTGGGCAAGGTGTGGCCGGCCCTGAGCAGCCAGATCATCATCGTGATGCTCGGTTCGGCAGTGTGCTCGCAGATCGCCACCGAAGAGTTGAGCTTTGCCGCCAACTTTATCCAGTCGCGCAATTTCCGCGCCTTTGAAACCTATGCCCTGACCACCCTGGTGTACCTGTGCATGGCCTTGATGATTCGCCAGTTGCTCAACTGGATCGGCCGCCGGTTTGTGATGAGGAATAGCCGATGAGTGATTTTTCGTTCTGGGACATCGTGCGCAACCTGCTCACCGGCCTGCAATGGACCCTATTGCTGTCGCTGGTGGCGTTCATCGGCGGCGGCCTGATCGGCTTGCTGGTGATGACCCTGCGCATCAGCAGCAAGGCGTTCCCGCGTAACGTGGCGCGCACCTATATCGAACTGTTCCAGGGCACACCGTTGCTGATGCAACTGTTCCTGGTGTTTTTCGGCATCGCCCTGCTCGGTGTGGATATTTCGCCCTGGCTTGCCGCCGCGATTGCCCTGACCCTGTTCACCAGTGCCTACCTCGCCGAAATCTGGCGCGGCTGCGTCGACTCCATCGCCCACGGGCAATGGGAAGCCTCGGCCAGCCTGGCGCTCAACCCACTGGAGCAACTGCGCTACGTGATCCTGCCCCAGGCCCTGCGAATTGCCGTGGCGCCCACCGTGGGCTTCTCGGTGCAGGTGGTCAAAGGCACCGCCGTGACCTCGATCATCGGCTTCACCGAACTGACCAAGACCGGCGGCATGCTCGCCAACGCCACCTTCGAGCCCTTCATGGTCTACGGCCTGGTGGCCCTTGGTTATTTTTTGCTCTGCTACCCCCTGTCCCTCAGCGCGCGCTACCTGGAAAGGAGACTGCATGCCTCTGCTTAGAATTTCCGCCCTGCATAAGTACTACGGCGATCACCACGTCCTCAAGGGCATCGACCTGACCGTTGAAGAAGGCCAGGTGGTAGCGATCATCGGCCGCAGCGGCTCGGGCAAGTCCACCTTGCTGCGCACCCTCAACGGCCTGGAATCGATCAACGACGGCGTGATCGAAGTCGACGGAGAGTACCTCGACGCCGCTCGCGCCGACCTGCGCAGCCTGCGACAGAAAGTCGGCATGGTGTTCCAGCAATTCAACCTGTTCCCACACCTGACGGTGGGCGAAAACGTGATGCTCGCACCACAGGTGGTGCAGAAAGTGCCCAAGGCCAAGGCCGCGCAACTGGCCAGGCAGATGCTGGAACGCGTCGGGCTCGGCGAAAAATTCGATGCCTTCCCTGATCGCTTGTCCGGCGGCCAGCAACAACGCGTGGCGATTGCCCGTGCGCTGGCCATGTCGCCGAAAGTCTTGCTGTGCGACGAAATCACCTCGGCCCTGGACCCGGAGTTGGTCAACGAAGTGCTCAGCGTGGTGCGCCAGTTGGCCAAGGACGGCATGACCCTGATCATGGTGACCCACGAAATGCGCTTCGCCCGCGAAGTCGGCGACAAGCTGGTGTTCATGCACCAGGGCAAGGTGCATGAAGTGGGCGACCCCAAGGTGCTGTTCGCCAACCCGCAGACCACTGAGTTCGCCAACTTCATTGGCTCGGTGGAGCAGGCAGGCTGATCAGCTCAAGGCTGCCGCGTCCTTCCAGGCGCGCCTCGTTGCGCACCTCCAGGGCATCGGCTGGCAGGTCGGTGTCGATGTCGACTTGAGCGGTCAGCCTTCGCCCTGCCACCCGCATCCCCGCCACTCGCACCTCCAGGGTCTGGCCAGGCAGCAATTGCCCATCCGCCGACTCGTTGGGCCGTTGCATCGCCGCCCACTCGACCGCGCGGCCGTCCACCCGCGCGTGCTTGAGGCTCAGGCGAAAGCGCCCTGGGCGACCAAACTGAAACCCCTGGCCATCGGCAGCCGCGCCGGTAAAGCGCAACGCCATTGCCGAGGGCTCGGCACACAGCACAGTCAAGTGCAGCGAACGAGTCGGCAGTGCCATGGAGGCGCCTGTCACCGGCCCGGCCCGGCGAATGGCACCGTAGTCGATATGAGCCTGGCTCAACGACAAGCGGCAGTTTTCGGCCCACGCTCCCGGAGCGATCAGTACCGCGCAAAGCAGCATTGCCCACTTAAAGAGCATGGCACACCGCCGATGCAGTCTCGTAGAACTTGTCATTATCCGGCTTGGCCTCGGCGTCGACACGCAGTGAGCAGGTGGAGGAGTCCGGCAGTGATACCCGCAGGTCTTGCGACTCATTGACATCATTCAGAAAAACCATGCCCTCACCCGCCACGCTGGTAAGGAAGCGGTTGCCCTTGCCGAGTACCGCAGCCCCCTGGGGCAGTGGTCGGCCTTGCGCATCACTGGCGTTGAGCAACACGCGACGGACTTTCACCACATCGAAATCCACGCTATTGACGGAACCACGGCCAGCAGCAAGCACCTGGGTGCCGTTCTTCAAGTCGACGCGCTTGGGCAGCGAGCGGGTCTGCACTTCGACGCGGCTGTTGGTATACGCCGGCAAGCCGGCGATCACCGCGTGCCCACGGTAGTCGGTCCACACCGGGCCTTGCGGGGTTTCGATCCGGGCCGAGCCGATGTCGCCCACGGAAACGATGCCAAACGTGTCCTGTACGGCGTAGGGCGAAAAGGTCACGCCGCGCTCGTGTGCCACGATCCCGCCCTGCAACTGTCCCGAGTAGCTGGTGCCCAGCGGGTCGCGACTGACCCCCAGGCCGACCCGCGTATAGCGCGGCAGCAGGTCGACATGAGCGCGAGTCGATTGCTCCCCAGCCTTGAGGTCTCGCTCGACGCCCACCTCGTAGTTCACGTACTCGTTGACCCGCTCGTTCAGCGCAGTGCCGGCGCCGAACTGATCCCCACGGCGGCTGGCATAGCTGTTCAGGCGACGATCAGCGCCCAGGGGCACGCTGACTTGCAGGCGTACCGCCAGGTCATTGTCCTGGGGCGCGTTGCGGCGGTTGCCGTCGGGCGTGGAATCACGCGTGCCGCCTACCTGCGAATCGGCAATCAACCCGACATCCACGCGATTGAACGACTTGTTCCACGAAGCGAACACCTGCTCGGTGGCTCGCCCGTCGAATTGCGCACTGCGGGTATATCCCAGGGAGAACACGCCCAGCGAGGGATCAACCCAGCTCATGCCCGCCGTATATTGGTTCTTGAACCGCGTACCCAGCTCATCGGCCGTCCATGACCGGCCCGCTTCGAGCACCTCCCGATAACCACGGGTCTGGCGGGTGGCGCTGAGGTTGGCTTGCACATTGGCAGAAACGGGGCTGCTCACCGACACGGTACTGCGCGAACCGGACACTGCGTTGCGGCTGTCCCGGGAAAGGTTGTGGCGCGCGCCCACTGCAACCCGCTGGAAAAACACGTTGCTCAAACTGCCTCCCGCCGACCAGTAGTCTTCGGCGCCCAACACGCCAAGCCCCATGGACGAATCGCGCCCAAGCCCCCAGGTGCCGCTGCCCATGGCAACCATCGGTGACGCCGCCCCTTCGCCAGTGCTTTCACGCGCCTTCCCCACCGAGAAGTAGTAGCCGGGGGCAGCCGCAGCGCCGCCGAACGACGCGGCCGGCACAACAAAGCTGCGCTTGGCGCCCCGCACATCGATCACGCTGACTTCAAGGTCACTGGTGCCATTGAGCAGGGGCAACCCCGTCAGACGAAACGGCCCCTCGGGCACCAGCGTGCTGTGGATCAGCACACCGGATTGACGCACCTCGATCCGCGACTGGCTATGGGCAAGCCCCTCGACCACCGCGTTATGACTGCCTGCCGGCACTCGCGACTGGCCATCGGGGGAAAACTGCAAACCCGACAACTGCACACCGCCAAACAGCGGGTTGTTGCTGGAAATCTGGCCCAGTTGAAAGGTCGACTGCAACGCAGCGATGTCCCGCTGGGCATAGGCGTACAGGTGCTCGGTGCGGACCTTGCCGTTATCCGACACATAAAACTGGCGGCTGCGAACGATCCAGTCCTCCCAGTTGAAGCCCGCCTCCGTATAGGCCGACACGAACCGGCTGGGCCCACTGCGCGAGCGGCTGTCAAAACCCAGCAGGTCATAGTTGAACAATGCCGCCCCTCCGCCTTGGGAAAATTGTCCGGCTTCCCATTGGGGCTCACGCAATGACTGGGTGGGCACCACCAACGCAACTTCGTCGATGCCGGGGCGCAGCCTCACCATGGTCGTCGGGAACTCACCGAGGAAGTCATGACAGGCCTCGCCCGGTGCCGCGCCCTCGCCAATGACCGTATCGGGTTTGACCAACCCGGCCTTTTCCAGCAAACCAGGGGTAAAACACAATCGGCCTTGTGCATCGAAACGGGCATCCACCAGCCCGAGCGGGTTTCCATTGACCCGCAAACCGACCACATGGACGCCCTCGCGAAAACGCGCGGCGCTGCGAAAATAATCGGAGACCTTCGGGTCAATGCCAAGGGTGGTAAGCGCCGCCAGGTCGAAACCCTCGCCCAACTCGAGGGCCGATACCAGGGCCGGCAAGCTCCAGAGCGTGGCAACCCCCACGAACAGTGACGGCCGGCGCGACCTGGAAGAGGCCGTAATGGGGACAGTCGACAGGTTTGTCATGGGCTGATCAACCCTCGCCCTGGGTGATCGGCGCCTGGTAACTGTCTACCGAGAAACCGTAGACCGTGGCCGGCTGGATCTCGACCGTGACTGAGCCCGCCATGGGCCCGTCGGCCTTCGCGGTCAGCGTTTCACCCGGCAAGAGGTAGGCACGCGGCAATGTGGCCGGGACGCCCTGCGGCAACAAACGCACGTCTGGCGCCAGGCGTACGACATACGCGCTGTCGTTATGCACCGTGAGCTGCTCACCGGCCCGCCGCCACACCAGCAATTCCCAGGGCGTGTGATGCCAAGGCAGGCCCCGCGGGTGAAGGATCAGCGGCAAATTCTGGCGCAGGGTGATACCGATGGTCGCAGCGCCGGCGGCACGTGCCTGGGGAATCCCCTCGAAGGACACACGCTTGAGCCGCTGGGTCTTCAGCGGTTCCGTCGATGTGCCGATAAAACGCACCAGTTGCGTATCGCCCGCCTCCACCCGTGTGATCGGCGGCGTGACAATCAGTAGCGGGGCCTGGTCCTCGGGCACATTTTCCACGACGGAATGCAGCAGCGCCGGGCCCGCGTCCGTGTTCTTGACATTGAGTGTGGCTTCACCCGCTTCTTCATACAGCACGACCACAGTAGTTTCCGGCTGCATGCCGTCCGCTGCCGCAACATTGGTTAAAAGAATAAATAAACTTGCCACCTGTAACAGCACACTGTTTATTACTGAAGAACCACGCACGCAGTATTCCCCGCAATCCATGAAGTTAACGGTTGATAGCCAAGCGCCCACGTAAAACAGCCGACAAGAAGTAGTTACACTTCTTGAACGGCTGTATTGTCGTCGTTTAGATGTAACTCAATACCAGCGTGGCTCGCCCATCAATGGAGACGTCGCGGCTCAGGTCCAAGTCCTGGGCTTTATTGATGACGGCCTTCACTGCAATGGTCCCTGTCAGTTGGGTGATGGAGGCAGGTGTAATCGTCGCACCGTTGCGCCAGGAGTACTGGCTGGGTGACTGCGCAACCTTACCATCACTGCTCTGCCAAGCTCCGCCACCGGAGCGCATGATCGGATACAGCGTTACGCCGGAAGACCGCAGATCCTTGAGCGTGATCGAGTAGCCGCCGGTTCTGCGGTTTCCTGCCATGCCCAAGCCATAGTTCTGCGCCTCGGTAAAGCCGGCACCCAGGATACCCGTCACCTTGCTACCCGCTTGCAGGTCGGTGAAGGTGAGGCCGAACTTCGCTGGCGTCGTACCGCAGTTGACGACCAGGGAAGTGGTCCTCTCCTCGCGCGGGTTGAATGCTGTCTGGGAGAGCTCACCAGAACGGATCACGCCGTAATCGACAATGCCACTGCCTGCCAGGCTGAGGTTGCAGGCGGCAGGTGTAATTGAGCCCCTGACCACCAACTGAGCGCTGGTGGTTGCCTGGGCGCTAAGCGTTGCTGCCAGGCAAGCGATACCAAGCGTCAATCCAATAATTTTCTTCATAGTCGACCCGTCACTTAAAGTTATCAGGCGTATTTATTTTTATCCTGGAAACATAAATCCATAAATAAATAACACCACGGCGAAATTGCCGGGTGACAGTCTGTCGCTTTGGTACTCCATTAAAGAATAAGACAACACATCAGTTAGCGTAGGACCAGTAAAAGACAAGTTGCGCAAAGAGCCCGTCTCAGTGGTAGGCGCAGAACAATAAAACAAAAAGAACATTGACCAACTACTGTAGGAGAAGTCATAAGAAGTTCTACAACAGTCCCCAGTTAACAACTCCTACATATCCGTCATCCACCTCGACATAAGCCCGTAAAGACAACCTATATTTTCTGCAAAAAAGCTTCACAAGCGGCCTCAGCGAAATTCCCGAAGCACTACGCGTTGGCTCCAGCGGTCGATCGTGGCACGATGGCTAGGTTATCGACCGAGACCCCCAAACCATGCCGCAATCCCAAGCCAAGAATCTGTCCCTGATCGCCGCCATCGACCTGGGCTCCAACAGCTTTCACATGGTCGTGGCCAAGGCCCAGAACGGTGAGATCCGCATCCTTGAGCGGCTCGGCGAGAAAGTACAACTGGCAGCCGGGATCGATGATGAGCGTCAGCTCAACGAAGAATCCATGCAACGCGGCCTCGATTGCCTCAAGCGTTTTGCCCAGTTGATCAACGGTATGCCATTGGGCGCCGTGCGTATCGTCGGCACCAATGCTCTGCGTGAAGCGCGCAACCGTGGCGAATTCATCCGCCGCGCCGAAGACATCCTCGGGCACCCGGTGGAAGTCATCTCCGGCCGTGAGGAAGCACGCCTGATCTACCTCGGTGTATCCCACACCCTGGCCGACACCCCCGGCAAACGCCTGGTCGCCGACATCGGCGGGGGCAGTACCGAATTCATCATCGGCCAACGATTCGAGCCATTGTTGCGCGAAAGCCTGCAGATGGGCTGCGTCAGCTACACCCAGCGCTATTTCAAGGACGGCAAGATCACCCCGGCACGCTACGCCCAGGCCTACACGGCGGCGCGGCTGGAGATCATGAGCATCGAGCACGCCCTGCACCGCCTGACCTGGGACGAAGCCATCGGCTCCTCCGGCACCATCCGCGCCATCGGCCTGGCCCTGAAAGCCGGCGGCCATGGCACCGGCGAGGTGAATGCCGAAGGCCTGGCGTGGCTCAAGCGCAAGCTGTTCAAGCTGGGTGACGCGGAAAAAATCGACTTTGACGGCATCAAGCCCGACCGTCGCACCATCTTTCCGGCGGGCCTGGCGATTCTCGAGGCGATCTTCGACGCCCTCGAACTACAACGCATGGACCACTGCGACGGAGCCCTGCGTGAAGGCGTGCTCTACGACCTGCTGGGCCGCCACCACCACGAAGACGTGCGTGAGCGCACCCTCGGCTCGCTGATGGAGCGCTATCACGTCGACATGGAACAAGCGGTGCGCGTGGAGCGCAAAGCCCTGCACGCCTTCGACCAGGTCGCGGCCGACTGGGACCTGGAAGACGGTGTCTGGCGTGAGCTGCTGGGTTGGGCGGCCAAGGTGCATGAAGTGGGCCTGGACATCGCCCACTACCATTACCACAAGCACGGCGCCTACCTGATCGAGCACTCCGACCTCGCCGGGTTCTCCCGCGAAGACCAACAGATGCTCGCCCTGCTGGTGCGCGGCCACCGCCGCAACATCCCCAAGGACAAGTTTGCCGAGTTCGGCGACGACGGCATCAAGCTGATCCGCCTGTGCGTGCTGCTGCGTTTTGCGATCCTGTTCCATCACATCCGTGGTACCCAGGAAATGCCCCAGGTGACCTTGCGCGCCGACGCCGAGAGCCTGGACGTGGTGTTCCCGAAAGGCTGGCTGGACGAAAACCAGCTGACCCAGGCGGATTTTGCGCAAGAAGCGGAATGGTTGACGCGGGTGGGGTTCACGCTGAACGTGCGCTGAGGCGCTCTAAAGAACACTGCAAAAACAAATGTGGGAGCGGGCTTGCCCGCGATGACGGAGTGTCAGTCAATGCATCTTTGACTGACCTACCGCTATCGCGGGCAAGCCCGCTCCCACATTTGGTTTGTCGCAGGTTTCAGCTCACCGTCAGGATCGGGCTACCCAACCGCTCCAACAACGTCGCCTGCGCACTGCGCGGGTTCTGGTTGCCGGTTGGCGTGTTGCGCACGTAGCGCCCGTCCGATTGCAGGCTCCAGCTGTGGGTGTTGTCGGTCAGGTAGCTTTCCAGCTCCTTCTTGACGCGCATGATCAGCTTCTTGCCTTCCACCGGGAAGCAAGTCTCCACACGTTTGTCGAGGTTGCGCTCCATCCAGTCGGCGCTGGAGAGGAACATCTGCTCTTCGCCGCCATTGAGGAAATAGAACACCCGCGTGTGCTCCAGGAAGCGGCCGATGATCGAGCGCACGTGGATGTTGTGCGATACGCCGACAATCCCCGGACGCAGGCAGCACATGCCGCGCACCACCAGGTCGATGCGTACGCCGGACTGGCTGGCCTTGTACAGCGCGCGGATGATCTTCGGATCGGTCAGCGAGTTGAACTTGGCAATGATGTGCGCCGGCTTGCCGTCGAGGGCGAACTGGGTTTCGCGGGCAATCATGTCGAGCATGCCCTTCTTGAGGGTGAACGGCGCGTGCAGCAGCTTTTTCATGCGCAGCGTCTTGCCCATACCGATCAACTGGCTGAACAACTTGCCGACGTCTTCGCACAGGGCGTCGTCGGAAGTCAGCAGGCTGTAGTCGGTGTAGAGCTTGGCGTTGCCGGCGTGGTAGTTGCCGGTGCCCAAGTGGGCGTAGCGCACAATCTCACCCGCTTCGCGGCGCAGGATCAGCATCATCTTGGCGTGGGTCTTGAAGCCGACCACGCCGTAGATCACCACCGCACCGGCCGCTTGCAGGCGGCTGGCCAGTTGCAGGTTGGACTCTTCGTCGAAGCGCGCCCGCAACTCGATCACCGCGGTGACTTCCTTGCCGTTGCGCGCAGCGTCGACCAGGGCGTCAACGATTTCCGAGTTGGCGCCGGAGCGGTACAGGGTCTGGCGTACGGCCAGAACGTGCGGGTCCTTGGCGGCCTGGCGCAGCAGGTCGACCACCGGGGTGAACGACTCGAACGGGTGCAGCAGCAGGATGTCCTGCTTGCTCACCACGCTGAAAATGTTCTCGCTGTTTTGCAGCAGTTTCGGGATCTGCGGGGTGAACGGCGTGTATTGCAGTTCCGGATGACTGTCCAGGCCGGTAATGCTGAACAGGCGCGTCAGGTTCACCGGGCCGTTGACCTGATACAGCTCGGTCTCGCCCAGGTTGAACTGCTTGAGCAGGTAGTCCGACAGATGTTTCGGGCAGGTGTCGGCCACCTCCAGGCGCACCGCATCGCCGTAGCGCCGCGAGAACAGCTCGCCGCGCAGGGCACGGGCCAAGTCTTCGACGTCTTCGGAGTCCAGCGCCAGGTCGGCGTTGCGGGTCAGGCGGAACTGGTAGCAGCCTTTGACCTTCATGCCCTGGAACAGGTCATCGGCATGGGCATGGATCATCGACGACAGGAATACATAGTTATCGCCAGCGCCCCCCACCTCTTCCGGTACTTTGATGATCCGTGGCAGCAAGCGCGGCGCCGGGATGATCGCCAGGCCGGAATCGCGACCGAAGGCGTCGATACCTTCCAGCTCGACGATGAAGTTGAGGCTCTTGTTCACCAGCAACGGGAACGGGTGCGTAGGGTCGAGACCGATCGGGGTGATGATCGGCGCGATTTCGTCACGGAAGTAACGGCGCACCCAGGTCTTGATCTTGGTGGTCCAGTGGCGGCGACGGATGAAGCGGACCTGATGTTTCTCCAGTTCCGGCAGCAGGATGTCGTTGAGGATCGCGTACTGGCGGTCCACGTGGCCATGCACCAGCTCGCTGATGCGCGCCAGCGCTTGATGAGGTTGCAGGCCGTCGGCGCCGGCTTGTTCACGGGCGAAGGTGATCTGCTTCTTGAGGCCGGCGACGCGGATTTCGAAGAACTCGTCCAGGTTGCTGGAGAAGATCAGCAGGAACTTCAGGCGTTCCAGCAACGGGTAGGACTCATCCAGCGCCTGTTCCAGCACGCGGATGTTGAATTGCAGTTGTGACAGCTCGCGATGGATGTACAGGCTGCTGTCATCCAGGTTGGTCACCACCGCCACAGGCGCCGGGGCCGGTGTTTCGACCACCACGACAGGTGGGGCCGGCTCCAGCTCCGGCGGGGTCTCGGTGACAGGTTCAACCACCGGGTGAGCGTCTTTTACGGCAACTTCTGTGAGTCCTTCGGTATTCATCAAGTGTTCCTGTGAGGGCTATTGTTGCTCTCTAAGCAATTGGGCAGCGCGGGCGGCGAAGTAAGTCAGGATGCCATCAGCGCCGGCACGTTTAAAGGCAGTCAGGGATTCAAGGATCACCCCTTCACTCAACCAACCATTCTGGATCGCGGCCATGTGCATGGCGTATTCACCGCTGACCTGATAGACAAAGGTCGGCACTTTGAATTCCTCTTTGACCCGGTAAAGGATGTCCAGGTACGGCATCCCGGGCTTGACCATCACCATGTCGGCGCCTTCGGCCAGGTCGGCCGCCACTTCGTGCAGGGCTTCGTGGCTGTTGGCCGGGTCCATCTGGTACGAGGCCTTATTGGCCTTGCCCAGGTTCAGTGCCGAACCCACCGCATCGCGGAACGGGCCGTAATAGGCGCTGGCATACTTGGCCGAGTAGGCCATGATCCGCACATTGACGTGACCGGCCAGCTCCAGGGCTTCGCGGATCGCCTGGATGCGGCCGTCCATCATGTCCGACGGTGCAACCACCTGGGCACCGGCTGCGGCATGGGACAAGGCTTGCTTGACCAGCGCATCGACGGTGATGTCGTTCTGAACATAGCCGTCTTCGTCCAGAATGCCATCTTGGCCGTGGGTGGTGAACGGGTCCAGGGCAACGTCGGTGATCACGCCCAGCTCCGGGAAACGCTCGCGCAGGGCGCGGGTGGCGCGCTGGGCGATGCCCTGCGGGTTCCAGGCTTCGGCCGCGTCGAGGGATTTGAGCCCCGCCGGTGTGACCGGGAACAACGCCACCGCCGGAATCCCCAGCTCGACCCAACCCGCCGCCTCGATCAGCAACTGATCGATGGTCAAGCGCTCCACGCCCGGCATCGACGCCACTGCTTCGCGCCGATTCTCGCCGTCGAGCACAAACACCGGCAGGATCAGATCATTCGTCGTCAGCACGTTTTCACGGACCAGACGGCGAGAAAAATCATCACGACGATTGCGACGCAGGCGGGTGGCGGGGAACAGGCGATTGGCAGGGGTAAAGCTCACGACAGACTCCTGAGCCCGCGTTTACGGGCGAGCGTTGCAGTTATAAGCGGGCATTATGACGAATGAATGACAGTTGTGCTTAACGGTGCGACCTGTAGCCGCATTCGTCATTTATGTAGGAATTGTTCACTTCAAGACACATCTCGATACTTTCATGAATGTTCACGAAGGCGTAGGCTGCGCGTTCATTTCGCCAGCACCCCAGACCATGCTTCAACAATTCCTGCATGACTTCGGCTACTTTGCGCTCTTCCTGGGCACCTTCTTTGAAGGTGAGACCATCCTTGTGCTCGCAGGCTTCCTGGCGTTCCGTGGGTACATGGACATCAATCTGGTGGTGGTCGTTGCCTTCTTCGGCAGCTATGCCGGCGACCAGTTGTGGTACTTCCTGGGGCGCAAGCACGGCCGCAAGCTGTTGGCGCGCAAGCCGCGCTGGCAATTGATGGGCGACAAAGCCCTGGAGCATATCCGCAAGCACCCGGACATCTGGGTACTGAGCTTCCGCTTCGTCTACGGCTTGCGCACGGTGATGCCCGTGGCGATCGGCCTTTCCGGTTATCCGCCGGTGCGTTACCTGATCCTCAACGGCATTGGCGCGGCGATCTGGGCGGCAGCGCTGGGCGCAGCGGCGTACCACTTCGGCGCGGTGCTCGAAGGCATGCTCGGCAGCGTCAAGAAGTACGAGCTGTGGGTGCTGGGCGCGCTGCTGGTGCTGGGCTTTGGCCTGTGGCTGCGCCGCCGGATCAAGAACGCGCGCATCGCCCGTCAAGCCTGCGCCGACGCCAAGGCCCGGCTCGCGGCCGAGCCGGCGGCGGTCGAGGCGTCTAAGACACCAGTCGAGTAAGCCGGCTTCTGCAACAGTAGAGGCCGATCACGCTGAGCAGGCTGTAACTCGCCAGGCCCAGCCAGCCCAGGTTGCTGGCCGGCCACAGCCCGACCTGCGGCGCCAGCCACACCAGCGGCACATTCAGCGCCAGCCGCGTCAGCTCGGCCTTCAGCGCCCACGGCCGGTCCTCCAGGGCCACGCCCAGGGTAAACAATCCCAGTGCCATGGCACTCCAGCCCAGAATCAACGCCGCGGTCGGCAGGCCTTCACCGAAATTCATCAGATAGCTGCCAAACCCCACATACGCGGCAAATTGCAGAGCGATGTACACCTGTTGGCGCACATCCAGCGGCACCTCGAATTTGCGGAACTGACTCAAGTCGTGCTTGGCCAACGGGTACCTGGCTTTCACGTCCGCCGGGCGCCAGCCGGTGCGCATGAACCAGATGCGCAATTTGTCCCACCACTTCTCGGTGCGCCGCGCATCACTCCACAGCTGGGCATAAAACTGCAGGTTGGCCCACAGTGGGTTCCAACTGGCCAGGGGCGTGGTCACGCCGAAAATCACCGGTTCGTTGTCGTCTTCTTCCTGGAAGGTGCCGAACAGCCGGTCCCAAATAATGAACACACCGCCGTAGTTGCGATCCATGTAGAGAGCGTTTTGTGCATGGTGCGCCCGATGATTGGACGGTGTGACGAAGAACCATTCGAACCAGCCAAGCTTGGGCACGTGGCGGGTATGCACCCAGAATTGGTACAGCAGGTTGAGCGACGCCACGCTGATAAACACCACCAGCGGCACGCCGACCACCGCCAGCGGCAGGTAGAAGATCCAGCTCAGCAGGAAACCGGTGCTGGTCTGGCGCAGGGCGGTGCTGAGGTTGTAGTCCTCACTCTGATGGTGCACCGAATGCGCGGCCCACAAAATATTGCGCTCGTGGCCCATGCGGTGCAGCCAGTAGTAGCAGAAGTCGTAGAACACGAAAGCGAATACCCAGGTCCAGGGGGTCTGGGCAGGCAATTCAAGCAGCGCCAAGTGTTTGAGGGCAAACGCGTAGGTGAGCAGCCCCACGCCTTTGGTCAGCAAGCCTGTGGTGGTGGACAGCACGCCGGTGCTGAGGCTGTTGATGGCGTCTGCCACCCGGTAATTGCGCGCGCCGCGCCAGCGGTCGGCAAGCAGCTCTACCACGATCAAGGCGATGAAAAACGGTACCGCGTAAGGCACGAAGTCCATGGGCTAGTCCGGTCTATTTTTGTTACATCTAGAGTAGGTGTAGCGCCGCGAGAGCCCATTGGCAACAGGTGACAAATTAGTAGACATTTAACGCCAAGACCCTAGGAGAAATGCCCATGAGCAAAAAAATTGCAGTGATCCTTTCCGGCTGCGGCGTGTACGACGGCGCCGAAATCCACGAAAGCGTGATCACCCTGCTGCGTCTGGACCAGCGCGGCGCTCAGGTCCAATGCTTTGCCCCGGACATTGCGCAACTGCACGTGATCAACCACCTCACCGGCGAAGAAATGCCCGAGTCGCGCAATGTACTGGTGGAGTCGGCACGTATCGCTCGCGGTGACGTGAAGGACATTGGCGAGGCCAACGCCGCCGACTTCGACGCGCTGATCGTGCCCGGAGGGTTTGGGGCGGCGAAAAACCTATCGAACTTTGCCGTGGAAGGCGCCGGTTGCAGCGTCAACCCGCAGGTACTGGCGTTGGCCGAAGCCTTTGCCGAAGCGGGCAAGCCGGTAGGGCTGATCTGCATCTCCCCGGCCCTGGCCGCGAAGATCTACGGCCCCGGCGTGACCTGCACCATCGGCAATTGCGCTGACACGGCAGCGGCCCTGGACAAGATGGGCGCCACCCACCAGGAATGCGCGGTGGACGACATCGTCGAGGACACGGCGCGCAGGCTGGTGAGCACACCGGCCTATATGGTGGGCAAAAGCATCAGCGAGGTGGCGTCGGGCATCAACAAGCTGGTAGACCGGGTGCTCGAGCTGACCCACGAAAACGACTGACCCTGTAGTGAGCGGGCTTGGCCCGCTCACGACGATTCAGGGTTGGCGCATCAGGCGTGTGAGGATGCGGTCCAGGGCATTGGCGAACGCCTGCTTGTCCTTCTCGCCATGGGGTGGTGGCCCGCCGCCCATCTGGCCTTGTTCGCGCAGATCGGTGAACAGGTTGCGCACCGCCAGGCGTTCACTCATGTTCGCCGGGCTGAACTCCTTGCCCCGCGGGTCGAGGGCCGTAACGCCCTTCTTCACCAAACGATCCGCCAGGGGCACGTCGCTGCAGATCACCAAGTCGCCGGGCACCGCGTGCTCCACCAGATAATCATCCGCCGCGTCAGGGCCGCTAGGCACCACGATCAGCTTCACGCAGGCAAAGCTCGGCTTGATCTGGCTTTGTCCGGCCACCAGCACCACCTCGAACTGACGCTTGAGGGCGAACTTGACCACCTGGTCCTTGGCTGCCCGAGGGCAGGCGTCGGCATCGATCCATACGCGCATAAACACTCCTCATATCCACAACACAGTTCAACATGTGGGAGCGGGCTTGTGTGGGAACGGGCTTGATCGAGAAAGCGGTGGGTCAGCAATATATAGGCAAGCTGATACACCGCATTCGCGAGCAAGCCCGCTCCCACACTGACTGTGCCCGCTTAAGCAGTGGCGTGGCGCTTCTCAGCCAACCGACTGCGGCCATACAACACCACAATCGCCAGGATCGCCACCGCCTGCGCACTCAACGAGTACGCATCGGCATGAATCCCTAGCCAGTCAAAGTCAAAAAATGCTACCGGCCGCGTACCGAAGATGCCGGCTTCTTGCAGCGCCTTCACGCCATGCCCGGCAAACACCACCGACAACGCACACAGCAGCGCTGCGTTGATGCCGAAGAACAGTGCCAATGGCAGCTTCGCCGAACCGCGCAGGATCACCCACGCCAGGCCCACCAACAGCACCAGCGCCGTGGCGCCGCCGGCCAGCACCGCGTTGTGCCCGGCCGGACCGGCTTGCAGCCACAGGGTTTCGTAGAACAGGATCACTTCGAACAGCTCGCGGTACACCGAGAAGAACGCCAGCATCGCAAAACCAAAGCGCCCGCCGCCGCCAACCAGGCTGCTCTTGATGTAGTCCTGCCAGGCGGCGGCGTGACGACGGTCGTGCATCCACACGCCGAGCCACAGCACCATCACACTGGCGAACAGCGCCGTGCAGCCTTCAAGCAGTTCGCGCTGGGCGCCGCTGACGTCAATCACATACGCCGCCAGCGCCCAGGTCGCCAGCCCGGCCAACAGCGCCAGGCCCCAGCCGACGTTGACGCTGCGCACCGCCGACTGCTGGCCGGTGTTGCGCAGGAACGCGAGGATTGCCGCCAGCACCAGGATCGCTTCCAGGCCTTCGCGCAGCAGGATCAGCAAGCCGGAGATGTAGCTCAACGACCAACTCAGGCCATCGCTGCCGAGCAAGCCGGCGGATTGCGTGAGCTTGCCCTTGGCCACGTCCAGGCGCTGTTGCACCTGCTCGATCGGCAACCCGTCCTGCAACGACTGCCGATAGGCCATCAGGGCTTTCTCAGTGTCCTTGCGCACGTTGGCGTCGACGTTGTCCAGCGAGCTTTCCACCAGCTCGAAGCCTTCCAGGTAGGCGGCGACGGACAGGTCGTAAGCCTGCTCGTGGTCGCCATTGCGGAACGCGGCGAGACTCTTGTCCAGAGTGCTGGCGGTGTAATCCAGCAACTGCGCCGGGCCACGCTTGACCTGCGGCGGTTGAGCACGCTGGGCGCGGAAGGTCGCGGCAGCGCTTGGGCCGCTGGCAGCCAGCACTTCATTTGGGGTCTGGCGGGCCAGGTCGGCGAGGTTGAACGGTTGTTCGCTCTTCGCGGCAGCCGGGTCGGCGGTGAAACCGGCGATGTAGGTGGCCAGGTCCCAGCGCTGACGGTCGTCCAATTGATCGGCGAAAGACGGCATGTCCGTGCCTTCGACGCCCAGGCCGAGGGTGTTGTAGATCGCGTAGAGGCTCAGGCGATCCAGGCGCGTGGTGTCCGTCAGATTGGCAGGCGGCGGCATCATGCCCATGCCCGCCGGGCCATCACCGGCCCCGGCAGCACCGTGGCACACCGAGCAATGCTGGGCGTAGAGCGGCGCGCCACGCGTCGGGTCAGGGGTGATCGCCGGAGCCTGGCTGACTTCATACGCCACCGCCAGTTGGGCACCCAATTGCCGGGCCTGGCGAGCCACGGTCGCGCCCTCGGCGTGAGCGGTCACGGCCGCCAGCAACTCATCGACGCCCTTTACCAAGTCGGCCCGCTCGGGCTTCGCCGGCAACTGCGCCACCAACCCCTGCAATACTCCGAGGAACTCCACCTGCTCACGGTATTCGGATTCATCGATGACCTTGCCCGCTTCCACGGTGGGAGGGTAGTCGGCGCCAATGTAGTCCAGCAAATGCAGGGCCTGTGGGGCGCCTTCGGCAGTCGCGGCCAGCAGGTTGAAGCTGCACGACATCAGCGCCGGTAGCATCAGCCAGGCGAGAAAACGGAAGGGGGCAGTCATGAATGAATCTCAAAGGGAAATACGAAGTAACACATTGTTGAGGTTTAACGGCTTTGACTCAAGGCGTTAGTGAATGGGCGTTTGCAAAACCCTTGAACCGATGATGGCACTTACCGCCGTAAACCGAGCAAAAAGCCATTGTTTTGCCACTGATGGCGCCTATAATGCCGCGCCCTGTTATCGCGAAAGGGTCTTTATTGCCTCATGTTTATGAGGAATCTGCACATCAGCTGGTTACTTTCAGGGAAGAAGTTTGCATGGCATTTCGCGCCGTTACCCCGCTTGCGCTCGTGGCAGTCACGTTGCTGTCCGGTTGCTCGATGTTTCGCAGCTACGACACCGAGCTGCAGGCCACCAACCAGCAATTGGCCACCGGCAATGTCGACGCGGCCCTGACCCTGTTGGAAAAGAACAACAGCAGCGAAGACAAAGACCTGCTGTATTTCTTCGAAAAGGGTGAGCTGCTACGGGCCAAGGGCGACCTGAGCGGCAGCCAGACCGCCTGGCGCAGCGCCGACCTGCAAGTCTACAAGTGGGAAGAATCGGTCAAGTTCGACAGCGACAAGTACCTCGCCCAGTTCGGCAGCTTCCTGGCCAACGACAAGGTGCGCCGCTACGAAGGCTACGACTACGAAAAAGTCATGCTGACCACCCAGATGGCCTTGAATCTGCTGGCCCTGAATGACTTCGACGGCGCCCGCACCGAAATCAAGAAGACCCACGAGCGCGAAGCCGTGATCGCCGACCTGCGTGACAAGGAGTACCTCAAGCGCGAAGACGACGCCGAGCGCCAGGGCGTGACCACCCAGCTCAAAGACCTGCACGGCTACCCGGTGCAAGCCCTCGACGCACCGGAAGTGGTCGGCCTGAAGAACAGCTACCAAAGTGCGTTCAGCCATTACCTGGCCGGTTTCGTCTACGAAGCCCTCGGCGAAAAAGACCTGGCTGCCCCCGGCTACCGCAAGGCCGCCGAACTGCGCCCGAACACTCCGCTGCTGGAGAAGGCCCTGCTCGACCTGGACAAATCCAAGGTCGGCGCCGATGAAACCGACGTGCTGATCGTGATCCAGAGCGGCCTGGCCCCGGCCCGCGATTCGATTCGCCTGCCGCTGCCGATCCCGATCAACGGCAACCTGGTGATCACCCCGCTGTCGTTCCCGATTATCAAGCCCGACACGTCCACCCAAGCCTTCGCCCAGATCGGCGTCGACGGCCAGCAACAGAACCTCACTGCGCTCAACAGCACCACCGCCATGTCCCGTCGCGCCCTGCGTGACGACATGCCGGGGATCATCCTGCGCACCACCGTGCGCGCCGTCAGCCGTGGCGTGGCGCAAAACAACCTGAACAAGACCAACCCCATGGCCGGCCTGGTACTAGGTATCGCCTCGGCCGTCGCCGAAGGCGCCGACACGCGCACCTGGCGCACCCTGCCGGACCTGACCCAGGTCACCCGCCTGCGCCTCAAGCGCGGCGAGCACCAGGTCAGCCTACCCAACGCTTTGGGCGGCACGCTGGTCACGGTCAAGGCCGACCAGCGTTACCAGGTGATCACCCTGCGCGTGGTCGGCAATCAGGTGTTCGCCGGCGGTCTCGCCGCCCACGTGGTGCCGAACGCGGCAACCCAAGCCATCGCCCTCAAACAACCTTAAGGAGCACGCTATGCGTCATTTCATCCTCGGCGCCCTGGCGCTGGTCCTGCTCGCCGGCTGCGCCACCCCGCCACCACCGGCCCCTGGCAGCGCCGCGAGCAAAATCGTGGTGATGGGCAAGTTCAAGGGCATCGCCGTCGGCGCCATTCGTGTGGCCCGCGAGAACGGTTTCCTCACCGCCAAGGTGCAGCTGAGCAACATCACCAGCAGCAACCAGATGATGTATTACCGCTTTGCCTGGCTGGGCGCCGACGGTTTCCCGGTGGGTGATGAAGAAGCCTGGAAGGTGCTGAGCCTGTACGCCAACCAGGCGACCTTCCTGCCGGCCATTGCCAACCTGCCGCAGGCGGCGGACTTCCGTCTTGAAGTGAAAACCCCTTGAGCCGTTCATCCTTTTTGCTGCTGAGAGATTTCCCCATGTTTGCACGCTTCTCGATTCTCGCCGTGGTTGCCGTCCTGGCCAGCGGTTGCTCCAACACGTCGCCGGTGCTGGGCGGTAAAAACATCAGCTACGGCGACACCAAGGCCGTGGAACTGGTCACCAACGAGTTCGGTTCCACCGACCTGCAGATGATCGCCGAAAGCATGACCCGCTCCCTCGCCCAGTCCGGCATCCTGCAAGGCCGCCCGGTGGTGCAGGTGTACGACGTGAAAAACAAGACCAGCGAGTACATCGACACCCGTGAGATCACCACGTCGATCAAGACCCAGCTGATGAAGACTGGCACCGCGCGCTTCGCCAGCGACAACACCGACATGCAGAGCCAGGTCGACCAGCTCAAGCTGCAAAACCAGAGCGGCCTGTACAAGAAGTCCACGGTGAGCAAGACCGGCAACATGGTCGCTGCCAAGTACCGCCTGGAAGGCTCCATCAGCTCCATAGTCAAGCGCAGCTCGGACTACAAGGACGTGTTCTACAAATTCAGCCTGCAGTTGATCGACGTCGAGAGCGGTCTGGCTGAATGGATGGACGAAAAAGAAATCCGCAAGACCACGGAGCGCTAAGCAATGCGTGCATGGATCGGCATGATCGGCCTGTTGTGTGCCTTTGGCGCCACGGCCGCCCCGAAGATCGCGGTGACCGACCTGGCCTATCAGGCGCGGGTCGAGGAATACATCCACCAGGTCTCGGCCAGCAACAACTTCCAGGCAAGCGCGTACAACGCCAGTGGCGCGTCGAGCTACAGCGAGTACGAAAGCCGCTCCAGCTACATCGAGCAGAACGAGCTGCGTAAATTCAGCGGTGACATCAAGGGCGAGATCCTCAAGTCGCGCCAGTTCCAACTGGTGCAGGGCACGCCTTACACCGCCGATGCCACAGCTGACGTGTATGACGTGATCAAGCGCATCAAGGCCGGCAATTTCAAAGGCGCGGACTACGTGCTGTTCGGCACCCTGTCCGACATCGACTTCACCCAGGACCTCAACGCCATCGACCGCACCAACAGCTACTCGGCGGTGCTGGGCCTGACCCTGGTGGCGGATTTCAGCCTGATCAATACGCGCACCTTCGAGATCACCTCGGCGTTTACCGCCATGGGCGAAGGCCAGGACACCAAATTGGTCAGCAGCCGCGATGTGCGTGTGAGCCTGAACCGGCCGCGGGTGGTGAAGGAAGTGTCCAAGACGTTGGGGGAGGATGTGGCACGGCAGTTGGCAGAACAGTTGGGCGGCGGCTATCAAGCGCCAGACCAGCCGGTGCTGCGCAACAACTTGCCGAGGGATGAAGCACCGAAGATCTTGCGCTGATCAGCTATCTCACAGGCAACATAAAACCAATGTGGGAGCGGGCTTGCTCGCGAATACGGTGTATCAGTCAGCACATCAGTGACTGACAGACCGTATTCGCGAGCAAGCCCGCTCCCACTTTTTTAATCCGGTTTCGACAGTTATGCCGTGGCGCGGTGCAGGCTGGCAAGGAAGCCTGCGGCCCCCACGAATAACCCCGCAAACGTGCGATTCATACGCTTCTGCTGCTTAGGCGTACGCAACAACCGCAACACCTTCGACGCCAGCCCCGTATACCCCGCCATCACGATCATATCCACGCAGATCATCGTCGCGCCCAGGATCAGGTACTGGATCAGCAGCGGCGCCTGCGGGTTCACGAACTGTGGCAGCACCGCGAGCATGAACACCAAGGCCTTGGGGTTGCTCGCGTTGACCAGGAAGCCACGGAACATCATCGCCAGCGGCTTGCCGATCGGGCGCACGGCCGCGTCGTCGGTCATGTCCACGGGCAAGGCGCGCCATTGCTTGATGGCCAGGTACACCAGGTACGCCACGCCAAACCATTTGATCGCGTAGAACGCTGTGGAAGACGTCGCCAGAATGGCACCCAGGCCGCCGGCGACCACGGCAATCTGCATCGCCAGGCCGATTTGCAGGCCGATGGCGTTCCAGTAGCCGCGCGCAAAACCGTATTGCAGGCCGCTGGACATCGAGGCGATGGCGCCGGCACCAGGGGAAAGAGAGATGACCCAACTGGCCACGAAAAAGGCCAGCCATGTATCGAGTGCCATTACACACCTCATTTCAAATTCGTCGTGAGCGTTAAGCTAACTCCGAGCAACGAGGCCTGGCTATAGATTTTTTTAAGCGGGTGTGATCCAGCGACGCACCGAGCGTTGGAAGAACAGGCTGTTCGGCACCTGCACCATCGCACTGTCAGTCCCGGCCTCCGCGACTTCGATCAGTGTGGTGTACAGCAGGTTGATCGCCACCACCCGACCTTTCACCCCGGGTTTGTCGACCGTGTCGACCAACTCGACGATGTCACCGATGCGAAATGGCCCGACGGTGAAGATCAGGATTGCGCACAGCAGGTTGGAGAGCACCGACCACATGGCGAAGAACGCCACGGCGGCCACGGCGACAAACCCCGACAGCGCCGTCCACAACACCGTGGCCGACACGCCCACGCGCTCCAGCACAAAGATCAATGCACTGCCCATGATCAGCCAGCGCAGACCGCCGCGAAGCGGCATCAGCAGCTGCGGCGGGAACGGATAACGCTGGCCCAGGCGCGTCAGGCCCTTGGCGACAAAACGCTGGGCCAGGTAGCCGGCCAGCAGGATCAGCAGGATTTGCACACCAATCCATACAGGCGCGATCCATTGCG
Source organism: Pseudomonas sp. FP2335 (assembly GCF_030687535.1). NCBI lineage: Bacteria > Pseudomonadati > Pseudomonadota > Gammaproteobacteria > Pseudomonadales > Pseudomonadaceae > Pseudomonas > Pseudomonas sp. FP2335. The sequence goes on from NZ_CP117437.1 coordinate 5,798,930, forward strand.
CCGGCAGCGGCAGTTGCAGCGCTTCCATCAGGACAGCGCCTCCAGCTCCGCTTGCAGGGTTTCAAGCAACTCGAGGGCCTCCATCCAGGTTTCCTCCAATTGCCCTTCACGCACCTTGAGCTTGGCCTGTTCGGCCAGCAGGTCGCGCAATTCGTCCTTGCGCGCGGCTTCGTACACGGCGCTGTCGCCCAGGCTGGCTTCGATCTTGGCCAGGCGCTCGTGCACCTTGCCCAGCTCGGCTTCCAGTTTGTCGGCCTCGCGCTTGTGCGGCGCCAACTGTTGACGCAATGCGGCAGCGGCCTGGCGCTGGGCTTTCTTGTCGGTCTTGTCCGGGTTGACCGGGGTGTTGCTGACCGGCGCGTTGCGCAGGCGGTAGTCGGTCAGCCAGCGTGCGTAGTCGTCGAGGTCGCCGTCGAACTCTTCGACTTTGCCGTCGGCCACCAGCAGGAAGTTGTCGGTGGTGCTCTTGAGCAAGTGGCGATCGTGAGACACCACCAGTACCGCACCGCTGAACTCCTGCAAGGCCATGGTCAGCGCCAGGCGCATTTCCAGGTCCAGGTGGTTGGTCGGTTCGTCGAGCAGCAGCAGGTTCGGCCGGTCCCAGGCGATCAGCGCCAGGGCCAGGCGGGCCTTTTCGCCGCCGGAGAAATTCAGCACCGGCTCGTCGATGCGAGCGCCACGGAAGTCGAAACCACCGAGGAAGTCACGCAAGGTCTGCTCGCGCTCGGTCGGCGCCAGGCGTTGCAGGTGCAGCAGCGGGCTGGCCTTGGAGTCGAGGGAGTCCAACTGATGCTGGGCGAAGTAGCCCACCACCGTGTTCTCGCCACGGGTCAGGCGCCCGGCCAGCGGCTCAAGCTCGCCCGACAGGTTCTTGATCAGCGTCGACTTGCCCGCGCCGTTGGGACCGAGCAAACCGATGCGCGCGCCCGGCGTGAGCTGCAGCTTGACCTTCTCCAGGATGGTTTTGTCGCCATAACCCAGGCGTGCATCCGAGAGGTCCAGCAGCGGGCTGGAAATTTTTACCGACTCGCGGAAGACAAAGTCGAACGGCGAATCGACGTGGGCCGCCGACAGCTCTTCCATGCGCTCCAGCGCCTTGATCCGGCTCTGGGCCTGACGGGCTTTGGTGGCCTGGGCCTTGAACCGGGCGATGTAGCTTTCCATGTGCGCACGCTGCGCCTGCTGCTTCTCGAAGGCCTGTTGCTGCTGGGCCAGGCGCTCGGCGCGGGCGCGTTCGAACGCAGTGTAGCCACCACGATAGAGGGTGATTTTCTTCAGTTCGACGTGGGCGATGTTGTCGACCACGGCGTCGAGGAAATCCCGGTCGTGGGAAATCAGCAGCAAGGTGCCCTGGTAGCTCTTGAGGAAATCTTCCAGCCACAGGATCGCATCGAGGTCCAAGTGGTTGGTCGGTTCGTCGAGCAGTAACAGGTCGGACGGGCACATCAGCGCCTGGGCCAGGTTCAGGCGCATGCGCCAGCCACCGGAGAAGTCGGCGACCGGGCGATCCATCTGTTCGTTGGTGAACCCCAGGCCCGCCAGCATCTTGCGCGCACGGGCGTCGGCGGTGTAGCCGTCGGCACTGTCGAGCTCCGAATGCAGACGCGCCTGGGCGGCACCGTCCTGGGCTTTCTCGGCCTCGGCCAGGTCGCGCTGCACCTGGCGAAGGCGCAAGTCGCCATCGAGCACGTAGTCGATCGCGATGCGGTCCAGGGTGTCGATCTCCTGGCGCATATGGGCGATGCGCCAGTCGGCCGGCAGCAAGCAGTCCCCGGAATCCGGGGTCAGCTCACCCAGCAACAGGGCGAACAACGTGGATTTGCCGGCGCCGTTGGCACCGATCAGGCCGGCTTTGTGACCGGCGTGCAGGGTCAGCTCGGCGTCTTCGAGAAGACGTTGCGGGCCACGCTGTAATGTTAGGCTTTGAAGTCGGATCATAATGGCGGCGGAGTCTACCAGCTTCGTTGGCCGCTGGCTTGGGTGTGAATATGTGCGCTGACCTGTGGAGCTTTGCCCTCTCGACTTACGCCCGTCCGGGCGTCGAAAGCACGTGCCTGCGCTTGCAGGAACACGGGGCGGATGTGTGCCTGCTGCTCTGCGCTGCATGGTTGGAGCAACGCGGTGTTGCACTTGAGCCTGGGCGCGTTCATGCACTGCAACAGCTCGCCCGCCCGTGGCGCGCACAGGTGATTGAACCCTTGCGACAGCTGCGCACGCAATGGCGCGCCTTGGCGCAGCAGGACGAATCACTGGCGCAGTTGCGAGAGCGGGTCAAAAGTCTGGAGCTGGATGCCGAACGGCAATTGCTGGCACGCCTGGAAACGCTGGCGCTGGAATGGCCAACCGGTGTGAAAGGTCACCAGCCGTGGCTGGAAGGATTGGCGGCCGAGGATGCCGCCAACCTTGACCATGACGCGCTGCAACAGCTGCGCGTCATGGTCACCGGCACTTAGGAAGCGCTGGTTGGAGTGGTGCTTGGTGCTACCGGCGCAGCAGCTGGAGCAGCAGCTGGCGTGGTGGACGCTGCCGGGGTAGCCGCTGGTGTTGCAGGCTTGGCCGGTGCGGCTTTAGCAGCGACCGGCTTTGCAGCAGCAGGTTTTGCGGCTGGCTTGGCGGCTGGTTTCGCGGCAGCAGGTTTGGCCGCTGGCTTGGCGGCTGGTTTCGCAGCAGCAGTTTTAACAGCTGGCTTGGCGGCTGGTTTTGCAGCAGCGGCTTTGGCAACTGGCTTGGCGACTGGTTTCGCAGCAGCAGTTTTGGCAGCTGGCTTGGCGGCTGGTTTTGCAGCAGCAGTTTTGGCAGCTGGCTTGGCGGCTGGTTTTGCAGCAGCGGCTTTAGCAACTGGCTTGGCGGCTGGTTTCGCAGCAGCAGTTTTGGCAGCTGGCTTGGCGGCTGGTTTTGCAGCAGCGGTTTTGGCAGCTGGCTTGGCGGCTGGTTTTGCAGCAGCGGTTTTGGCAGCTGGCTTGGCGGCTGGTTTTGCAGCAGCGGCTTTAGCAACTGGCTTGGCGGCTGGTTTTGCAGCAGCGGCTTTAGCAACTGGCTTGGCGGCTGGTTTTGCAGCAGCGGTTTTGGCAGCTGGCTTGGCGGCTGGTTTTGCAGCAGCAGTTTTAACAGCTGGCTTGGCGACAGCAGCTTTGGCTGGGGCTTTTGGCGCAGCGGCTTTTGCCGGGGTGCGAGCGCCCAGCACTTTGGCTACGGCGTCCTTCACACGACCAACGCCCTGGGCCAGTTTCAGGCTTTCTTGAGCGTCTTTTTTGAGTTGGGAGATGTAGCCGCGGGTTTCGGCTTGGCGATCCTTGAGGGCATCCAGCAGGTCCTCAAGTTCTTTGACTGCGTCTTTGGCTTTGGCTTGTGCCTTGGCCTTGCCGGCAGTGGCGGCGTCTTGCAGTTTGGTGCGGGATTTGTGCAGCTTCTCTTGCGCTTTACCGCGTTGTTTTTCCAGCTTGGCGAGCAGCTTTTCTGCATCGGCCAAGGCTTGGGAACAAGCGCTTTCCAGATGTTCGAGCAGGCTGCCCGAAAGTTGTTGGAGTAAATGCAACGGGGTATTTACAGGCTTCTGTTTGGCCGACATGGTTTACCTCCTGGCTGACGTGGGTGCGGCTCATACTAGCCCTCTGCTCTTACCGCCGCTAGGGCATGTTGACAGTATCGTTTGCCTGGCGTTGCACCGTGCGAAAATTCTTATCGTCATAACGAAAATACACGACACTTTTTACCGCCTCGCACTGGCATAATCCGTCGCACTTTCGGCGGGAGGATGCCCATGTCGCGTTACCTTTTTCTTGTATTGGGCCTGGCGATTTCAGTGGCCAATGGGAGCGAGCAATCGTCGTCCAAAACCACTGACCAGAACCGGCACGACCTCGCTTACAGCCTGGGCGCCAGCCTCGGCGAACGCTTGCGCCAGGAAGTCCCCGACTTGCAGATCCAGGCCTTGCTCGACGGCCTCAAGCAAGCCTATCAAGGCAAGCCGCTGGCACTCGATAATGCGCGCATCGAACAGCTGCTGGCCCAGCACGAAGCACAGAGCGCAGCCGACGCACAGGCACCTCAAAGCGAAAAAGCACTCGCCGCAGAACAGCAGTTCTTGAGCAAGGAAAAAGCCGTTGCCGGCGTGCGCGAACTGGCCGACGCAATCCTGCTGACGGAGCTGGCACCAGGCAGTGGTCCGAAGCCATTGGCGACGGATGAAGTGCAGGTCAAATACGTGGGACGACTGCCCGATGGGACGGTATTCGATCAGAGCACGCAGCCCCAATGGTTCCGCCTGGACAGTGTGATCAGCGGCTGGACCAGCGCGCTGCAACAGATGCCGACGGGCGCAAAATGGCGCCTGGTCATCCCCTCTGCCCAGGCCTACGGCGCCGACGGTGCAGGCGAGTTGATCCCGCCCTACACGCCCTTGGTCTTTGAGATCGAATTACTCGGCATCCGCCACTGACCCAATAAAAAACGGCGCGTAAAACGCGCCGTTTCCTTATCTGCAGTTCAGGGGTCAAGCCTGGGTGGCGGGCTCTTCCTTGTGAGCGTTGTGCAGCACTTCGATCAGGCAGTCTTCCAGCTCGAATCGTTCGTGAAGCAGGCCGCCCAACTCTTTGAATTTCTCGGCCACGCATTGACCGGCATCACACAGGTCATTGAAGGCGACAAGCTTCTCAGTGATTGCATCAAGGCGCGGGTAAATAGTATCCGCCAGCTTGAGGCCGCGATCATCACCAAAGGCTTTTGCTTCCTTGGTCAATTGATCGTAGACACCGAAGTGTCCCTCAGACACGTAGTCCATCAGTACACCGCAAAAACCCAACAACGGTTTGCGATTCTCAGCCAGTTCCTCGGGCTTGGCGCCAAGCGCATCAAAGGCCCGAACCAGTTCGTGACGTGCCTTCAACCAGCTGTCGATCAGCTTGTGCACCCCACCCCAGCGTTCCTGAGCATTCTGACAACTTTCCAGCATGATGATCTCTCTTCCCTATAGGGGCGCTGCCGCCTGGTGCCCGCGCAACACTTAAAGGATAACGCCGCGGCCGGACAAGGCCGCATCGGACAAACGGTTCCGATACTGCATGCGGGCCAGATTATGCCCGCATGACTATGGCTTCAAGGTACGCAGGACAGAAAGTTCATACAAGTGTTTAATCCCGTCCTACAACCCTAATGTTGATTTGCGTGCTAACCCAGACTCAATCGCTGGCCGGACAACAGCCCCGCAAACTGCATGACCCCCAGGATCAGCATCGCGACAAAGAACAACAGGCTCCACTCGGGGAGGCTCAAATCGAATAGCGTCCAGTTGATTTCCACGCAATCGACGGTACCGTTGAAAATCGCGTGCACCGCCTGCCAGAACGACAGCTTTTCCAGCATGTCCTGCAGGCTTGGCCAACATTCAGGGGCTACACCCGACGTGCTGCTCTGCAGCAATACCTGGCGTGCTGCGGCAATTGCGCCAAGCAACGCACACCCCATGCCCGCCAACCCGTACAGACCCGCGGCGAAACGTCTGGGGTTATGAGCGACCGCGATCAAGTTGATCAGCGTGAACGTGGCGAGAAATACCCGCTGCACCTGGCACAGGAAGCAGGGCCGCAGAAGCGCGCCATATTCCAGGTAGAAAGACGCGCCCAACGTCAGCACACCTGCCATGAACGCCAGGAGAAACAGGGAACGTGAGGGGGCCAGAGACATTGTTTATCCGTACCGCAAAAGATAGGTCGTTACGGTAGAGGAAAGGCCTGACCCCTTTCAATACGCGCTAGAGCAGACAATTCCGCGAAAACGTAAGGACATCCCACCAGAGTTTGGAGGACATAACACAACGCTACGTAGGAGTTTATGACGAATGCGATTCGGCCGAGTAAATGCGTAGACTTGAGGGGTTGGCCGTCAGACGTATCCGAGCCACCCCTTGCATCCTTCCTACTTCAGACTCGCGCAGGCACCGGCAAAGGTGAAGCAAGCAGGCGGTTATCCAGCAGGCCGAGGCCTTCCTGGAACAGCTGATTACTGCGTTCAGTATCGCCCAGTTGCGCCAGCAGGCGCGCCAGTTCGGCACAGGCTTCGGGGTTGCGCTGCACCTGCAGGCTGCTTTCCAGATAGTCGCGTGCCTTGCCCCACAGGCTGTTTTGCAGACACAGGCGGCCCAGGGTCAGCAGCAGGCTGGCATCGCCCGGATGGTCCTTGAGCCAGCCCTCGGCAAACTTCAGTTGCCGCGCCGGATCACTGCCACGCAGCAAGCCATACAGTCGGATCAGATGACTGTCATAACCGCGCTTGAGCGCCCCGCGCAGCAACTCTTCGGCCTTCGCGTCGGCGCCCAGTTGGCGCAGCTGTTCGGCATACGCCAGCACCAACTGCGGCTCCTGACGCTGGGCAGAGGTCAGTTGCTGCCAGGCCCGCTCAAGGGACTGCAAGCCCGCTTCGCCCTGCTCCTCGCGCTGGGCCGCCAGGCTGAGGTTTTCACCCCAGGCGCGACGCTCCAGTTCGGCCAGTTCGGTGGCGGGCAACACTTTGTCCTTGCGCAACTCGGGCAGCAGGCGAATCACCGACGACCAATCGCCACGCTGCTGATGCAGGCGCTGCAATTGGCGCAGGACCTGGGCGTTATGGGGATGACGGGCGTGCATGGCCTGCAAGGTGACGAGGGCACCCTCAGTGTCGCCGCGATCCATCTGCAATTGCGCATGGCTCAAGGCTACCGCCAACTCGGCTTGGGGCTGACGCTCCAAGGCGCGCTCCAGCAAACCATCCGCCTCTTCATAACGACCCTGCTCGTTCGCCGCACGCGCGGCACCGAGGTAGTAGAGCAATGGCTGGCGCTCCGCTTCGGCGGCGCGATGCAGGTGACGCTCGGCGCTGGCCCAGCGGCCTTCGGCGAGGTCCATCTGGCCCTGCTCAATCGCGATCTGCACACGGCGGCTGCGGTTGCGCCGCGACCACGGGTTGACCACGCCGCCGGAGGTGGTCACCAGGCTCAACAACAGGCGGACCAGGTAGATCGCCAGGCCGATGGCAAACACCGCCACCAGCGTCGCCCACAGGCTCGACTCGTAATTCAGCACATGGGGATAGGTAATCAGCACGTAGCCGGTATGTTTCGAGATGCCCACAGCCAGTGCCAGGGCGATTGCAATCGCCAGCACGAGGACCACATAGAAACGCTTCATCGGCTTCACTCCTGGGTGGCCGGCTTACCCGCCGACGCCTTGGCTTCGTCGGCAGACAAATGGCGGCGCTCAAGGTATGCCTGCACAGCTGCCAGGCTCGCCGCCAGATCCGGCGTCACCACCGACACGGCCTTGGGCTCAAGCTCGGCGATACGCGCCAGCATCGCCTTGCTCTGCGGGTTGTCCTGATTGAAGTTGTCCTGCAGCACGCTACGCGCCTCGCCCAACGAGCGGCTGTAGACCGCCGTCTCGCCGTTGAGCGCAGCCCATTGCGCCTGCTCCAGCGCCAGGCTCAGGGCCAGGCGCACCTGGTTCAAACCCTGGCCGGCCAGGAGTGGGCGGATGTTGTCGTCAGGGTTGAAGTCGATGCGGAAGTAGCGCGAGATCTGCTCCCACCATTGGCTCCAGCGGCTTTCGGTATCGGTGGTCGGGCGCCCTTGGGACGCAGGTTCGGTGAGCTGATATTCCGGTGCGATCGCGGCCAGTTGCACCACCTGATCGCGCAGCGCCGCCAGTTGCAGGTACAGCCCGGTGCGGTCCGGCTGCTCGGTACTGCGCAGCGCGGCCAGGCTCTTGGCCAATTGTTCACGGGCGGCGTAGGCGCCCGGATCGCTTTGCTCACGCAGGATTTCGTCGGCGCCCTGCACCAGCGACTGGGCGCTGTTGATGTCCTGCAAGGCCGACAAACGCAGGCTGGCCAGACGGATCAGGTGCTCGGCTTCCGCCAGGCGCCAATCCTGGCGGCTGGCACCCAGCACGGTTTCCAGGCGCTGGCTGAGGCGCTGTTGATCGCCCTGCAATTGGGCTACCAGGCGGCGACGCTCTTCGAGCTCGTCCGCAGCCGGCAACTGGGCCAGGCGTGCCGCCAACTGTTGCTGACCCTGCTTGAGGCCTTGAGTCTGTTCGGCAAGCGTCTGCACCTGGCCCAGCTGTTGCTGGCTGCCGGCTTGCAAGGCACGGACCTGCCAGAGCCCCCAGCCGCCAGCGGCAACACCGGCCGCACCGAGTAACAGGGCAACGATCGCCAGGCCATTGCCACGGCGTGGCGCGGTGACAGCTGACTCAACCGACGCAGCAGCTGCGGGTTGGGTTTCATCTTTGGGCAAGGCTGTTTCGCTCACGTATCCGTCCTTTGCGTATCAGAGAGTGGCCGCACGATGGGCGCGCAACGCCACTAACAACGCCGCGGCACTCGCGCCGCGACAATCCACAACTTTTTCTGCGCCGGCAGCCCGCGCCATCTCACAGACTCGCGGGCTCGGCACGAACAACGGCAACTGTGCCACCTGGGGCCAATCGACACCGGCCAGGGCTTGCAGGTGTAAAAAACCCTGCCCACTGCTGACCACCACGCCGTTCAAGCGTTCCAACTGGATGCGTTGCACCAGTGCCCCAGCGGCGTAGGTCGGTAGGAAACGACGGTACAACTCCAGATAGTCGACACTAGCACCTCTCTCGCGCAAACGCTCAGCCAGCAGCTCCCGGCCGCCTTCGCCGCGCAGGATCAACACCCGGGCGCCAGGCCGTGCGATAGCCTCGCGCAAGGCGGGTAGTGCTAGCAAGGCCTCGCTGTCGTCGCCGGTTGGGGGATAGTGAACGTTGAGGCCATGATCGGCCAATACCTGGGCCGTGGCGGCGCCGACGCTGAACCACGGCAACTGCGGCCAGGCGCGATCCAACTGCTGCAACGCCAGGCGGGCGGCCGGCTTGCTGACCACAATCACCGCGCAATAGCGGCCCAGGTCACGAAACACGGCCTGTTGTTCGGGGGTGACGGGAAGCGGCTCGATGTCCAGCAACGGCAGGCTGCTGCTGAAGATCCCGGCTGCCGACAACGACGCCGCCAAGGCCAGACACTCCTCGGCAGGCCGCGTCAGCAGCACACGCCAATCGGTCACTGCGGGCCGGCCTCGCCGTAGACTTTTTGCAGGATGGCACCGGCGCCCTGGTCCAGCAGCGCGTTGGCCACCTGAATACCCAAAGCTGCCGCGTCGCCCTGCGGGCCACGGACCTCGGCGGTCAACAGGGTGCCGCCGTCCGGGTCGCCGACCAGGCCGCGCAGCCACAGGTTTTCACCTTCGAGCACCGCGTAACAGGCGATGGGCACCTGGCAGCCCCCATTAAGGTGTTTGTTCAGGGCACGTTCGGCGGTAACGCGCACCTCAGTGTCGTGGTGATCAAGAGGCTTGAGCAGTGCGTGGATTTCAGTGTCAGCGGTGCGGCATTCGATACCCACGGCGCCCTGGCCACCGGCCGGCAAGCTGTCTTCGACGCTGATGGCCGACGTGATGCGGTCTTCGAAGCCCAAGCGAATCAGACCGGCTGCCGCCAGGATAATCGCGTCATATTCACCGGCATCCAGCTTGGCCAGGCGCGTGTTGACGTTGCCGCGCAGGAAGCGGATCTGCAGGTCCGGGCGACGGGTCAACAGCTGCGCCTGACGCCGTAGGCTGGAGGTGCCGACGATGCTGCCCTGGGGCAACTCATCCAGGGACGCGTAGGTATTGGAGACGAAGGCATCGCGCGGATCTTCGCGCTCGCAGATACAAAAAAGGCCCAGGCCTTCAGGGAAGTCCATGGGCACATCTTTCATCGAATGCACGGCGATGTCGGCTTCGTTGTCCAGCAACGCAGTTTCCAGTTCCTTGACGAACAGGCCCTTGCCGCCGATCTTCGACAGCGGCGAGTCGAGCAGCTTGTCGCCGCGACTGACCATGGGCACCAGGGACACCGTGAGGCCGGGATGGGCCTGCTCGAGGCGTGCTTTGACGTATTCGGCCTGCCACAGGGCAAGGGCACTTTTACGGGTGGCGATGCGGATTTCGCGAGAGGACATGGATCAATCCGTACTGAATAGATACGGCAGATAATAACAGCTCAGGCAAATACGCTTTGATTTGAATCAGCAAGTGCGGGGCCTCCCTGGCCGCATCGCACCGGGATAAGGACTGCAGGTCGCGCCAAAACCCTTGGGCTAAAGCTGCTGCATCATCTTGCGCACACCGGCGACATGGCGTCGGCTGACGATCAACGCATCGCCATTAAGCCCTTTCAGGAACAACTGAAAGTGCCCCAGTGGCGTGCGTTGCAGGCGTTCAATGCGATCGCGGGCCACCAGGGCATTGCGGTGGATTCGCACGAAGCGGTCGCCGAACTCATCCTCAAGAGCCTTGAGCGGCTCATCGAGCAGCACTTCACCGCCCTCGTGGCGCAGGGTCACGTATTTGTGATCGGCAATAAAGTAGACCACCTGGCTCAGGGGAATCAGCTCGATGCCCTTGCGGGTACGCGCGCTGATATGGCTGCGCGGCCCGTTGCCACTTTGGGCGGCAGGCTGGGTCAAGGCGGTGAGCTGGCTGCGGTTGGGGCGCTCGGCCTTTTTCAGGGCCTTGAGCAACGCACCTGCCTCGACCGGCTTGGACAGGAAGCTGACGCCACTGACCTCAAGGGTCTGCGCCGAAAATTCCGCTTCGGCCGCGCACAACACCAACGCCGGTGGCGATTCACGCTCGCTCAGGCGGGCGGCGACTTGCAGGCCATCAAGGCCCGGCAGGCGAATATCGAGCAACACCACATCCGGCTTGAGGCTGTCGATCAGCGTCAACGCTTCTTCGCCCGTGGTGGCGCTCGGTTCAAGGACTGTATAACCCTCGAGTTCACTGACCAAACGGCTCAGTCGCTCGCGGGCTTGGGGTTCGTCTTCAACGATCAGGACATTCATATTGCGCTGGATTCCTGCGTGAGTCTCGCACAAGGATAGCGTAGACAGGTGCGGTGACTTGCGTCACAGCGATCCACGCTAAGACTAGCGCGAGCGGCAAAAAGTGCCCTGACAGCGGCACCCATATTTACCCGGACCTGTTCAATTGCGCCCAGGACCTTCTGACTTCGGGCATCGTCGTAGGGTTTGCTGATACACAATCCGAATCCCCCCGTGTTTGATGGATAGTCAGGGCTCTGACCGCAGCACCCGACATTGGTGCATTCACGCTCTGTTCAGTGCAACTGTAGACGCTCACTGCGACGGTATTGCTCTATCGTCAAATATCGTTTCAATAAACACCCGAGTCCAGTCTCTTCCCGGACGCGTCCGGCGGCAAGGCACTTTGCCATCCTTCGTGCAAATAAAAATGCCGATCACCCGTAGCACCGCCTCCACGGGCAACCCTGTTATTATCGCCGGCACACCTCCAAGCCTCTTTAAAGCAGATCACGAGCGAATCCATGAGCACCGACAAGACCAACCAGTCCTGGGGCGGCCGCTTCAGTGAACCCGTCGACGCCTTCGTCGCCCGCTTCACCGCCTCCGTCACCTTCGACCAGCGCCTGTACCGCCACGACATCATGGGCTCGATCGCCCACGCCACGATGCTGGCCAAGGTCGGCGTGCTGACCGACGCCGAGCGCGACAGCATCATCGATGGCCTGAACACCATCCAGGGTGAGATCGAAGCCGGCACGTTCGACTGGCGCGTCGACCTGGAAGACGTGCACATGAATATCGAGGCCCGCCTCACCGACCGCATCGGTGTGACCGGCAAGAAACTGCACACCGGCCGTAGCCGCAACGACCAGGTCGCCACCGACATCCGCCTGTGGATTCGTGACGAGATTGACTTGATCCTGGGCGAGATCACCCGCCTGCAAAAAGGCCTGCTGGAGCAGGCCGAGCGTGAATCCGCCACCATCATGCCCGGCTTCACCCACCTGCAAACCGCACAGCCCGTGACTTTCGGCCACCACCTGCTGGCCTGGTTCGAAATGCTCAGCCGCGACTACGAGCGTCTGGTGGATTGCCGCAAGCGCGCCAACCGCATGCCGCTGGGCAGCGCCGCACTGGCCGGCACCACCTACCCGATCGACCGCGCCTACACCGCGCAACTGCTGGGCTTCGACGCCGTGGGCGGCAACTCTCTGGACGGCGTGTCCGACCGTGACTTCGCCATCGAATTCTGCGCTGCGGCCAGCATCGCGATGATGCACCTGTCGCGTTTCTCCGAAGAGTTGGTGCTGTGGACCAGCGCGCAATTCCAGTTCATCGACCTGCCGGACCGCTTCTGCACCGGCAGTTCGATCATGCCGCAAAAGAAAAACCCCGACGTGCCAGAGCTGGTGCGTGGCAAAAGCGGCCGCGTATTCGGCGCACTGATGGGCCTGCTGACCCTGATGAAAGGCCAGCCATTGGCCTACAACAAGGACAACCAGGAAGACAAGGAACCGCTGTTCGACGCCGCCGACACCCTGCGCGACTCGCTGCGCGCGTTTGCCGACATGATCCCGGCGATCAAGCCCAAGCACGCGATCATGCGTGAAGCGGCGCTGCGCGGGTTCTCCACCGCGACCGACCTGGCGGACTACCTGGTACGCCGCGGCCTGCCGTTCCGTGACTGCCACGAAATCGTTGGTCACGCCGTGAAATACGGCGTGGACACCGGCAAGGACCTGGCGGAAATGAGCCTGGAAGAACTGCGCCAGTTCAGTGACCAGATCGAGCAGGATGTGTTTGCCGTGCTGACCCTGGAAGGTTCGGTGAATGCGCGTGACCATATTGGCGGGACCGCACCGGCGCAGGTGAAGGCCGCCGTTGCACGTGGCCAGGCATTGCTCGCCAGCCGCTAGCTAAAAGCAGCGCGGGCAAGCCAGCTCCCACTAGAGACCGAGTACTACCAGACACCTCGGGCAAATGTGGGAGCGGGCTTGCCCGCGAATAAGGTCTATCAGTTAGCTATGGGCTGACTGACACACCGCTTTCGCGAGCAAGCCCGCTCCCACACTTGATCCACTCGGGCTTGCTTATTTCTTGGCAGCAATCATCGCCCTGAACGCCGGCATCGCCGCTTCCCTGTCCGCCGCGACCTTCTGGGCATTGGGCAGTGCATGCAGTTTTTCCAGCAACGCCTTGGCCGCCGGCATCTCAGCCAGCAAATCCAGCCCAAACAGCTTCTCGCCCACCGCGCAGGCGAGGTTCACGCTGTACATGAAATACAGATCGGCAATCGTGAAGCTCTCCCCCGCCACATACGGCGCAAACTTGCCGTGCCTGCCCAGCGCACCGAACCCCAGTAGCAACTCGGACCTGGACTTCTCCTTGATCGCCTCCGGCACCGGCATGCCCATAAACGCTTCGGGGTAACAAGTACGGGCCGGCAGCTCGATGTACAACTCGATCTCCCTGCACAGCGCCAGCACCTGGGCTCGCTGGAACGGCTCGGCGGGCAGCAGCGAAGGCCCTTCCTGGCTCTGTTCGATGTATTCGAGGATCACGCTGGTTTCGTTGATAAACCCCTGCTTGACGCCGAGGACTGGCACCTTGCCACGTGGGCTGACCGCAAAGACATCGGAGGTCTGCCCGGAAAAAAAGGGCACCTCTTCGAACGGCAGTCCCTTCTCCAGCAGCGCGAGCTTGACCATGTTGTAGTAGTTGCTGACCGAGAATCCGTAGAGCTTGAGCATTGCTGGCGCCTCCAGGCCGGGAATGGGGTTGGCTGCAAGGGTTATAGCTCCCAGAGCCCGACGTTGCCAGCAGCATCACCCGCCTGAATGGGGGTAGACTGGCGCCCTTTCCTGTGAGGAGCCTGCCATGAGCGAGCCGACCGATATCGACAACGACGAAGAAGAATTCGCCGAAAACACCCTGATCGAAGCGATCGAGAACCAGATCGAAAGCGAAAACCCACCAGCGGCCAAGGCCACGTTCAACAAGTTGACCCTGGTGGGTTACGAGCGTGAAGAAATCCTGCAACTGATGGCCCACGTGCTGGCTGTCGAGATTGATGCGCTGCTGGAAGAGGACCGTGCGTTCAATACCGAATGGTATGAAACTGCACTGCGCGCCCTGCCGGATCTGCCGCCGGAAAAGCAATAATCCAAGGGCGCAGCAACACGCTGGACAGTTCGGCAAAGTGCGTTCACCTTATGGCCTGCTAGCCTCTAATAAATTCTTAGAAAGTCTGGAGTCCTTATGTCGTATACCCCTGAGTTGGTTGCCGAACTGGAAATCCTTGTACTCTTCCCATTGGACAGCACCAAGGAAGGTCTGAAAGTCCACCAGACCGCCGCTCCCACTGCTATCGCCGCAGCCAAGCGCCTCCACGCCAAAGGACTTATCGACCAGCCGGACGGAGGCTACCTGACCAGCCTTGGCCGTGACGCTGCAGAGCAGGCCCAAACCCTGCTGACCATCCTGACCACCGCCAGTACCAAAGAAGCCGCCTGACGCTCGATACCCGCCCATGGAGTCCGCCCAATGCGGATTCCGGGGGCGCTGCTGTGAAAGGGTTAAAGTTCTGACGTCAAAGACCGATTACCCTCTAAACCTCCTATGCTCCTGGCGGTAAACTCCAATACGGCCGCCCACGTCGGGCCCTGCGCGCCACCGAGCTCGACATGACCCGCACCCATGAAATCCGCCCTGACCTGGACGAAGGCATCGACCGCAAGGTGCTGGCCCAACTGCGTGCGCGCTTCATGGCGCTCAACGACGGCCGCATGGCCCGGGCTGTCGAGGGGCTGACACCACGCCAACAAAGCGTGTTGACCCTGTTGCCGCTGTTCTTCCACGTCAATCATCCGCTGTTGCCCGGCTACGTCTCCGGAAGCACGCCGGCCGGGCTGTCGAATTTCGAACCCGACACCCAAGCCCTGGCCGAAGCCCAGCGCCTGACCCGTTCGTTTTCCTATAAGCCACGCCACGGCAACCCGCCGCAGCCGATCCACGGCCTGTTTCTGATGGGCAGCCTCGGCACCCTGGCCCAGGCCGACCAGAGCGATATGGACGTGTGGGTCTGCCACGCCCCGGACCTCGGCGAAAACGAACTGGCCGAGTTGCGCAAGAAGTGTCAGTTGCTGGAAACCTGGGCCCTGGGCATGGGCGCCGAAGCGCATTTCTTCCTGATCGAGCCGACACGCTTTGTACTGGGCGAGCGCGACACCCAGCTCAGTTCCGACGACTGCGGTACCACCCAGCACTACTTGCTGCTGGACGAGTTCTACCGTACCGCCATCTGGCTGGCCGGACGCACGCCGATCTGGTGGCTGGTGCCGGTGTATGAAGAAACCCGCTACGCCGAATTCACCCACACGCTGATCTCCAAGCGCTTTATCCGCGCCGACGAAACCCTCGACCTCGGCCATCTGGCGCGCATCCCTCCGGGGGAGTTCATCGGCGCCGGGCTGTGGCAGCTGTTCAAGGGCATCGAATCACCCTACAAATCGGTGCTCAAGCTGCTGCTGACCGAGGTCTACGCCAGCGAACACCCCCACGTGCATTGCTTGAGCCTGCGGTTCAAGCGGGCGGTGTTCGCCAATCAGATCGACCTCGACGAGTTGGACCCCTACATCGTGGTCTACCGCCGCATCGAGGAATACCTCAAGGCACGCAACGAGCCCGAGCGTCTGGAACTGGTGCGACGCGCCCTGTACCTGAAGGTCAACCGCAAGCTCAGCGCTGGCCAGCGCACCACCAGCTGGCAACGCTTGCTGCTGGAGCGGCTGGCCCACGAATGGGGCTGGGACCAACGCCAGCTGGCCCTGCTCGACAGCCGCAGCCAATGGAAAGTGCGCCAGGTTGCCTCCGAGCGCCGCGCTCTGGTCAACGAGCTGAACTACAGCTACCGCTTCCTTACCCAGTTCGCCCGCACCGAGCAGACCGTCAGCCTGATCAACAAGCGCGACCTGAATGTACTCGGCCGCCGCCTGTATGCCGCGTTCGAGCGCAAGGCCAGCAAAGTCGAGTTCATCAACCCCGGCATCGCCCCGGACCTGGCTGAAGACACCCTGACCCTGGTGCAATCGCCCAACCGTAAGGAGCCCGGTCAACATTACTGGGGCCTGTACAACGGCAACCTCACAGCCCAGGAATCGGAACACTTCGCGCCGATCAAACGCAGCCGCGACCTGCTGGAGATGCTCACCTGGTGCCATCGCAACGGCGTCATCGACAGCAGCACCCGCCTGGCGCTGCACCCTGGCATCAGCGACATGACCGAATTCGAGCTGTTCAACCTGCTCGGCAGTCTGCAACAGACGGTCGCCCTGCCCCTGGCCAGTGTCGATGAAGAACGCCTGCTGCGCTCGGCCGTGCCAGAGGAAGTGCTGCTGTTGATCAACGTCGGCGTCGACCCGCTCAAGCACCACCGCGACCTGAACATCCTGATGACCACCGAGCGTACCGACTCCCTGAGCTACGCCGGGGTGCGTGACAACCTGGTCCTGACCCTGGATCAGGTCACGCTCAATAGTTGGAACGAGGTGCTGGTCAGCCGCTACGACGGCCCGCACGCCCTGCTCGATTGCCTGCGCGACTACCTGAACCAACTGCCGTCGGATCACCTGCCACGCCTGCGGGTGCGCTGTTTCTGTCACAACCGTGCGCAGTTCATTGCCCAGCGCGTCGAGGACATCTTCGACACCGCGCAGAACCTGCTGCTGGCTCAAGGCAATCACCGCTACCTGTTGCAGGTGCAGCAGCACTATCACGTGATGGAGCTGGTGCCGGGCCAGGCCACCCACGTACCGCTGCCAACCCAGGACGCATTGATCAGCTACCTCAGCGAAGAGCTGGCAGGCTACAGCCCGCTGCACCTGGACGCCATGGCACTGGAAGGCGACGACCTGGCGCTGTTGCTGCCCATGGGCCTGGCCGATTGCGTGCAGGTGTTCTACCGGGTCAACGACGGTGTTGCCGAGCTGTACGTGCTGGATGAGTTCAACGCGCTCTGGCGCCAGCAATTGCCGTTTCATGATGAGCAGAGCCTGTTGGCGCCGCTGCAGCGCTTCCTGCAATCGATCATCTATCGACGCGAAGCACTGGCACCGCTGGACAACAGGCAACCCTTGGGTGAAGTGCAAATCCTGTATTACCAACTGTTGCCGTCGGGCAGCAATCGCGCGCGCAGCGTCGAGCCGCGTCCGGCGCCGCAGAACTCGGCCAACAAACCGTTTTATGACGTGCAGGCGATTATTGGCAAGGCCGCACCGGGCCAGGTGGGCGTTACCTTGTATTGCAATCAGCGGGAGTTCTGCGAACTGGAATTTGGCGACCAGCTCTTTAGCGTGGTCGCTCAGGAGATCGTCGGGCAGCGCCGGGAAACCGAGCGCTACCGCTGCTACATCACCGATCTGGACCTGTCGGGCCTGCTCGGCGACGTGCAAAGCCCGAGCAACCTGTACCTGCGTTACAAGGCCGAGCTGGAGCTTTCGCTCAACGCGGCGCTGAAGCAGATTTAGAGCGGGAAGGCGCCGCCGTCCTTGGGCTGGCCGTCAACACTGAGCAGTTCCAGCTTGAGGGTCTTGCCGCCGGGCGCCGGCCAGTCGATATGCTGGCCCACTTGCAGGCCCAGCAACGCGCTGCCCACAGGTGCCAGGATCGAGATCTTGCCTTCATCGGCATTCGCGTGTTTCGGGTAGACCAGGGTCAGGTGGTAGTCCTTGCCACTGCCTTGTTCACGGCAATGCACGCTGGAGTTCATGGTCACGACACCCGCAGGCACTTCATCGTGGCCAACCACCTCTTCGGCGCGGTCGAGTTCGGCTTGCAATGCTTCGACGCCAGGAGACTCGTCGCCCAGGCGGTCGATCAGTTGCTCCAGACGCTGCACGTCAAGACGGGTGAGGATGATGGACGGTGCGGTGGTCATGATTCAGGCAGACTCCTTTTTTCTGCACAAAAAAGCAAAACCCCGCCAGAAAAAGGCGGGGTTCTCACTGGCCTCGATGAGTTGAGGCGTAGCCGGACACTACCACAGCGTCACAAATAAACAAGACGACCTCAGGCGCCAGCCCTGCGCTGCTCGGCCTCGGCGCAAATCACCCGGCGCCGCGCATCGTCGGCGGAGCGCCATTCACGGATGTCTTCGACGTGACGGAAGCAGCCGCGGCAGACTTTTTCCTCGTCCAGGCGACACAAACTGATACAAGGTGACGGCACCGCCGGGCTGACATTGCTGAACAGCGGCTTGGGCGGACGTACGGGAGCGGGCTGCGTCACCATCAGATCTCGTCGAAGTCCAGCTCGGCGCCGGTGTATTCGTGGACCAGGCGCGCAAGCATTTCGCCCAACAACTCTTCACTCTTGTCGCACTGCCATTTGCCGCTTTCTTCGTCGTAGTCGAAGTGCACGCCACCGGAACGCGCCGCCAGCCACAGCTGACGCAGCGGCTCCTGGCGGCTGAAGATCAGTTGTTGGCCACTCTCGAACTTGACGGTCAGCACGCCAGCCGAATTCTCCAGGTCTACATCCAGGCCGCTGTCGTCGAAAATATCTTCCAGCGCCTGCTGGGTCGCATCCACCAAGTCGTGAAAACGGGCTTCGGTCAAACTCATTGTGGCAACCTCAAAAGTGTCTGGTTTTGCTCAAGCGCCGCACGATACGGGCGAGCCCGGCCGATTGCAAAGGATACCGATTCCATCGCGATTGGCGGTATGAAATATCCCCAGTCAGCGTAGTCCGCTTCGCAGCCATCTCGGCAAACCCCCGCCGGACGGGTATTTCAGCGCATAGGCAAGCTGGCGGGTGGTCGGTATACTCGGGCGCAATTAATGCATATTCAAGGATTTCGCCATGAAGCGCCTGATCTCTTCCCTTGCTGCGCTCGTCGCGGTCGCTTGCCTCGTTAGTGCCTGTGGTCAAAAAGGCCCGCTGTACCTGCCCGACGACAGTAAAGACCCGAATGAACAGGCGCAATCGTCGCAAAAATCTGCAAAAGCGCATAAGCACGACACCTACTAAGGGACATTCATGGACGCTTTTAACTACCGGAACGGCGAGCTGTTCGCGGAAGGCGTGGCGCTGTCCGCGATTGCCGAACGTTTTGGCACCCCGACCTACGTGTACTCCCGTGCGCACATCGAAGCCCAATACCGCAGCTTTGCCGACGCGCTGGAAGGCACGCCGAGCCTGGTGTGCTACGCGGTCAAGGCCAACTCCAACCTGGGTGTACTGAATGTCCTGGCGCGCTTGGGCGCTGGTTTCGACATCGTCTCCCGTGGCGAGCTCGAACGTGTACTGGCCGCCGGCGGCCAGGCTGACAAGATCGTATTCTCCGGCGTCGGCAAGAGCCGCGACGACATGCGCCGCGCCCTCGAAGTCGGCGTGCACTGCTTCAACGTCGAATCCACCGACGAGCTGGAACGCCTGCAAGTGGTGGCCGCCGAGATGGGCGTTCGCGCGCCGATCTCCCTGCGCGTCAACCCGGACGTCGACGCCGGCACCCACCCGTACATTTCCACCGGTCTCAAAGAGAACAAGTTCGGCATCGCCATTGCCGACGCCGAGGACGTGTACATCCGCGCCGCCCAACTGCCAAACCTGGAAGTACTGGGTGTCGACTGCCATATCGGCTCGCAACTGACCACCCTGCCACCGTTCCTCGACGCCCTCGACCGCCTGCTGGCACTGGTCGACCGCCTCGGTGAGTGCGGCATCTACCTGCACCACATCGACCTCGGTGGTGGCGTAGGTGTGCGTTACCGCGATGAAGAGCCGCCGCAGATCGCCGACTACATCAAGGCTGTGCGCGAGCGCATCGAAGGCCGTGGCCTGGCGCTGCTGTTCGAGCCGGGCCGCTATATCGTCGCCAACGCCGGCGTGCTGCTGACCCAGGTCGAGTACCTCAAGCACACCGAACACAAGGATTTCGCCATCGTCGACGCGGCGATGAACGACCTGATCCGCCCAGCGCTGTACCAGGCCTGGATGAACGTCACCGCCGTAACCCCTCGCGACAGCGAAGCGCGCGCCTACGACATCGTCGGCCCGATCTGCGAGACCGGCGACTTCCTGGCCAAGGATCGTCAGCTGGCCCTGGAAGAAGGCGACCTGCTGGCCGTGCATTCGGCCGGTGCCTACGGGTTTGTCATGAGTTCCAACTACAACACCCGCGGGCGTACCGCCGAGGTGCTGGTGGACGGTGATCAAGCGTTTGAAGTGCGTCGCCGCGAGACGGTAGCCGAGTTGTATGCTGGCGAAAGCCTGCTGCCGGAGTAAGCCATGCTGCTGCGTTTTACCAAGATGCACGGGCTGGGCAATGATTTCATGGTCCTCGACCTGGTCAGCCAGCACGCGCATATCCTGCCCAAACACGCTAAACAGTGGGGCGACCGTCACACCGGCATCGGTTTCGACCAATTGCTGATCGTCGAGGCGCCGAGCAACCCGGAGGTGGATTTCCGTTACCGGATCTTCAACGCCGACGGCTCCGAAGTGGAACAGTGCGGCAACGGCGCGCGCTGCTTTGCGCGTTTTGTGCTGGACAAGCGCCTGACCGCCAAGCGCCAGATCCGCGTCGAGACCAAGAGCGGCGTGATCGAACTGGACGTCCGCAACGACGGCCAGATCAGCGTCAACATGGGCGCGCCACGCCTGGTGCCGGCGGACATTCCGTTCCAGGCCACCGAGCAGGCCGCCAGCTACACGGTCGACGTCGACGGGCAGAGTGTCGAGCTGGCCGCCGTGTCCATGGGCAACCCCCATGCGGTACTGCGGGTCCACGACATCAATAACGCGCCCGTACACGAATTGGGGCCCAAGCTCGAACACCACCCGCGCTTTCCGGCCCGGGTCAACGTAGGTTTCCTGCAGGTGATCGACCGTTCCCGCGCGCAATTGCGCGTCTGGGAACGCGGTGCCGGCGAAACCCAGGCTTGCGGCACCGGTGCTTGCGCCGCTGCCGTGGCCGCGATCAGCCAGGGGTGGATGGATTCGCCACTGTTGATCGACCTGCCCGGCGGACGTCTGTCCATCGAATGGGCAGGCCCTGGCCACCCGGTACTGATGACCGGGCCGGCCTCGCGTGTATACGAAGGACAGGTCCGTCTATGAGTGAGCCCAGCCAATGACCGATAAGCCTCAAGTACCCGCACAAGCATCCCCGAGCGACAGTCTGGAGGCCGCTGCCGTCGCGGCGTACCTTGAGGCTAATCCGGACTTCTTCGTCGAACACGAGGAGCTGCTGCCGGCCCTGCGCATCCCCCACCAGCGCGGCGACACCGTGTCGCTGGTGGAGCGGCAGATGAAGATCCTGCGCGAGCGCAACATCGAAATGCGCCACAAGCTCTCGCACCTGATGGACGTGGCCCGCGACAACGACCGCCTGTTCGAGAAAACCCGCCGCCTGATCCTCACACTGATGGACGCCACCAGCCTGGAAGAAACGGTGATCGCCGTGGAAGACAGCCTGCGCCAGGATTTCCAGGTGCCCTTTGTCAGCCTGATCCTGTTCAGCGACAACCCGATGCCGGTGGGGCGATGGGTCAGCGGTGCCGAAGCACAGACCGCCATCGGCGGCCTGCTGTCCGAAGGCAAGACCATCAGCGGCACCCTGCGCGAGCATGAGCTGGACTTCCTGTTTGGCGCCGAACAGCGCAAGCAGATCGGCTCCACTGCCGTCGTCGCCCTCAGCCATCAAGGCCTGCATGGCGTTCTCGCCATCGCCAGCCGCGACCCGGCGCACTACAAAAGCTCGGTGGGTACGTTGTTCTTGACCTACATCGCCGAAGTGCTGGGCCGCGTCCTGCCGCGTTTCACCACCGCCCTGCGCGCGGTGCGCTAGGCATGGAACGGCAACTGGACGCTTACTGCGCTCACCTGCGCAGCGAGCGCCAGGTGTCGCCCCACACCCTGGAAGCCTATCGGCGCGACTTGAACAAGGTCCTGGCGTACTGCGAAAAACAGCAGATCGCCAGCTGGAAGGCCCTGGACATCCAAAGCCTGCGCAGCTTGATTGCTCGCCTGCACCAGGCCGGCCAATCCTCGCGCAGCCTGTCGCGCCTGCTGTCGGCGGTGCGCGGCCTGTATCACTATCTCAATCGCGAAGGCCTGTGCGAGCACGACCCGGCCAATGGCCTGTCACCGCCCAAAGGCGAGCGACGCCTGCCCAAGACCCTCGACACCGACCGCGCCCTGCAATTGCTCGACGGTGCGGTCGAGGACGACTTCCTGGCCCATCGCGACCAGGCGATCCTCGAACTGTTCTATTCCTCAGGTCTGCGCCTGTCGGAACTGACCGGCCTGAACCTGGATCAACTGGACCTGGCGGACGGCCTGGTGCAAGTGCTGGGCAAAGGCAGCAAGACCCGAGTGCTGCCGGTGGGCCGCAAAGCCCGCGAAGCCCTGCAACTGTGGCTGCCGCTGCGGTTGTTGACCAACCCGGCGGACGACGCGGTGTTTGTCAGCCAACAAGGCCGACGCCTGGGGCCACGTGCCATCCAATTGCGCGTCAAGGCGGCGGGCGAGCGTGAATTGGGCCAGAACCTGCACCCGCACATGCTGCGCCACTCCTTCGCCAGCCATTTGCTCGAATCATCCCAGGACCTGCGCGCGGTGCAGGAACTGCTCGGCCACGCCGACATCAAGACCACGCAGATCTACACCCACCTGGATTTCCAACACCTGGCAACGGTGTACGACAGCGCCCATCCACGGGCCAAACGCATCAAGGGCGGCGACTCATGAGTATCAAGCTGATCACCTTCGACCTGGACGACACGCTCTGGGACAACGTACCCGTCATCATCAGCGCCGAAGCGTCGATGCGTGAATGGCTGGCGAACCACGCGTCGAAGGTCGGCGACTTGCCCCTGGAGCATTTCGCCAGCCTGCGCCAGCAGGTGCTGGAGCGCCATCCGGAGCTGAAGCACCGCATCAGCGTGCTGCGCCACCGGGTGTTGATGCATGCCTTTGAAGAAGCCGGTTATCCACAGCCCGAGGCCACACAAATGGCCGATGTGTGTTTTGAGGCGTTCATTCATGCGCGTCATCAGCTCACCCCGTTCCCTGAAACCGAACCGATGCTGCAAGCGCTGCGTCAGCACTTCCTGCTAGGGGTAATCACCAACGGCAATGCCGATGTGCAGCGCGTTGGCCTGGCCGACTACTTCCACTTTGCCCTGCGCGCCGAAGACATCGGGATTGCCAAACCAGATGCGCGATTGTTTCAGGAGGCTATGAAGCGCGGCGGCGTGGAGGCCAGTGCGGCGGTGCATATCGGCGATCATCCAGGGGATGACATTGCCGGGGCGCAGCAGGCGGGGTTGCGGGCGGTGTGGTTCAACCCGACGGGCAAGGTGTGGGATGCAGATAAGCGCCCGGATGCCGAGATTCGTAACCTGGCGCAATTGCCAGAGTTGCTTCGCGGCTGGCAGTAAAAACGCAGATCAAACCTGTGGGAGCGGGCTTGCTCGCGAATGCGGTGTGTCAGTCAGCACATCAGTAACTGACAGACTGCATTCGCGAGCAAGCCCGCTCCCACATTGGGTATGCGGCGGGCCTTAGGAAATTATTCCAGACATGAAAAAGCCCGCAGCGACGGCGGGCTTTTCTTACAAGCAGGTGGCTGACCTCAGATAGGTCGGCTGCCGTACTTGTTATCCGGCTTCTTCGGTGGATCTGCCACCACGTTGGCCTCGACTTCCTGCACTTTGCCGCCTTTGGCGAGGAATTCTTCCATCGCGCGGGCCAGCGCATCGCGCTCTTTGTTCTTGGCTTCAACGCTCGGCAGTTCATCTACCGAAACGGCGGCCTTGGCTTTGCCTTTGGCCTTGGGAGCAGCGTCGTCGCCACTGTCATCGACCTCGTCGGCACTGTCATCATCCGCTGCAACTTCAAGACCTTCATCGGTCTCGTCGTCATCACCTACTTCGAGGTCGTCGTTTTCCAGATCATCGTCGCTCATGTTCTACCTCATGACTTGCGAAAAGCAGATTAGTTATAGCCCAGCTTCATCCCCTGTCGAGGCCGCTGGAAAAAAATCAACATCCACCGGATAACCAGTGGCTTATGCCCCATCACCGTGCAAGATGGCGAGGACTTTACGAGCACCGCCGTGTTCACGCTGCTCGCCGGATAAATACAGTTCTGCGCCCATCGGCGCGCATTCTAGCGCGCTCAGGAAAAAAACAAAGTGCCGAATACGCCTACATGCCTGTAAGACATTCGCATGCTTGAAAGTGGCTTGTGTGCCCCATCACAAACACAACGCAAAAACCGTTACAGCTTTGAGACACTGACAAACGCCAGGCAAAAAAATGCCCGGCAAGCCGGGCATCTTTTTTCCGCGTACTTACAAGTTGTAGCCGCGTTCGTTGTGTTGTGCCAGGTCGAGGCCGACAGCCTCTTCCTCTTCGGTAACCCGCAGGCCCATGACCATGTCCAGCACCTTGAGGATGATGTAGGTCACGATCGCCGTGTAGATCACGGTGAAGCCGACACCTTTGCACTGGATCCAGACCTGCGCAGCAACGTCAGTCACGGTGCCGAAGCCGCCCAGGGCTGGCGCTGCGAACACACCGGTCAGGATTGCACCGACGATACCGCCGATACCGTGCACGCCGAAGGCGTCCAGGGAGTCGTCGTAGCCCAGCTTGCGCTTGAGGCTGGTAGCGCAGAAGAAGCAGACCACACCGGCCACCAGGCCGATCACCAGGGCGCCCATCGGGCCCACGGTGCCTGCGGCTGGCGTTACAGCAACCAGGCCGGCCACGACACCCGAGGCAATACCCAGTGCGCTTGGCTTACCATGGGTGATCCACTCGGCGAACATCCAGCCCAGCGCTGCAGCAGCGGTCGCGATCTGGGTGACCAGCATCGCCATACCGGCGGTGCCGTTGGCCGCAGCGGCGGAACCGGCGTTGAAGCCGAACCAGCCCACCCACAGCATGGCCGCGCCGATCAGGGTGTAACCCAGGTTGTGCGGGGCCATCGGGGTGGTCGGGTAGCCTTTACGCTTGCCGAGCACGATGCACGCCACCAGGCCAGCCACACCGGCATTGATGTGCACCACGGTGCCGCCGGCGAAGTCCAGCACGCCCCAGTCCCACAGCAGGCCACCGTTACCGCTCCAGACCATGTGCGCGATCGGCGCATAGACCAGGGTGAACCAGATCGCCATGAAGATCAGCATCGCGGAGAACTTCATGCGCTCGGCGAAGGCACCGACGATCAGCGCCGGAGTGATGATCGCGAAGGTCATCTGGAAGGTGATGAACACCGCCTCGGGGAACAGTGCCGCAGGCCCGGTGATGCTGGCCGGGGTCACGCCCGCCAGGAACGCCTTGCCCATGCCGCCGAAGAAGGAGTTGAAGTTGACGACGCCCTGCTCCATCCCGGTCGTATCAAAGGCGATGCTGTAGCCGTAGACGACCCACAGGATGCTGATCAGGCCGGTGATGGCGAAGCACTGCATCATCACGGAAAGAATGTTTTTGGAGCGCACCATGCCGCCGTAGAACAGCGCCAGGCCTGGAATGGTCATGAACAGCACCAGCGCGGTGGATGTGAGCATCCACGCCGTGTCGCCGGAATTGAGGACTGGAGCAGCCACTTCGTCTGCCGCCATGGCCAGGCTTGGCATTACGATGGACAACAGGGCTCCTAGCCCTGCGAATTTACGCAGAGTCATATTGTTTTCTCCTGGGGCGTTGGGGTTTGGCGGCTTAGATTGCGTCGGTATCGGTTTCGCCGGTACGGATGCGAATAGCCTGTTCCAGATTGACCACGAAGATCTTGCCGTCACCGATCTTGCCGGTGTTGGCCGCCTTGGTTATCGCCTCGATAACCCGGTCAAGATCCTTGTCGTCAATGGCGACATCAATCTTCACCTTCGGCAGGAAATCGACTACGTATTCCGCGCCGCGATACAGCTCGGTGTGACCCTTCTGCCGACCGAAGCCTTTGACCTCAGTAACGGTAATGCCCTGCACGCCGATCTCGGACAACGACTCGCGTACATCGTCCAACTTGAACGGCTTGATGATGGCAGTGACTAGCTTCATGAAAACTCTCTCCCGAATTGGTGGACTTGCCCCAGGAAAACAAACCCGTCTCAAGTCTAAGCGCAGTGCCTGGCTTTGTAACGCATCGTCTCAACGGCAGTTGCCATTGCGACACCAGCGAACCACTGGTGACGAAACCTGTACCCCTGATCCGTCGGCGCACTGCATTCGTCACAGCGACTGCATCAGTGCATGGGTCATGATCGTCTAAGCAGAAACCTTGCCAGCTCCGTAAAAATCACTGAAATCAGTCCTTTGCCCACTTCTGTCCACCTTCGGGGCTTTTTGGCGGCCGTATTGCGCACAAAAACAGTGCGCAGCCGGACGGCACGTTGCGCGAAAAGCGTGCGCCCCACGCGGTGAAAAAGACTATAGACGCTGCGTGATACACTGCCGGCCAACAGTTATTCCGGAATATTTCCCATGCTCGCGCCCAAAGATCTCCTCGACGCCCTGAGCGGCCATGCCTCTCGCCTGTTCAGCGGCGACACCCCGCTGCCCCGCAACGAAATCGAAAGCCAGTTCAAGGCGCTGTTGCAAAGCGGCTTCAGCAAGCTCGACCTGGTGAGCCGGGAAGAGTTTGACAGCCAGATGGTCGTGCTGGCCCGCACACGTGCGCGGCTGGAGAGCCTGGAAGCGAAGGTCGCCGAACTGGAAGCACGATTGACGCCGCCATCTGCTGAATAAACGCGGCCCATTGTGGGAGCGGGCTTGCTCGCGAAGGCGGGGTGTCAGTCTCCGAGTTTATTGACTGACCCACCGCCTTCGCGAGCAAGCCCGCTCCCACATTTGGCCCCGTCGCTCTCTGGATACGTTCTGTAAAACCTCCCGCCATCGATAGTTTCACTCCTCGTCTACCCTTGAAAAGCCCGCAGGATGCGGCCCCCATTTCAAGGAACGAGCATGTCCCTCGCCATCGTCCACAGTCGCGCCCAGGTCGGCGTCGAAGCCCCTTCCGTCACCGTTGAAGTGCACATGGCCAATGGTCTGCCGTCCCTCACCCTGGTGGGCTTGCCCGAAACCGCGGTCAAGGAAAGCAAGGACCGCGTACGCAGTGCCATCCTCAACAGCGCGCTGCAATACCCGGCCCGGCGCATCACCCTCAACCTCGCGCCCGCCGACCTGCCCAAGGACGGCGGGCGGTTTGACCTGGCGATTGCCCTGGGAATCCTCGCGGCCAGCGTGCAGGTGCCGGCGTTGATGCTCGATGAGGTCGAATGCCTGGGTGAACTGGCCTTGTCGGGCGCCGTGCGGGCGGTCAAGGGCGTGTTGCCGGCGGCATTGGCCGCGCGCAAGGCTGGACGCACCGTGATAGTGCCGCGGGCCAATGCCGAGGAAGCCTGCCTGGCGTCGGGGCTGAAGGTGATTGCAGTGGATCATTTGCTGCAAGTGGTGGCCCATCTGAACGGGCACCAGCCCATTGAGCCCTACAAGTCCGATGGTTTGTTGTACCTGAACCGACCTTACCCGGACCTGAGCGAGGTACAGGGCCAACTCGCCGCCAAGCGCGCCTTGCTGATCGCCGCCGCCGGCGCGCACAACCTGTTGTTCAGCGGCCCGCCGGGCACCGGCAAGACCCTGCTTGCCAGCCGCTTGCCGGGCCTGTTGCCGCCGCTGAGTGAGCAGGAAGCCCTGGAGGTCGCCGCGATTCAATCGGTGGTCAGCCTGGAGCCGTTGAACCATTGGCCCCACCGGCCGTTCCGCCAGCCGCACCATTCGGCATCAGGGCCGGCGTTGGTCGGCGGCGGGTCGAAACCGCAGCCAGGGGAAATCACCCTGGCGCACCACGGCGTGTTGTTCCTGGATGAATTGCCGGAGTTCGACCGCAAGGTCCTGGAGGTACTGCGCGAGCCCCTGGAGTCAGGGCATATCGTCATCTCCCGCGCCCGCGACCGGGTGAGTTTCCCGGCGCGCTTTCAACTGGTGGCCGCGATGAACCCCTGCCCCTGCGGCTACCTGGGCGATGCCAGCGGACGCTGTCGCTGCACGCCGGAACAGATCCAGCGCTATCGCAACAAACTCTCCGGCCCGCTGCTGGACCGCATCGACCTGCACCTGACCGTTGCCCGGGAAGCCACCGCATTGAACCCCACGCCGCAAAGTGGCGACAACACGGCCACCGCCTCGGCGCAGGTTGCCCAGGCGCGGGAGCGCCAACACAACCGCCAGCGCTGCGCCAACGCCTTCCTGGATTTGCCCGGGCTGCGCCGGCACTGCGCGCTGTCCAAGCCGGATGAAGCGTGGCTGGAAAGCGCGTGCGAGCGTTTGACCCTATCCCTCAGGGCCGCCCATCGGCTGTTGAAAGTCGCCCGCACCCTGGCGGACCTGGAGTGTGTGGACACCATCACCCGCCCGCACCTGGCCGAAGCGCTGCAATACCGGCCAGTCGCCTGCGGCCAGGCCGATCAACGGTAGACCGGGTGACGCCGGCACAGCGCAATCACCTGTTCGCGCACATGATGGGCGACTCTATCGCTGTCATCGCGCTCCATTGCGTCAAGTACGTCGCACAGCCAGCCGGCCAACTGCTCGCATTCGAATACGCCGAAACCACGGGTGGTGACGGCCGGCGTGCCAATGCGCAGGCCCGAGGTCACAAACGGCGAACGTGGATCGTTGGGCACCGAGTTCTTGTTGGCGGTGATGTAGGCGTTGCTCAAGGCCGCGTCGGCTTCCTTGCCGGTGTAAGGCCGGTCGGACAAGTCGATCAGCATCATGTGGTTATCGGTGCCGCCCGAGACGATCTTGTACCCGCGCTGCTGCAACACCGTAGCCATGGCCCGGGCATTGGTCACCACCTGGGCCTGGTAGGTCTTGAACTCAGGCGTCAGCGCTTCCTTGAACGCGACCGCCTTGGCCGCGATCTGGTGCATCAACGGCCCCCCCTGAACCCCCGGGAACACCGCCGAGTCGAGCTTCTTGTAAAACGCTTCGTCTTGCCCCTTGGACAGAATCAGGCCGCCCCGAGGACCGCGCAGCGTCTTGTGCGTGGTGCTGGTGACCACATGGGCATGGGGCAATGGGTCCGGGTATTCACCGGCGGCGACCAGCCCGGCGACGTGCGCCATGTCGACCCAGAAAATCGCCCCGACCTTGTCGGCAATTTCGCGCATACGCGCCCAGTCCTTGTATCGCGAGTAGGCCGAGAAACCACCGATCAACATCTTCGGCCGTGTTTCCAAGGCAATGCGCTCCATCTCGTCGTAGTCGAGCAGGCCTGTCTTTGGATCGAGGCCATACGGCACGATCTTGTAATGACGGCCGGAAAAGTTCGACGGGTTACCGTGGGTCAGGTGACCCCCCTGGGCCAGGTTCATGCCCATCACCGTGTCGCCGGGGTTGATCAGCGCCAAGAATACGGCGGCGTTCGCCTGGGCACCGGCATGGGGCTGCACGTTGGCGTAGTCGCAATCGAACAGCGTCTTGACCCGCTCGATGGCCAGCCGCTCGGCCACGTCGACGTATTCACAGCCGCTGTAATAACGCTTGCCCGGGTACCCCTCGGCGTACTTGTTGGTCAGCACCGTGCTCTGGATTTGCATCACCAGGGGGCTTGCATAGTTTTCGGAAGCGATCAGCTCGACATGGTCTTCCTGGCGATGTTCTTCGTTATGAATCGCCTCGCACAGCTGAGGGTCGAAAGCTTTAAGGGTCAACGTTGAGTCGTACATGGTGAAGAGGTCCTTGAGTGAAAAGTCAGGCGCTGTGGGCCAGGAGTCGAGTGACACGCTCGGCGATGTCGTCGATCTGCGCGTCGTCGCAGATCAGCGGCGGCAGCAGGCGGATAGTGGTGCCCCGCGTCACGGTGATCAGCAGGTGTTGTTCGTCACGCGCGCGTCCCACCAGTTCGGCGCATGGGCGATTCAGTTCGATGCCGACCATCAAGCCCAGGCCGCGAATCGACACCACTTCCGGGTGATTGCCCAACGCCTCCTGCAACGTGGCCAACAGGCGCCGCCCCGAGACGGCCGCACGCAGCGGGATCTGGTCCCGCGCCATGATGTCGACCACCGTGCACCCGACCCGGCAGGCCAGCGGGTTGCCGCCAAACGTGGAGGCATGGTGGCCGGGCGAAAACAACTCGGCGGCCTTGCCCCGCGCCAGGCAGGCGCCAATGGGAAAGCCATTGCCCAGCGCCTTGGCCAGGGTGATCACATCCGGTACGACCTGCGCGTGCTGGAAGCCGAACCAGGCACCTGTGCGGCCCATGCCGGTCTGCACTTCATCGACCATCATCAGCCAGTCATGGGCATCGCATAGTTCTCGCAGGGCATGCAGGTACTCGCGGGACGCCGGGTGTACACCGCCCTCGCCCTGCACCGGCTCGACCAGCACCGCGACGATGTCGGGATACTGCTCGGCCACTGCGCGAATGGCGTCGATGTCGTTGTAGGGCACGCGGATAAAACCTGGCATCAACGGTTCGAAGCCGCGCTGCACCGCAGGGTTGCCGGTCGCGGCCAACGTGGCGAGGGTGCGCCCGTGAAAGCTGTTTTCCATCACCACGATCTGTGGCTGCGCGACCTGCCGGGCGTTGCCGTGCAAGCGCGCCAGCTTCAGCGCGGCTTCGTTGGCTTCCGCACCGGAGTTGCAGAAAAAGGCGCGCTGCATGCCGGACAAACCGCACAAACGTTCGCCCAACCGCGCCTGCCACTCGATCTGGAACATGTTGGTGGTATGCAGCAACTGGCCGGCCTGCTCGGCAATGGCCGCGGCGATCTCCGGGTTGGCGTGACCCAGGCTGGTCACCGCGACGCCCGCAATGGCGTCCAGGTATTGGACGCCCTGGGTATCCCAAAGATAGGGTCCCTCGCCCCGGGTAAACGCGACCGGTTGGCGGGCATAGGTGTGCATGAGGTACGCGGGTGCAGAAGACATCACAGGGTTTCCTTGCAAGTCACTCGATACGTAGGTTGTTCAAGGCCGGTCGATCAGGCGTCCGCTGTCGGCCAGTAGTAGGCGTCCGGCATGGCGCGGGCGCCGAAAATGGCCTGGCCGACGCGCACGACGGTGGCGCCTTCTTCAATCGCAATTTCAAAGTCGCCGGACATGCCCATCGACAACTCGCCCAGGCCGATACCCGCCGGGGCGCTGTCACGCAGGCGTTCGCGCAGTTCACGCAGACGTACAAAGCACGGGCGCACGCGGACCACATCGGCGGAAAACAGCGCCAGGGTCATCAAGCCGCGAACCCGCAGCGCGGAAAACGCCGGCAGGGCCTGTAGAAAATCCGCCACGGCATCCGGCGCCAGCCCGTACTTGCTGGCCTCGCCGGAGGTGTTGACCTGGACAAACACATCCAGCTGGCGCCCCTCGATCTGCAAGCGACGGTCCAGCGCCTCGGCCACCCGCAGGCTGTCCAGCGCCTGGAACTCACTGGCAAAGCGCGCGACCTGCTTGGCCTTGTTGGTTTGCAGATGACCGATCACCGACCATTGCAGGTCGGTCAGGTCGGCCATTGCCTCCCATTTGCGCTGCGCTTCCTGCACCTTGTTTTCCCCCAGCAACCGGCAACCGGCGGCGTAGGCCAGGCGCAGATGCGCTTCATCAAAGGTCTTGCTCACCGGCAGCAGGCGCACGCTCGCCGGATCGCGCCCGACCCGTGCACAGGCGTCGTTGATCCGCTGCTGCACCGCCGCCAGGTTGCGGCGGAAATCCTCCACGCTGGTGGCCTGCGGATAGCGGCCGTGACCTGAGTGCAGGGTGCCGAGGTCTTGCGGTTGGGCGATTGTCACTGGGTCGCCTCCTTGACGGTCACGTCGGTCTCGGCCACTTGTGCCTTGCGCCGTGGCAGGCGGCCGTTGAGCACGGCGTACGCGGTCAGCCCGATCAATAGCCCCCAGAACGCGCCACCGATGCCCAGCAGGGTGATGTTGGCGGCGCACGCCAGGAAGGTAATCAACGAGGCCTCGCGGGATTTGACGTCCGCCATGGCGCTGGCCAGGCTCCCGCCGATGGTGCCGAGCAGCGCCAAGCCGGCCAGCGTCGTGATGAAGGTGGCCGGGAACGCCATGAACACAGCGGCCAGCGTCACCCCAAACACACCGATGAGGATGTAGAACACGCCCGCCGCTACCCCGGCGACCCAACGCTTGGACGGGTCTTCCGACGCTTCCTTGCCGGTGCAGATCGCTGCAGTGATCGCCGCCACGTTGAACGCATGGGAGCCAAACGGAGCCATGAGCAGCGAGCCCAGCCCGGTCACGGTCAGGATCGGGTTGGCGCTGGTCTTGAAGCCATCGTTGCGCAGCACCAGCATGCCCGGCATGTACTGGCCCGTCAGCGTGATCAGAAACAGCGGCAGCGCCACGCTGAGCAGCGCATTCAGCGAAAACTCGGGCGCGGTGAACACCGGCGCGGCCAATTGCAGCGACAACCCGGACAGGTCCACGCGGTTCTGCGTCAACAGAAACACCAACCCCAGCACCAGGATGCCGACTACGGCGTAACGGGCGGTAAAGCGTTTGAGCACGATGTAGGCGACGATCAGCAACCCCACCAGCACCGGGTCCAGGCTCATGCCACCAAACGCACCGATACCGAATTGCAGCAGGATCCCGGCGAGCAACGCCGCGGCAACGCCTGGCGGAATCAGCCGGATGACTTTTTCAAAGCAGCCCGACAACCCCAGCAATACGAAGGCGACCGCGGAAATAATGTATGCGCCGACCGCCTCCGCGTAGGGCGTGGTAGACAACGCCACCACCAGGAACGCCGCGGCGGGCGTCGACCAGGCGGTGATGATTGGCTCGCGGCTGACCCAACTGAGAAACAGCCCGGTCACGCCGACGCCAATCGACACCGACCACACCCACGATGCCGTCAGCTCCGGACTGAGCCCGGCGACCCTGGCCGCCTGGAACACCAGGATAAAGGTCCCGCCATAGTTGACGATCACCGAGATTAGTCCGGCGATCACGGGATGAAACAGGTCGCGCAAGCGCAGCGATGACGGTGATCTCAGAGAAGACATGACGGATTTGCTCCTGACAGAACGAGGTTTCGGGCCCCGCGAGGTGGATAATTTTTAACCCTGAAATGGCTGGTTTTGCCCCGACACTTGCGCCAGGTTGACCAGACCACTTGGCAGACCGCCCGGGTTCAGCCGTGCACGCGGGCAAAACCCTGCATGAAGTCGCCCAGCGCCGCGACGGAATCGAGCGTGACCGCGTTGTAGAGGCTGGCGCGCAATCCGCCGACCGAGGCGTGCCCCTTGAGCCCGTAGAGGCCGGCCTGTTCGGCGCGCTGCACAAAGGTCTTTTCCAGCGCGGTATCGGCCAGCCGGAACGGCACGTTGTTGATCGAACGAAACGGCACTTGCACGCTGTTGCGATAAAACCCGTCGCTGTTATCGAGCACGCCATAGAGCAGCTCGGCCTTGGCCTGGTTGAGCCGGTGCAGGGCCTCGACGCCGCCGCTGCGCTTGATCCATTGGAGCGTCAGGTGGGTGAGATACCAGGGGAAGGTCGCCGGCGTGTTGAGCATCGACTGCGCGTCGGCGATGCGCGCATAGCTGAGAATGTCGGGGGTGAACGCCTGGGCGGCATCCAGCAGCGCCGGGTCGACAATCACCACCGTCAGCCCGGCAATGCCCATGTTTTTTTGCGCGGCGGCATAGATCAAGCCGTGCCGGGCCACGTCGATCGGCTTGGAAAGCAGGCTTGAGCAGGCGTCGCATACCAGCGGCACAGTGCTGTCGGGCACATCGGCAAATTGCACGCCGTGCACGGTTTCGTTCTCGGTGTAGTGCAGGTAGGCGGCGTCCGGGTTGAGGTTCCAGCCCGCCACGGCGGGGACGCGATCAAACCCGTCGGCCTTGGCGCTGGCGGCGATACGCACGTCGCAGTAACGCTGGGCAGCCTCGATGGCCTTGCCCGACCAGAGACCGGTATGCAGGTAGTCCGCGCTGCGTTTGTCGCCCAACAGGTTCATCGGCACCTGGGCAAATTGCAGCGAAGCACCGCCTTGCAGGAACAGCACCTTGTACGCGGCGGGCACCTGCAACAGCTCCCGCAGGTCCTGTTCGGCCTGGTGGGCGACTTCCATGAAGATCCCGCTGCGGTGGCTGATTTCCATCACCGACATGCCCGTGCCCGCAAAGTCGAAAAATTCCTCATGGGCTTGGCGCAGCACTTCCATGGGCAATGCCGCAGGGCCCGCGCTGAAATTGTGTGACCTGGCCATAATTGACGACTCCCTGTCGAAGCATGCACGCAGCATCTGGATTGGCCGCCGATGAAGGCGGTGGCAGGGTTTGAAGTCTACGGATAGACTGGCCTGCCGCTACAGGCCAATTCACGGAAGTTAGGCAGACCACATGGCAAAAACGTTCGAG
This sequence comes from Pseudomonas sp. FP2335, assembly GCF_030687535.1. NCBI lineage: Bacteria > Pseudomonadati > Pseudomonadota > Gammaproteobacteria > Pseudomonadales > Pseudomonadaceae > Pseudomonas > Pseudomonas sp. FP2335. The sequence goes on from NZ_CP117437.1 coordinate 5,833,193, forward strand.
TTGGAGACGCTGCAGATGCGGCTCAAGGATGCTGAATTCCAACTGCTGGACCTGCACCAGCGCATTCAACGCGCCTTGCGCGCCCTGATCCTGGAAGGCGCACTCGCCCCCGGCCTCAAGCTGCCGGCGACGCGGGTGTTGGCCAAGTCATTGGGGATCGCCCGCGACACCGTGGAAAACGCCTACGTGCAGTTGCACCGCGACGGTTTCATCGTGCGCCGCGAAGGTTCCGGCAGCTATGTGTGCGACGCCATCGGCACCGACTTGCGCGGCGCCTCGCGCCGACGCATCAAGGCTCAGGAAGTCAAAAGCAACCAGGCCACACCCGGCGCCGGCTTGAGCCAGCGCGGGCGGATGATCCTCGACAGCGGCGGCGTCACCGATCAACAGGTGATCAAGGCGTTCGCCACCGGCCTGCCGGAAACCCGCACCTTCCCCACCGACGTGTGGGAGCGCCTGCAACGCCAGGTGATGAAGGACTATCGCAGCCATGTGCTGTTGCACGGCGACCCCCAAGGCGCCGAGCCGCTGCGCAAGGCCATCGCCACCTACCTGAACCTCGAACGTGGCGCCAAATGCTCGCCGGACCAGGTGCTGGTGCTGAGCAGTACCCGCCAGGCGCTGTTCCTGTGCGCCCAGTTGCTGGCAGACGTGGGCAAACCGATCCTGCTGGAAAATCCGGGCTACTACGGCGCCAAGAAGGCCTTTGAAACCGCCGAGACCAAGGTGCTGCCCATCGATGTCGATGAGCATGGCATTCGCACCGACCTGCTGTACGCCGACCGCAGCGGCGCCCACTGCGTGTACGTCACGCCTTCGCACCAATACCCGACCGGCGCCACGCTGACCCTGGAACGCCGCCTCGAACTGATCAACTGGGCCGCGGAAAAAGGCAAATGGCTGATCGAAGATGACTACGACAGCGAGTTTCACTACGACGGCAAACCCACCGCCTGCGTGCAGGGCCTGGACAAGTACCAGCGCACGCTTTACATCGGCACCTTCAGCAAGACCCTCTACCCCGGCCTGCGCATGGGCTACATGGTGCTGCCGCGCGAGCTGGTCAAGGCCTTCACCTACGCCCGCAGCATGATGGACGGCCACACGCCGCAGATCCTGCAACTGACCCTGGCGCGCTTTATGGAAGACGGTCACTACAACGCCCACGTGCGCGCCATGCGCAAGCTCTACGCCGGGCGCCAGTCGATCATGCTGGACGCGATCGGCAAGCACTTGGCCGGGGTGGTAACGGCCTGGCGCCCGCAGGGTGGCTTGCAGATCCCGTGTCTGCTGCATGAAGGCTGGTCGGAAGAGAAAACCATCCGCCAGGCCGCCAGTGCCGGTGTGCAGTTGTCCGGCCTCAGCCGACTGTATGCGGGCGAGGAAAAGAAGCAGGGCTGGCTGCTCGGCTATTCGTCCCTGACCGCCTACGAGATCGAAGCCGCCATGCTGCGCCTGGCGAATGCGCTGAAAACCCGCTAGTGACCCAGGGCGTAGTTCATCAACAGGCGCTGCGCCTGGGCATACATCCGCGCGCGCCGCAGCTTGTTGGCGCACGCTGTCGCGGCGGTCTGCGCTGGCGTGCGCAGGGTTTTGTGACGGTAGCGATGAGCGATGTCCGGCATGGCAGGTCCTTCTTCTGGCAAATGGCGGGAGGCGTCAGTAGGGCAGCCTGAAGCGCTTGGTCAGGCTGGCGACGCCTTCGCGGATGGACGTCGCGGTGCGACGGTCGAAGGTGCCGCTGCGGACCCCGCCGAGCAAGGCCAGGATCATGTCGCCGATTTCCTGGAACTCTTCGATGCCCATCCCCCGCGAGGTGCACGCCGCGCTGCCCAGGCGGATACCGGAGGTGACGTTGGGCTTGGCCTGGTCGCCCAGTACCGCATTGCGATTCAAGGTGATGCCGATCTGTTCCAGGGCGTGTTCGGCGACGTTGCCCGCCAGGCCCCAGGGCCGCAGGTCAATCACCGCCAGGTGCGAGTCGGTGCCCTGGGACACCACCGACAACCCGCCCTCCGCCAGCCGTCCGCACAAGGCCCGGGCGTTGGCGATGACGGCATGGGCATAGGTGCTGAAACCCGGTTGCAGGGCCTCGCCCAAGGCCACCGCCTTGGCCGCGATGATGTGCATCAGCGGCGCGCATTGCAGGCCTGGGAACACCGCCGCGTTGATTTTTTGCGCAATCACCGGGTCATTGCACAGGATGATTCCCCCACGTGGCCCGCGCAGGGTGGTGTGCGTGGTCGCCGTGGTGACATGGGCAAACTCGATCGGCGACGGAAACGCGCCGCCCGCGACCAGCCCGGCCACCTCGGCGATGTCGACCATCAGGTAAGCGCCCACCTCGTCGGCAATTGCGCGAAACCGCGCGTAGTCCAGCGTGCGCGAGTACGCCGAAGCGCCAGCGATCAGCAGTTGCGGACGCTCTTGCCGGGCGATGCGCTCGACGTCCTCCATGTCTACGCGATGCGTCTCGGGGTGCACGCCATAGCTCAAGGCCTGGAACCACCGGCCTGACAGGTTGAACCGCGCGCCATGGGACAGGTGCCCGCCAGCCTTGAGGTCCAGCCCGAGGATCTTGTCCCCCGGCACCAGCAATGCCAGCAACACCGCCTGGTTCGCCTGGCTGCCCGAATAGGGTTGCAGGTTGGCGTAGGCGCAATTGAACAGCCGCTTGGCGCGTTCGATGCCGAGGTTTTCCACCACGTCGACGTTGTGGCAACCGGCGTAATAACGCCGCCCGGGGTAACCCTCGGCGTGCTTGTTGGTGAGGATCGATCCCTGGGCTTCGAGCACGGCCCGGCTGACCACGTTTTCCGTGGCCGTCAGTTCAATGGAATGGATCTGGCGCAGACGCTCGGCTTCGATCGCGCCCCAGACTTCGCGGTCCACCTGGGACAAGTGATCGGCACTGACGAATGGCAGCGCACATCCGTCCCTTCGAGCGAAATTCGGCATATTGACTCCTGTCGGCGCACATCGAATAGCAAGCCACACCCGCCAGCGGGCTTATCCATGGCCGACTACCCTAACGGCCTCCCGACGCGCCAGATAGACCATTGCGTGCCGGTTCTACAGACCACTTCGCAACCACGCACCTTGTATCCCTGGGCACATCGCAAGCGGCTGGCATAACCCTACAAGTGGTCTGGTTACTCCGCCCGCAATGGACTACTGCGCAAGACCATAGCCTGCTTAATATCTGCGCCGATTCGAGCCGCAATGGCTTTTCCAATGCCCCGGCTCAACAAACGACTCTTCGCTCATTGAACAGGTTCAGCCATGTCGATCGTTCGTATCGGACTGCTCTCACAGGTCGCCACGGCGCACTTTGTCAGCCATTTGCACATCATGGTGCTGGCGGCATTGTTTCCGGTGTTGCCGGCGTTTCTGGGCGTCAGTTATGTGGAACTGGGCGTGGCGCTGAGCCTGTTCAATATCGTCACGGCGCTGGTGCAGGCCCCCATGGGTTACGCCGTCGACCACTATGGCGCCCGGCGCCTGCTCATCGCCGCCGTGGCCTTGGGCAGCCTGAGCTTCCTGCTGATTGCGCTGTTCCCCAACTACACCTGCCTGCTGATCGCCATGGTCCTGGCGGGGCTGGCGAATGCGGTCTATCACCCGGCGGACTACGCACTGCTCTCCCAGGCGATCAACCCCGCCCATATCGGCAAGGCGTTTTCGGTGCACACCTTTGCCGGTTTTCTCGGCGCAGCGGTGGCCCCGGTATTGCTGCTCACGATTGCCACCGCCAGTCATCCGGGCCTGGCCTTCGTGGCGGCCGCACTGGTGGGCGTGGTGGCGCTGGGGGTGTTGCTGCTGCCCGGCTCGGGGCTGGCAGAAGTGAGCCATGTACGCCGCGTCGCCACGCCGTCCGACAGCAACGGCGGCCGACGGGCCGTGCTGCTCTCGCCGATGATCCTGAGCCTGACCTTGCTGTTTGTGGTGTTGAACCTGAGCACCAGCGCGATTGAAAAATTCTCTGTCGCGGCATTGATGCAAGGCCAGGGCGTGGCACTGACCTGGGCCAATGCGGCACTCACCGCATTCCTGTTCGCCAGCGCCTTTGGCGTGCTGGCCGGCGGTGCGCTGGCGGATCGGACCCGACGCCACGGCCTCGTCGCCGCCCTCGCCTTTGCACTGGCCGGCGTACTGATCCTGATTGTGGCCAACGCCGAATTGGGCGACATGGCCTTGCTGATCACCCTGGGCAGCGCCGGCTTCTTGACCGGCCTGATCGCACCGTCCCGCGACATGCTCGTCCGCGCCGCCTCACCCAAGGGCGCCGAGGGCAAAACCTTTGGCATCGTCAGCACCGGCTTCAACATCGGCGGCACGCTGGGGCCGGTCGGTTTCGGCTGGCTGCTCGACAGGGGCCACCCCGACGCCATCTTCTGGGCCAGCGCCGCTTTCATGGGATTGACCGTGGCGTTGACCTTGATGCAGTCCTGGTACCTGGAGCGATCAAACCCATCAACCGCACCGCTCGTGGCCCTTAAATGACCCAGGACAACACCGTGCCAACCGAATTGCCGCAGACTTGAAAAGCGCATGCCTGTAGAAAAAAACCACATGCGCAAACCAGACACAGACAAAAAAATAGCCTGACCAATGGGAAAGAAAACATGGACCGTTTGAACTGTGGAACCGATGACGTGGTTCAGAACATGCTGACGAAATTATCCGGCCTGTGGAAAACCCGCGCCGCCGTCAACAACCCACAACCCGACTACTGGAACCTGGCCTTCAACCCGGCCAAGCAGGATTTCAGTGCTTGCCTGCTGCCGTTCCGCGATCACCAGGCGTGGCGCGAAGCCCCGCAGGCCCTGCAATCGCAGTGCCTGTCCTACGCCTGGGGGATCTACAACCTCAAGACCATCTACATCGAATGCGATGTGGTGGTGCCTGCCTGCGAAGACATCATCAAGACCCCTCCGCCCAGCCAGAACCGCGCCTTGCTGCAAGACGTGATGTCCCAGGCGCTGCTGGACGAGGCGCTGCATACGCGCATGTCGATCATGGCCTGCAACTACATCTACGACATGCGCAAACTCAAGCCGCTGGACTTCAGCGCGTTCAACCTGGTGACCTGGCGCGAAGGGCTGTTGGCCAACTGCACCGCCGAATGGGAACGGCGCCTGACCCGCTTTGGGGTCGCGTGCGCCAGTGAGACGCTGATCACCGACTACCTCAAGACCATGGCGGAAGACACCAGCATCCAGGCGATCTGTCATGAGGTCACCCGCACCCACGCCATGGACGAATGGAGCCATTCCAGCGTGTTCAGTTTCGTCGCGTCCGACATCGTGCACGGCCTGAGCCGCAAGGAGCGCGAGTACCTGCGCGCGGTGATTCTCAAGACCGTGCAGATGTTCGCCAACAACGAAATGGGCGCCTGGTCGACCGTGTTCGCGATGCTCGACTTCCCCCATGCCCAGGACATCCTGCATGACGTCGGCGACAACAATGAGATCAGCGTCTACACCGACTCGGTCGAAGCCCTGATCGACCGCATCGGCCTGACCGGCAACGGCCTGGGCAACGTCGACAGCGCAATGGACGCCCTTCGCGAAAAGGCCCGCGCATGAACGGCATGACACTTCAGGCGCGCTGCGAAAGCGTTACCCATGAAACCGCCGACATCAAGGTCTTCGCCCTGCGCGCCCACGGCGCCAGCGCCGAGTTCCTCGACGGCCTGCGCCCCGGCCGGCACGTGGCGGTGAGTTACCCGGACACCACCGGCACGCCCCAGCAGCGCCTGTATTCGATCACCCGCACACCGGCGGCGGACCTGTTTGAAATTGCGGTCAAACGCGAAGGCCACGGCGGCGTCTCCGACCAATTGCACGCGACCTTGTGCGCAGGCGAAACGGCACCGATGCACTTTGTCGCCGGCGACATTTGCCTGGCCTCGATTGTGGATTGCCAGCAGGTCGGCATGCTCGCCGGTGGCATTGGCATCACGCTGCCGATCGCCTTGCTGCGCGGCCTGCGCGAACGTGCACAGCGCGGCTTGGCGGTGCCCGATGTGGCGCTGGTGTTGTGCGTACCGAGCATTGCCCAGATCCCGTTCTTGCAGGAGCTGCTGGAGCTGGAACTGACCACGGCGTGGTTCGCCTTGCAGGTGTTTGTCACCCGCGAGACGGTCAAGAGCAACGGCCACTTCAAGGCCGGGCGCCCCAGCGCCGCCGACCTGAGCCTGCTGGGCGCGCCCGAGGCCGTGGTGATTTGCGGCAGCCAGGCATTTGCCCAAGGCATGCGCGAACACACAACGGCGCTGTTTCCTGACAGCACGCTGTTGATCGAATCGTTCACGCCGGTAGCGGCCCCCGCAGCGGCGGCCGAATCGCCGTCTAGCGTGCGCTTGCAGCTCAAGGACACCGACCAGGTGGTTGAAGGCCCCGCCGGCCAAAGCCTGCTGGCCATGCTCGAAGCCGGTGATATTGCCGTGCGCAGTCTGTGCCGGGCAGGGATCTGTGGTGTCTGCCGGGTCAAGTTGTCCGACGGCGACTACACCCTGCAACCGGACTTCTGCCTCAGCGATCAGGACAAGCAGCAAGGCTATGCCCTGGCCTGCTGCACCTTCCCGCGTTCCGGGACGCTCAACGTAGACCTGAACCCGCCGGCATGAACCGGCACTTAATCGCTTTCACACACGAGTTTTTTCCATGAAGACTGCAATTGCGCTGCGCCACATACATTTCGAGGACGCCGGCACCCTGGAAGCCGTCCTGGCCGCACAGGGTTACGCACTGCACTACCTTGACCCCATGCTCGACACACTCGACAGCGCGCACGTGCAAAAGGCCGACCTGCTGATCGTGCTGGGTGGCCCGATCGGGGCCTACGACGAGCAGCTTTACCCGTTCCTGCATGACGAGCTGGCGCTGATCAACCAGCGTTTGCAGTCGGGCAAACCGATGCTGGGGATCTGCCTGGGGGCACAACTGATTGCCCGCGCCCTGGGCGCCAAGGTGTACCCGCTGGGCGTCAAGGAAATCGGTTTTTCAGCCCTGACCCTGACCACGGCCGGCCAGGATTCGGTGCTCGCGGCACTGCAAGGCACCCCCGTACTGCACTGGCACGGCGACCAATTCGACATTCCCAAGGATGCCGTGCACCTGGCCAGCACGGCGGTCGGTGCCCACCAGGCATTCGCCCTGGGTCGCAACGTGCTGGCCCTGCAATTTCACCTCGAAGCCGATGTAAACAAGCTCGAACACTGGCTGGTCGGCCATGCCTGCGAACTGTCGCAAACCGGCATCAACCCCCACGCCTTGCGCGCCGCCGCCATCGAGCTGGGCGACCGCCTGACCGTGGCCGCCCGCACCGTGATCAACGACTGGCTGGACGCACTGGAAACGCCAGCACAGCACTGAACAGCAGGCCGTCGACCGTGACGGCCGCCTGAGCGACACCCACTAAAAACACAAGGATGAGGAATTAACATGATCGTAGTTTTGTTTGAGCTGCAAGCGCTGCCGGGCCAGGGCGAGACCTATGTCGATCTGGTCAACAAGCTGACGCCGATGCTTGAGCCCATGGAAGGCTTCATCTCCGTGGAGTGCTTTCAAAGCACCCTGAACCCCAAGAAAGTCATGTCGGTGACCACCTGGCGCGATGAAGAAGCCGTGGTCCAATGGCGCAACGTAACCGCGCACCTGTCGGCACAAAAAGCCGGCCGCGACAAGATCTTCGACGACTACCGCGTGCGCGTGACCTCGGTGATCCGTGACTACGGCCTGCGTGATCGGGTCCAGGCGCCGTACAACGAGGTGATCGACGCCCAGCCAGCGGGCGCGACCGTGTAACCCTCGGCTTACGCGCTTGAGCAACGCCGGTGTATGGGAATCGCTATCCCGTACACCGGCGTTGCCGTGTCTGGGTCAACGAAAGCGGTCAACCTCATGGCGCAGGCCCGCCGCCAATGTCTCCAGCTCCTTGGCGGTAATCGCCAGGTTCGACACCACTTCACGCTGCTCGCTGTTGGCCAGGGCAATGCTTTGCAGGTTGCTGCTGAGCAAGGTCGCGGTGCTGCTCTGCTCCTGGGTCGCGGTGGTGATCGCGGCAAACTGCTGCCCCGCCGAACGGCTTTGCTCATCGATGCGCGCCAGGGCCGACGCGACATCGGCGTTGCGCGACAGGCCTTCCTGCATCAATACGTTGCCATGCTCCATGGTGCTGATGGCGTTGCCGGTCTCCTGCTGGATGCTCTGGATCATCCCGGAAATCTCGTCGGTGGCCTGGCGGGTACGCGAGGCCAGGTTGCGCACTTCATCGGCCACCACGGCAAACCCACGGCCCTGCTCACCGGCGCGCGCGGCTTCGATGGCAGCGTTGAGCGCGAGCAGGTTGGTCTGGTCGGCGATGGAGGTAATCACGCCGACGATCCCACCGATTTCCTGGGAACGCTGGCCGAGGGTGTTGATCACCGTGGCCGTGCTGTTCAAGGCGGTGGCGATGTGCTCCAGGGACGACGACGCCTCTTGCATCGAATTGCGGCCGATGCGCGTCTGCTGGGCGTTTTCCTGGGCCAGGCGTTCGGTGCTGCCCATATTGTCGGCAATGTTCAACGAGGTGGCGCTGAATTCTTCCACCGCACCGGCCATGCTGGTGATCTCGCCGGATTGCTGCTCCATGCCTTCATAGGCACCGCCAGACAAACCGGACAACGCTTGGGCGCGGCTGTTGACCTCTTCGGCGGCCTTGCGGATATGCGAAACCATGGTCGACAGCGCTTCACCCATCTGGTTGAAGCTGCGTGCCAGTTGGCCGATTTCGTCATGGCTGGAGACGTTCAGACGGGCACTCAAATCGCCCGCGCCGAGGGCTTCGGCCTGGCGTACCAGGTCGCTCAACGGCGCCAGCTTGCTGCGTAGCAACCACACCGTTGCGCCCACCGCCAGCAACATCGCCAGTACGCTGCCGATGATCAGGCGAATCCCGACCGACCACGTCACGGAGCGAATCTCTGCCTTGGGCATGCTCGCCACCACCGACCACGGCCCGCCGTCGAACGGCACCGCGACGCTGTAGAAGTCTTCGTTCTTGTCGCTCCAGAAGCGCCCTTCACCCGGTTTTTTCGCCAGGTCGACGATCACTGGGGCTGCCTGGTCCAGCGCCTGCACGCCCGCGGGCGGCACCAGCCAGTGTTTCTGCTCATCGAGCAGCGCCAGGGAGCCGGTCTGGCCGATGCGGAAACGCTTGAGGTTATCGAACTGGGCGTTTTGCGCGTCGGTGTAGTCGAAACCGACAAACAGCACCGCGATGACTTTGCCCGCGCTATCGCGCACCGGCGTGTACTGGGTCATGTAGGAACGTTCGAACAACACTGCACGGCCGACGTAGCTTTGCCCGGCCAGCAGGCGTTGATAGGCCGGATGCTGGTGATCCAGCGCGGTGCCGATGGCACGGCTGCCGTCCTGTTTGGTCAGGGACGTGCTGACGCGCACAAAGTCCTCGCCCGTGCGCACAAACACGGTGGCCACGCCGCCCGAGGTGTCCTTGAACTCATCGACTTCGGCGAAATCGTTGTTCAGCACCGCGTTGCCCAGGTACAGGCCCGGGGTCTGCACGCCGGCCACGCTCACCGGCTGGTCGGCACGCACACTCAAACCGGCGCCGAAGCGCTTTTCGAACAGCCCGCTCAAACGCTGGGTACTTTCGCGCAAGGTGCTGTGGAAGGTGTTGAGTTGATCGGCGAGCAGGCGCGCTTCGCTGGCCAGGTGTTCCTCGCGGGTGTCGAGGTTGGCGGAGTCGAGGGAACGCAAGGCAAACACCGTACTGCCGCTGATGACGACAGCCAAAATCACGGCGAGCGCGAGGCCTAGCTGGGAAGCAATCCGAGCACGAGGTTGAGACATGACAGCTCCTGGCCGAGGCCAGGATCATCCTGATCTCATAGCGCGGCTCGGCAAATTATCTGGTGGGTAGCGTTGGAGTACGATGGTTCCAACACCCTACTTCGGCGGCGCCGAGCAATACTTGAGTACTGCACAGGGGTATCACGCAAACGATTGCTATACCGAGCCATCCCCCTTCAATCGAGGCGCTCTACCGCCGGCAGTGCCATGGCCTGCACCTCGTTCTGGAGAAAGTCCGCCAAGCGGCGCAGGCGCTCACCGCCGGGACGGGTTTTAGGCCACACCAGATAGTAATTTTCCCCACTGGCCACGGCAGTTGGCCACGGCAGGCTCAATCGCCCCTGGGCGACGTCTTCGGCCACCATCAGCAAGTCCCCCATGGACACGCCGTAACCCCGCGCAGCGGCGATCATGCCCAGTTCAAGGGTATCGAACACCTGCCCGCCCTTGAGCGAGACCTGCGACGACAAGCCCATGCGTTGCAGCCAGTTGCGCCAGTCACGGCGGTCGGGCGTGGGATGCAGCAACTCGGCAGTGGCCAGGCGCGTAGCGTCCCACGGGCCGTCGTCCAGCAGGTTCGGCGCGCCCACCGGGATCAACAACTCGGGGAACAGGTAGCAGGCTTCCCAGTCCGCCGGAAAATGCCCGTCGCTCAACAGCACCGCGCAGTCGAACGGCTCCTGGTTGAAGTCCACCTCGTCCACGCTCATCCACGCGCTGGTCAATTGCACCTCATTGCCCGGCTGCAACGCGCGGAACCGGCTGAGCCGCGCCAGCAGCCAGCGCATGGTCAGGGTGGACGGCGCCTTCATGCGCAGGATGTCATCTTCGGCGTTCAAGGTATGGCAGGCCCGCTCAAGGGCGGCGAAGCCTTCACGCACGCCCGGTAGCAGCAGGCGGGCCGCTTCGGTGAGCTGCAACGTGCGGCCACTGCGCTGGAACAGGCGGCAGGCGAAATGTTCCTCCAGGGTGCGGATGTGCCGGCTCACCGCGCTTTGGGTGATGGACAACTCCTCTGCCGCGCGGGTGAAGGAGTGGTGTCGGGACGCGGCTTCAAATGCGCGCAACGCGTAAAGCGGAGGAAGACGACGAGACATAGGGAAGGCTCCGACAGCAGGATGCCGAAACCCTACCAGAATCATTCAGGCATGAGTTTTAATCATGCAAGTGATCGCTTTTATCCCTTTGTGCAATAGGCCCAGAGCGCCGAGAATCAACCCTTCCACAACCCTATGACTTTTTGAGCGTGATGATCATGCAGCATCCGGCACGTACCGAACTCTGGGCCATTCTGCGGCTGTCAGGGCCGTTGATTGCCTCACAGTTGGCGCACATGTTGATGGTGCTGACCGACACGCTGATGATGGCCCGCCTGAGCCCCGAAGCCTTGGCCGGTGGTGGCCTGGGCGCGGCCAGCTATTCGTTCGTGTCGATTTTCTGCATCGGCGTGATTGCGGCGGTGGGCACCCTGGTAGCGATCCGGCATGGAGCGGGCGACATCGACGGTGCAACACGCCTGACCCAGGCCGGGCTGTGGCTGGCCTGGCTGATGGCGCTGGCCGCCGCGCTGCTGCTGTGGAACCTCAAGCCGGTGCTGCTGATGTTCGGCCAGACCGAAACCAACGTGCACGCCGCCGGGCAATTCCTCACGATCCTGCCCTTCGCCCTGCCCGGCTACCTGAGCTTCATGGCCTTGCGCGGTTTCACCAGCGCCATCGGCAAGGCCACCCCGGTGATGGTGATCAGCCTGTGTGGCACGGTGCTCAACTACCTGCTCAACCACGCCCTGATCGAAGGCATGTTCGGCTTGCCGAAACTGGGTTTGATGGGCATCGGCCTGGTGACCGCGATTGTGGCCAACGGCATGGCATTGGCGTTGATGTGGTACATCCGCAGCAACCGCGCCTATGCTGCCTACCCGCTGGGCACCGGCCTCCTACGCCTGAACACGCACTATCTGCGCGAACTGTGGCGCCTGGGCCTGCCGATTGGCGGCACCTATGCGGTCGAGGTCGGACTGTTTGCCTTCGCCGCGCTGTGCATGGGCACCATGGGCAGCACGCAGCTGGCGGCGCATCAGATCGCCCTGCAAATCGTCTCGGTGGCCTTCATGGTGCCGGCGGGAATGTCCTACGCGGTGACCATGCGTATCGGCCAGCATTACGGTGCCGGGCAACTGCTGCAGGCACGTTTGGCCGGCCGGGTCGGCATCGGCTTTGGCGCCGCGGTGATGTTGGGATTTGCGGCGGTGCTGTGGCTGTTTTCCGACCCATTGATAGGACTGTTCCTCGACCACAACGACCCGGCATTCCACGACGTGATCGTCCTGGCCGTCAGCTTGCTGGCCGTGGCGGCGTGGTTCGAGTTGTTCGACGGGGTGCAGACCATTGCCATGGGCTGCATTCGCGGGCTGAAGGACGCCAAGACCACTTTCCTGGTGGGCCTGGGTTGCTATTGGCTGATCGGTGCACCGTCGGCGTGGCTGATGGCGTTCACCCTCGGTTGGGGGCCGACAGGCGTGTGGTGGGGTTTGGCGCTGGGGCTGGCGTGCGCGGCGGTGAGCCTGACATGGGCGTTTGAGGCGAAGATGAAGCGGATGATCCGCCACGAGCCGCAGGTTCAAGCCACATTTCAGGCGGCACAAGCGGAGTAACGACCTAACCAGGTCAACAACTGTGGGAGCGGGCTTGCTCGCGAATGCGCTGGGTCAGCCAAATAGTCAGTGACTGATACACCGCATTCGCGAGCAAGCCCGCTCCCACACAAGCCCGCTCGCACAGTCGACCGGCGTTGCAATTCAACCCAGTAAAGCCTCACGGCCTTTGCCGAAGGTCAGGTACTCGATCAACTCCGGCAACGGCAACGGCTTGCTGATCAGATATCCCTGGGCCTGGTCGCATCCAAACAACCGCAACAACGCCAGTTGCTCAGGGGTTTCCACACCCTCGGCCACCACTTCCAGGTTGAGGTTGTGGGCCAGGTTGATCATCGCGTGCACCAGCTTGCGGTTCTCTTCGCGCTCTTCCATGCCGCCGACAAAGCTCTTGTCGATCTTGAGCAAGGCAATCGGCAGGCTGTTGAGGTGCACGAACGATGAGAAACCGGTGCCGAAGTCATCCAGGGAAAAACGCACGCCGAGGCGACCGAGGGCGTCCATGGTCTGCTTGACCAGATCGCTGCGGCGCATCACGGCGGTTTCGGTGAGTTCGAATTCCAGCCATTGCGCTTCCACGCCGCGTTCGGCGATCAGCCGGCTGAGGGTGGAGAGCAATTGGCTGTCCTGGAACTGGCGGAACGACAGGTTGACCGCCATGTGCAACGGCGGCAGGCCACGTTCGCGCAGGTCTTGCATGTCGCGCAGGGCCCGGGAAATCACCCAGTAACCCAACGGCACGATCAGCCCGCTTTGCTCGGCCAGGGGCACGAATTCGCTGGGCGGCAACAGGCCGCGCTCGCCGTGACGCCAGCGCACCAGGGCTTCGAGGCCGACGATATGCCCGTCGTCCAGGTCCAGGCGCGGCTGGTAGTGCAACTCCAGCTCATCCCGACGCAAGGCGCGGCGCAGTTCGCTTTCCAGGTCGGCCAGGCTGCGCGCGTTACGATTGATGCGTTCGTTGAAAATATGAAAGGTGCAGCCCTGGGTGCTCTTGGCTTGCTGCATGGCGATGTGGGCGTGCCACATCAGCGGGTCGGCGCCAGCACGCGCACGCGCATGGGCCATGCCCAGGCTGCAACCGATCAACAGGCTTTCACCGTCCACCCAGTAGGGTTCGGCCATGACCTCGGTAATGCGTTCGGCCATCCACTCGGCGCGCTGGGGCGCACGGCGGGTGTCGATCAGCAGGGCGAATTCGTCGCTGCCCAGGCGCGCCAGTTGGTCGCCGGCTTCCAGCTGGCTCTTGAGCCGCGAGACCACTTGCAGGATCAACCGGTCGCCGGCCTGGTGCCCGAGGGCGTCGTTGGCGTGACGGAAATTGTCGAGGTCCAGGTGACCGAGGGCCAGGCCGCGACCTTCATTCTCGGCCAGCCGCGCCGCCAGCAAGGTCTGGAAACCCTGACGGTTGGCGATACCGGTCAGCGGGTCTTGCTCGGCGAGGCGTTGCAGGGTGTTTTCCAGCACACCGCGTTCGCGCACATGGCGTAGGCAGCGGCGCAATGTATCGGCGTCCAACACCGTGCGAACCAGCCAATCGCTGGCACCCAGCGGCGGCACCAGCGGCTCCTGCTCCAACAGCAACACACACGGCAAGCTGCAACGACCGGGAGCGGGTTGCAGGCCTGGCGTGGTCAATAGCACGGCACCGTGGTCGTCATCGAACAGACGACTTACGGAATCCCAATTTGGTGCACTGATCAGCACAGCCCCATCGCCCATCGGCGCCAGGCACTCGCGCAACAACGCTGCCCATGCCGGCTCATCGGCCAGCAGCAGCAAACGCAAGGGTTCGACAGGCGTAGACAAGCTAGCTCCCTAGACTCTGCAAGATTTCGTTGGCGACAGGCAGTATGACGTGCGGCCTGACAATCACCAATGATAGGGGTTATCAAATACACAGACTGCACGCAGTTAGTCGCAAATGCCCTGACATCCTGCGGCAAAGTAGCAAAACCGGCAAATTTAGATCGAGTGGTACGTCACACCGTCGTTCTGAGAGAGCAGAATCCTGCCAGCCTGTTAAAATGCCCGCCCTTTTGAACAACGACTCCTGAAATTCTGTATGTCCCGACTCAATCCCCGGCAGCAAGAAGCCGTGAACTACGTCGGCGGCCCTCTATTGGTGCTCGCCGGCGCAGGCTCCGGCAAGACCAGCGTGATCACCCGCAAGATCGCGCACCTGATCCAGAACTGCGGCATCCGCGCCCAGTACATCGTCGCCATGACCTTTACCAACAAGGCGGCGCGGGAAATGAAAGAGCGCGTCGGCACCCTGCTCAAGGGTGGCGAAGGCCGTGGCCTCACCGTGTGTACCTTCCACAACCTGGGCCTGAACATCATCCGCAAGGAGCATGCACGCCTGGGCTACAAGCCGGGCTTCTCGATCTTCGACGAAACCGATGTGAAGTCGCTGATGACCGACATCATGCAGAAGGAATACGCAGGCGACGACGGCGTGGACGAGATCAAGAACATGATCGGCGCCTGGAAGAACGACCTGATCCTGCCGCCCCAGGCCCTGGAAAACGCACGTAACCCCAAGGAACAGACCGCCGCCATCGTCTACACCCACTACCAGCGCACGCTCAAGGCGTTCAACGCGGTGGACTTCGACGACCTGATCCTGCTGCCCGTGAAGTTGTTCGAGGAACACGCCGACATCCTCGAAAAATGGCAGAACAAGGTGCGCTACCTGCTGGTGGACGAATACCAGGACACCAACGCCAGCCAGTACCTGCTGGTGAAAATGCTCATCGGCAAACGCAACCAGTTCACCGTGGTAGGCGACGATGACCAGTCGATCTACGCCTGGCGCGGCGCCCGCCCGGAAAACCTGATGCTGCTCAAGGACGACTACCCGTCCCTGAAAGTGGTGATGCTGGAGCAGAACTACCGCTCTACCAGCCGCATCCTGCGTTGCGCCAACGTGTTGATCTCGAACAACCCCCACGAGTTTGAAAAACAACTGTGGAGTGAGATGGGCCACGGCGACGAGATCCGCGTGATCCGCTGCCGCAACGAAGACGCCGAAGCCGAGCGCGTGGCCGTGGAAATCCTCAGCCTGCACTTGCGCACTGACCGGCCCTACAGCGATTTCGCGATCCTGTATCGCGGCAACTACCAGGCCAAGCTGATCGAGCTGAAATTGCAGCACCACCAGGTGCCGTATCGCCTGTCGGGCGGCAACAGCTTTTTCGGACGTCAGGAAGTAAAAGACCTGATGGCCTACTTCCGGCTGATCGTGAACCCGGATGACGACAACGCCTTCCTGCGCGTGATCAACGTGCCGCGCCGCGAGATCGGTTCCACCACCCTGGAAAAGCTCGGCAACTACGCGACCGAACGCAAGATCTCGATGTACGCCGCCACCGACGAGATCGGCCTGGGCGAACACCTGGACACCCGTTTCACCGACCGCCTGTCGCGCTTCAAGCGCTTCATGGACAAGGTCCGCGAGCAGTGCGCCGGCGAAGACCCGATCAGCGCCCTGCGCAGCATGGTCATGGACATCGACTATGAAAACTGGCTGCGCACCAACAGCTCCAGCGACAAGGCCGCGGATTACCGCATGGGCAACGTCTGGTTCCTGATTGAAGCGCTGAAGAACACCCTGGAAAAAGACGAAGACGGCGAGATGACCGTCGAAGACGCCATCGGCAAGCTGGTGCTGCGCGACATGCTCGAACGCCAGCAGGAAGAGGAAGACGGCGCCGAAGGTGTGCAGATGATGACCTTGCATGCATCCAAGGGCCTGGAATTCCCCTACGTGTTCATCATGGGCATGGAAGAGGAAATCCTCCCACACCGCTCCAGCATCGAAGCCGACACCATCGAGGAAGAACGCCGACTGGCCTACGTGGGCATTACCCGCGCCCGTCAGACCCTGGCCTTCACCTTTGCCGCCAAGCGCAAGCAATACGGCGAAATCATCGATTGTGCCCCCAGCCGGTTCCTGGATGAACTGCCGCCGGACGACCTGGCCTGGGAAGGCAATGACGACACCCCGACCGAGGTGAAAGCCGTTCGCGGCAACACCGCCCTGGCGGACATACGCGCGATGCTAAAGCGCTAGAATCGACTACTTTTCAATCTACTTTCGACGCGTATTGCGTCAACAGAGGAAGCTTTCGTGGAAGCACTGCACAAGAAAATTCGCGAAGAAGGCATCGTGCTTTCCGATCAGGTACTCAAGGTCGACGCCTTTCTGAACCACCAGATCGATCCGGCGCTGATGAAACTGATCGGCGACGAATTCGCTGCGCTGTTCAAGGATTCGGGCATCACCAAGATCGTCACCATCGAAGCCTCGGGCATCGCGCCGGCGATCATGACGGGCCTGAACCTGGGGGTCCCGGTGATTTTTGCACGCAAGCAGCAATCGTTGACCCTCACCGAAAACCTGCTGTCGGCGACGGTGTACTCCTTCACCAAGAAGGTCGAAAGCACCGTGGCGATCTCGCCGCGCCACCTGACCAGCAGCGACCGTGTACTGGTGATTGATGACTTCCTGGCCAACGGCAAGGCGTCCCAGGCGCTGATTTCGATCATCAAGCAAGCCGGTGCCACCGTTGCCGGCCTGGGGATCGTGATCGAGAAATCGTTCCAGGGTGGCCGTGCAGAGCTGGATGCGCAGGGTTATCGGGTTGAGTCGCTGGCGCGGGTTAAATCGCTGGCGGGTGGTGTGGTGACCTTCATCGAGTAAGCACTACTCCTGAACGCGCACGGTTAAAAATGTGGGAGCTGGCTTGCCTGCGATCGCGGTGGTACAGCGACATTGATGTCGCCTGACACTCCGCTATCGCAGGCAAGCCAGCTCCCACAGTTGGTTTTGTGTGGGTTGTTAGTGCGCGGTGGCCTGTAGGCCGGCGAGCAGCAGGCGCTGGTACAAGTCCTCTTTCAGCCCTTCCGGCTGATCCAACCCCATCCGTTTCAAGTGCTCTGGAAACATCTCCGGCTCCGGCGCATCCAACGCCGCCTTGCCCAACTCCAGTATCTCCGTCAGCTTGAATTTGCTCTTGAGCCAGTTCAACGCGCGCAACAGATCCCGCTCCTCATCGGTAAAGTCGCTGCCCAGCGGGTACTCCGTAAACAACCGTCGATGCCGGGCCTGGATACCTGTGAGCCGCTGCGGCGTGTTGTCGGCAAAGCGCGGATCGAGCTGAAAATCCTTGGGCAACTTGCCGGCCTTCTGTGCCTGTTCGATCAAGTCGTGCTGGAAGCGTGAGTCGGTGATATTGAGCAACGCCTCAATCACCTTGGCATCCGTCTGACCGCGCAAGTCGGCAATTCCGTACTCGGTGATGACAATGTCCCGCAAGTGTCGGGGAATGGTGCAGTGGCCGTAGTCCCAGACGATATTGGAGCTGACCTCCCCCGCCGCCTCGCGCCAGCTGCGCAGGATCAGGATCGAGCGCGCGCCCTCCAGCGCATGGCCCTGGGCAACGAAGTTGTACTGCCCGCCCACACCGCTGAGTACCCGGCCATCTTCCAACTGGTCGGCCACCCCCGCACCGAGCAAGGTGACCATGATGGCGCTGTTGATAAACCGCGCATCCAGGCGTTGCAGGCGCTTGAGTTCTTCCTGGCCGTACAGTTCGTTGATGTAGCTGATGCGGGTCATGTTGAATTCAAGGCGTTTGCCGTGGGTCATCTCCTGTAGGCGCTGGTAAAAACTCCGCGGCCCGACAAAAAAACCGCCGTGGATCGAAACCCCATCCGATTGCGCGGCGTCGTCCAGGGTGCCGGCGTTGGCCTGTTCCTGGGTCGGCACATCCGGGTAGACCTTGCGCCGCACAATCCCGGCATCGGCCAGTACCAGCAGACCGTTGACGAACATTTCGCTGCAACCGTAAAGGCCGCGGGCGAAGGGTTCGACGCCGCCTTCATGGCTGATCAGCGGCGCCCACTGGTACACGTCGAGGTCGGTCAGCAACGAGCGGTAGGCTTCGTTGTCGGCCTGGCGCGCCAGCAGCGCGGCGGTCAGCGCATCGCCCATGGAGCCGATGCCGATCTGCAAGGTGCCGCCATCGCGCACCAGGGTGCTGGCGTGCAGGCCGATAAAGTGGTCCTGAAACCCCACCGGCATGTTTGGCGTGGAGAACAGCGTGGTGCTGTCCTTTTCGTCGATCAGGTAATCAAAGGCGTCCATGCCCAGTTCGGAATCACCGGGCATGTAGGGCAACTCGGTGTGGACCTGGCCGACGATCAGGACGGTTTCCCCGGCGGCGCGGCGCTTGGCGATCATCGGTAGCAGGTCGAGGGTGATGTCAGGGTTGCAGCTCAGGCTCAGGCGATCAGGATGCTCGGCGCTGCTGGCCACCAGTTGCGCCACCAGGTTCAGGCCGGCGGCGTTGATGTCCCGGGCGGCGTGGCTGTAGTTACTGCTGACGTAATCCTGCTGGGCCGAAGTGCTGTGCAGCAGGCTGCCGGGCTGCATGAAGAACTGCTGCACGCGGATGTTGTGTGGAAGGCTGTCTTTGCGCAGGTCGGCGAGAAAATCCAACTCGGGATAATCGCCAAACACCCTTTCAATAAAAGGTTCGAGAAAGCGTTTCTGCAAGCCGTCGCCCAGGGTTGGACGGCCCAGGCTCAGCGCGGTGTAGATCGTCAGCGCCCGCTCCGGCAGTTTGGCAATGCGCCGGTACAACGCGTTGACGAACAGGTTGGGCTTGCCCAGACCCAACGGCATACCCAAATGAATATGCGCCGGCAAACGCGCGAGTACGTCGTCAACTGCTTGCTCGATTGAACACAACTGCACCATCCGACCCTCCTGAACATTCCGTGATTAGGGGTTGGACAGAGAGTGGCCGGTGTTTGCTGCAATGAACAGCCCTCAGCACACATAACGGGCACAAAAAAGCCGCTCGTAAGCGGCTTTTTTGGCGAAGATCGGCGGATTAGAGCCCGGACATCTTCTTGATGGCGCCCTTGAGGTCGTCATCCGAGCAATCAGCGCAGGTGCCTTTTGGCGGCATGGCGTTGATACCGGTGATCGCCTTGGCCAGGATGCCGTCGAGGCCGCCCTGGTGGTCGGCGCGCTCTTTCCAGGCGGCGGTGTCGCCGATTTTCGGCGCGCCCAACAGGCCGGTACCGTGGCAGGCGTTGCAGTGCTTGGCAATGATGTCGTCCGGGGTTTTCGCCCCGCCTCCACCAGCGGCGACCGCGACTTCCATCCCCTTGCATTCCTGGCCCTGGACGCAGACTTGGCCGACCGGCTCCAGGCGTTTGGCAATGTCATCATTGGTCGCAGCTTGAGCGCTGACAGCCCATAGGGCCAGTACGGTTGCTGGTGCAGCCAGCATTTTCATAATTAGGTTCACGCGTTCACCCTCAATGGTGGCTATTCACGCCTGCGGCCACGGTTTCGCAGGCGGCGAAAGTATAACGGTTAGCCCGCCGGGCCGAAACAACCCTATTAAATAAAGGGGGATTCGGCCCTGCGGATACGGCTGCGGGAACCTCTGCAACGCTGGCAGGGCGCCTCTTTTGTTAAAAGTTCGCGGGTGTGGCTGCGCTGATTAGTCGCGCCGGCACATCGAACGGATTGCGAAAACGATGGGGCTTGGTGCTTTCAAAGTAGTAGCTATCGCCGGCTTCGAGCACAAAAGTTTCAAGACCGACCACCAATTCCAGACGACCTTCCACCAGAATCCCGGTTTCTTCGCCTTCATGGGTGAGCATTTCTTCGCCAGTGTCGGCGCCCGGCGGGTAGATCTCGTTGAGAAACGCAATCGCCCGGCTGGGGTGCGCCCGGCCTACCAGTTTCATGGTGACGGCGCCGTCAGAGATGTCGATCAGCTCATTGGCTTTATAGACGATCTGCGTCGGTATTTCCTGGAGGATCTCCTCGGAAAAGAACTCGACCATGGACATGGGGATACCGCCCAGCACCTTGCGCAAGGAGCTGATCGAGGGGCTGACGCTGTTTTTTTCGATCATCGAAATGGTGCTGTTGGTGACACCCGCACGCTTGGCGAGCTCGCGCTGGGAAAGACCCTTCAGTTTACGGATGGATTGCAGTCGTTCGCCGACGTCCAATGCAGGAGCCTCCTAGGATTCAGGCTTTGTTGTAATTGAGCGTTATCATGGCGACAGCGTTCAGTATTTACAACACTTGGGCCTAAATCCCGGGCAGCGGCGTTCGTAGCGGGCGGTCAATCGCCGGAATAGAGCCTTGGCACTCGGCGCAGGTTGCAGAAGATCTGGTAGGGAATGGTTTCGGCGGCAGTGGCGATGTCGCTGGCGAGGATGTTTTTGCCCCACAGCTCCACGGTCGAACCGAGACCCGCCTCAGGCACGTCCGTCAGGTCGACGCACAGCATGTCCATGGACACACGGCCGAGCAATTGGCTGCGCTGCCCGGCGACCAGTACCGGTGTACCTGTCGGTGCGTGGCGCGGGTAACCGTCGGCATAGCCCATCGCAACCACGCCGATGCGCATCGGTTTTGGCGTGATGAACTTGGCGCCGTAGCCCACCGGCTCGCCGGCCGGCAGTTCACGGACGCAAATGACTTTGGATTCCAGGGTCATCACCGGCTGCAAGCGCGCGGCCACGGCCTGGTCTTCGCCAAACGGCGTCGCGCCGTACAGCATGATGCCGGGGCGCACCCAGTCACTGGACACGTTGGGCCAGCCCATCACCGCCGGCGAGTTGCGCAGGCTGACCTCGGCCGCCAGGCCTTGGCGCGCCGCGTCGAAGACTGCCACTTGCTCATCGCTGCGCGCACAATCAAGCTCATCGGCGCGGGCGAAGTGGCTCATCAATACGATCTTGGCCACTTTGCCGCTGGCCAGCAGGCGCTGGTATGCCTCGTGATAATCCTTGGGATGCAGGCCGACGCGGTGCATGCCGGAGTCGAGCTTGAGCCAGATGGTCAGCGGCTTGCTCAGCCTGGCCTGCTCGATCGCCTCCAGCTGCCACAACGAATGCACCACGCACCACAAATCATGCTCGATGATCAGTGGCAGCTCGTCAGCTTCGAAAAAACCTTCCAACAGCAACACCGGCGCGCGGATACCGGCGGCGCGCAGCTCCAGCGCCTCTTCGATACACGCCACGGCAAACCCATCGGCGTCGGCCTCCAACGCCTGGGCCACCCGCACGGCACCATGGCCATAGGCATCCGCCTTGATCACGGCAAGGGCCTTGGCCCCCGTGACTTCACGGGCCAATTGGTAGTTGTGGCGCAGGGCTTGGAGATCGATCAGGGCACGGGCAGGACGCATGGCGGCAGGCTTCTAGGCGACAGAGTGAAAAAAAAACCGATGCCGCCCAATAACGTCGGCACCGGGGGAGGATCTGGTTTACGGCAGCGCAGCCACGACCGACAGCTCTACCAGGATTTGCGGTTCGCACAACTTGGCTTCAACCGTGGCGCGGGCCGGGGCGACGCCCTTGGGCAGCCACTTGTCCCACACCGCATTCATGCCGGCGAAATCGGCGTCGATGTCTTTCAGGTAGATCGTCACCGACAGCAACTTGGTCTTGTCGGTACCGGCCAGGTCCAGCAAACGCTCGATGTTGGCCAGGGTTTCACGGGTCTGCTGTTCAATCCCGGCGTTCATGTCGTCGCCGACTTGCCCGGCCAGATAGACGGTGCCGCTGTGGACTACGATCTGGCTCATGCGCTCATTGGTGAGCTGGCGCTGGATTGACATGTTTTGCGGACTCCTGGTGGTTGCCGTAACGGGAAATATCGAGGCCTGCGGCGCTGATCTGCGGGGTTTTCCTGGCCATCAGGTCGGCCAGCAAGCGGCCCGAGCCACACGCCATGGTCCAGCCGAGGGTGCCGTGGCCGGTGTTCAGGAACAGGTTCTTGAACGGCGTGGCACCGACGATCGGTGTGCCATCGGGTGTGGTCGGGCGCAGGCCGGTCCAGAAAGTCGCTTCGGCCAGATCGCCGCCCTGAGGATAAAGGTCGTTGACGATCATCTCCAGGGTTTCGCGCCGACGCGGGTTGAGCGACAGGTCAAAACCGGCGATTTCCGCCATGCCGCCGACGCGGATGCGGTTGTCGAAGCGGGTGATCGCGACCTTGTAGGTTTCGTCGAGAATGGTCGAAGTCGGGGCCATCGCCGGGTTGGTGATCGGCACGGTCAGCGAATACCCCTTGAGCGGGTACACCGGCGCCTTGATCCCCAGCGGCTTGAGCAATTTGGGCGAGTAACTGCCGAGGGCCAGTACGTAGCGGTCGGCGGTTTCCAGCTTGCCGTCGATCCACACGCCGTTGATGCGTTCGCCGGCGTAGTCGAGGCGCTGGATGTCCTGCTCGAAGCGAAATTCCACGCCCAACTGCTTGCACATCTCGGCCAGGCGCGTCGTGAACATCTGGCAGTCGCCGGTCTGGTCATTCGGCAGGCGCAGGGCGCCGGCGAGGATGTCGGTGACGCTGGCCAGGGCCGGCTCCACACGGGCGATACCGGCACGGTCAAGCAGTTCGAACGGCACGCCGGACTCTTTCAGTACGGCGATGTCCTTGGCGGCGCCATCGAGTTGGGCCTGGGTGCGGAACAACTGGGTAGTCCCCAGGCTACGACCTTCGTAGGCAATGCCGGTCTCGGCGCGCAGTTCGTCGAGGCAGTCACGGCTGTATTCGGACAAACGCACCATGCGTTCTTTGTTTACCGCATAGCGGCTGGCGGTGCAGTTGCGCAGCATCTGCGCCATCCACAGGTATTGATCGACATCGGCAGTGGCCTTGATCGCCAGCGGTGCGTGGCGTTGCAGCAGCCACTTGATGGCCTTGAGCGGCACACCCGGAGCCGCCCAGGGCGAGGCGTAGCCTGGGGACACCTGGCCGGCATTGGCGAAACTGGTTTCCATGGCAGCGGCGGGCTGACGGTCGACCACGACCACTTCAAAGCCGGCCCGCGCCAAATAGTAGGCACTGGTCACACCAATGACGCCGCTACCCAAGACCAGAACGCGCATTTTTATATCCTCATCGCGGGCGTGGCCGCTGACGTGTGTTGTTCGAGCAATGATGAGCGCAGTTTAAAAAACAATGACCAGTGCATTTCACTATATAAATGCCTATATTTGGCGACAATTCTCGGCAAAAACCCTTTTCACAGAGGCAGATCCCCTATGCGTACCAATACCCAGACCAAGCGGGAGCTGGACAAGATCGACCGCAACATCCTGCGAATCCTGCAAACCGACGGGCGGATTTCGTTCACGGAGCTGGGAGAAAAAGTCGGGCTGTCGACCACGCCGTGCACCGAGCGCGTGCGCCGGTTGGAGCGCGAAGGGATCATCATGGGCTACAACGCGCGGCTCAACCCTCAGCATTTGAAGGGGAGTTTGCTGGTATTTGTCGAGATCAGCCTCGATTACAAGTCAGGCGACACCTTTGAGGAATTCCGCCGCGCCGTACTGAAACTGCCCCATGTGCTGGAGTGCCACCTGGTGTCGGGTGACTTCGACTACCTGGTGAAGGCGCGGATTTCCGAGATGGCCTCGTACCGCAAATTGCTTGGCGACATCCTGCTCAAGCTGCCCCATGTGCGGGAGTCCAAGAGCTATATCGTGATGGAAGAAGTGAAAGAGAGCCTGAACCTGCCGATTCCCGATTAACTGGCACCCTGCTCCCACACTTTGACCGAGTACACCTGTCAGACCAATACCTGCCGGGTGCTCGCCATATAGTCGTGGATCTGCTTTTCCACCCGCGGGTGGATCAGCTCCACCGGCCGTCTCCCATTCGGGCACGGCAAGGTCTTAGTGGTGCCGAACAGCCGACAGATCAGTGGCCGCTCGTCGTACACCGTGCAACCGCTGGGGCCCAGGTGCACACAGTTCAGCTCGTCCATGGCAGCGTCCTGCTCGGCCGCAGTCTTGCGCGGCAGACGGGACATTTCTTCAGGCGAAGTGGTCACCGGCCCACAGCAGTCGTGGCAGCCGGGGACGCACTCGAACGAAGGAATCTGTCGGCGCAGTGCGCTGATCTTTTGGTTGTTGCAACTCATCGAAACACGTACCGAACGGCGAATAGGCGTGGATTCTGCCGCAAAAGCCCGCGGTGAGACAGCTTCGTCCGACCGCTGTATCCTGCGTCAAATTTTCCAAACAGGGATGCTCCCATGACCGCCAGCGCCCGGCACACCGCTTCCTACTATGCCGCCACCAGCGTGCCGCAACCCGATTACCCGGTACTGACCGGCGAAATGACGGCCGACGTGTGCGTGGTCGGCGGTGGCTTTTCCGGGCTGAACACCGCCCTGGAGCTGGCCGAACGCGGCTTCAGCGTGGTGCTGCTGGAAGCCCGCAAAATCGCCTGGGGCGCCAGCGGGCGCAATGGCGGCCAATTGATTCGCGGCGTCGGCCATGGCCTCGAGCAGTTCACCCCAGTGATCGGCAGCGACGGCGTGCGCCAGATGAAGCTGATGGGCCTGGAAGCTGTGGAGATCGTGCGCGAGCGCGTCGAACGCTTCCAGATCCCCTGCGACCTGACCTGGGGCTACTGCGACCTCGCCAACAAACCCCGCGACCTGCAAGGCCTGGCCGAAGACGCCGAAGAGTTGCGCAGCCTGGGCTATCGCCACGAAGTACGCCTACTGCAAGCCAGCCAGATGAGCAGCGTGATCGGCTCGGACCGTTACGTAGGCGGCATGATCGACATGGGCTCCGGCCACCTGCACCCACTCAACCTCGCGTTGGGCGAAGCCGCCGCCGCGCAGCGACTGGGCGTGCAGTTGTTTGAGCAATCCGCCGTCACGCGCATCGACTACGGCCCCGAGATCAACGTGCACACCACCCAGGGCAACGTGCGCGCCAAGACCCTGGTGCTGGCCTGCAACGCCTACCTGAACGGCTTGAACCCGCAGTTGAGCGGCAAAGTGCTGCCTGCCGGCAGCTACATCATCGCCACCGAACCGTTGAGCGAAGCCCAGGCAGCCAGCCTGCTGCCACAGAACATGGCCGTATGTGACCAGCGGGTGACAGTGGACTACTTCCGCTTGTCCGCCGACCGACGCCTGCTGTTCGGTGGCGCCTGCCACTACTCCGGCCGCGATCCGCAGGACATCGGCGCCTATATGCGGCCGAAAATGCTCAAGGTGTTCCCGCAATTGGCCGACGTGAAGATCGATTACCAGTGGGGCGGCATGATTGGCATCGGCGCCAACCGCCTGCCGCAGATCGGCCGGCTGCCCGACCAACCCAATGTGTATTACGCCCAGGCCTACGCCGGCCATGGCCTCAACGCCACGCACCTGGCGGGCAAGCTACTGGCCGAGGCCATCAGCGGCCAGCAGCAGGGCCGCTTCGATCTGTTCGCCCAGGTGCCGCACATCACCTTCCCCGGCGGCAAGCATTTGCGCTCGCCACTGTTGGCGCTAGGGATGCTCTGGCACCGCCTCAAAGAGCTGATGTGATCACTTGCGCCAGAACGGTTTCACCCCTTCCTGGCGCGCCTGTTCTGCGCTGAGGCCGATGTCCCTGAGCTGTTCGGCGGTCATGTCCAGCAAGGCCTTGCGCGTATGGCTGCGGTGCCAGAACAGACTCCAGCGGCTGTTGGCCGGCGCCGACAGCGTGCGTCCCTGCTCCGCTTCCAGTTCCTGACTGTGTAACGCCAACCGCACATCGCTCATGCCGCTCATTGTGTCGCCCCTCATTTACCTGTTGCCATGAGTGACTAGGATGGGCGCGCGAGCAAAACCATTACAGATCCAATCAATTTTTATTAAATCCATACAGACACTGCCTATGGGCGGCTGAATCCTGTATTTTCCCTGTATCTGTACTGGTCCCCTGGGAGCGACCACCATGACCCTATACGTCAACCTCGCCGATTTGCTGGGCACGCGCATCGAACAAGGCTTCTACCGTCCCGGCGATCGCTTGCCTTCCGTACGCGCCTTGAGCGTGGAACACGGGGTCAGCTTGAGCACCGTGCAACAGGCCTATCGCTTGCTGGAAGATAATGGCCTGGCGATGCCCAAGCCCAAATCCGGCTACTTTGTGCCGGTCGGCCGCGAGTTGCCGGCCCTGCCTGAAGTCGGCCGCCCGGCCCAGCGCCCGGTGGACATTTCCCAGTGGGACCAGGTGCTGGAGCTGATTCGCGCCGTCCCGCGCAAAGACGTCATACAGATGGGCCGCGGCATGCCGGATGTGCTGTCACCGACCCTCAAGCCCCTGCTGCGCAGCCTCGCTCGCGTGAGCCGCCGCCAGGATCTGCCGGGGCTGTATTACGACAACATCATGGGCTGTATGGAATTGCGCGAACAGATCGCTCGGCTGTCATTGGATTCCGGCTGCCAACTGAACGCCGAAGACATTGTGGTCACCACCGGTTGCCATGAGGCGCTGTCTGCGAGCATCCGCGCCATTTGTGAACCTGGGGATATTGTCGCGGTGGATTCACCCAGCTTTCACGGTGCCATGCAGACCCTCAAGGGCCTGGGCATGAAGGCCCTGGAAATCCCCACCGACCCCATCACCGGCATCAGCCTGGAAGCCCTGGAACTGGCCCTGGAACAATGGCCGATCAAGGTCATCCAACTGACCCCCAACTGCAACAACCCGCTGGGCTACATCATGCCGGAAGCGCGCAAACGCGCCCTGCTGACCCTGGCCCAGCGCTTTGACGTGGCGATCATCGAAGACGATGTGTATGGCGAATTGGCCTACAGCTACCCGCGCCCGCGCACGATCAAATCCTTCGACGAAGACGGCCGCGTACTGCTCTGCAGTTCGTTCTCCAAAACCCTGGCGCCCGGCCTGCGCATCGGTTGGGTAGCACCGGGGCGTTACCTGGAACGGGTGCTGCACATGAAATACATCAGCACCGGCTCGACTGCGACCCAACCGCAGATTGCGATCGCAGAATTTCTGAAAAACGGCCACTTCGAACCGCATTTGCGGCGGATGCGCACTCAATACCAGCGCAATCGCGACCTGATGCTCGATTGGGTCAGCCGCTACTTTCCCGCGGGCACACGAGCCAGCCGCCCTCAGGGCAGCTTTATGCTGTGGGTCGAGTTGCCGGATGGCTTTGATACCTTGAAGCTCAACCGGATCTTGCTGGAACAAGGCGTACAGGTGGCGGTAGGCAGCATCTTCTCGGCCTCGGGCAAATACCGGAACTGCCTGCGCATGAACTACGGCGCCAAGCCGAGCCCGCAGATCGAAGAGGCCGTGCGCAAGGTCGGTGCTGCCGCGATCAAACTGCTGAACGAGGAAATGCACTGACCTTTCCCGAGAAATAGCCGTCAGATGTCGACAACCGCCCTGATCTGGAAGCGACTCCCTTGATGATGCAACGGCTATTCCCGTTTTTCCTGTTGGGAGCCCTGGCCCTCGGCGGCTGTGCCACCGTGAACGCACCGCGCGTCCCCAGCGATGCGCTGCCCGCCGCCCAGTCGTCGTTCGGCCGCTCGATCCAGGCCCAGGCCGCGCCTTACCAGGGCCGCTCCGGGTTTCGCCTGCTGCCCAACAGCAGCGAGGCGTTCATGGCCCGCGCCGAACTGATCCGCAACGCCCAGACCAGCCTCGACTTGCAGTACTACATCGTCCACGACGGTATCAGCACGCGCATGCTCGTGGACGAACTGCTCAAGGCCGCCGACCGCGGTGTGCGTGTGCGCATCCTGCTGGACGACACCACCAGCGACGGCCTCGACCAGATCATCGCCACCCTCGCCGCCCACCCCAAGATCGAAATCCGCCTGTTCAACCCGTTGCATCTGGGCCGCAGCACCGGCGTGACGCGGGCCATGGGTCGTCTGTTCAATCTGTCTTTGCAGCACCGGCGCATGCACAACAAGTTGTGGCTGGCCGACAACAGCGCAGCCATCGTCGGCGGGCGCAATCTGGGCGATGAGTATTTCGACGCCGAGCCCAACCTGAATTTCACCGACATCGACATGCTCAGCCTGGGCCCGGTGGCCGAGCAGCTCGGCCACAGCTTCGACCAGTACTGGAACAGTGCCCTGAGCAAGCCGATTGACGACTTTGTCTCCAACACGCCATCCAAAGGCGACTTGGCGACCGCACGCGCGCGCCTGCAAGACTCGCTGGCCGAATCACGCCAGCAGCATTACGCCCTGTACAACCGGCTGCGCACCTATCAGACCCAACCGCGCATGGACACCTGGCGCCGCGAGTTGATCTGGGCCTGGAACCAGGCGCTGTGGGATGCGCCGAGCAAGGTGCTGGCCACGGCCGAACCGGACCCGCACTTGCTGCTCACCACCCAACTCGCGCCGGAGCTGGCAGGGGTCAATCACGAGCTGATCATGATCTCGGCGTACTTCGTGCCCGGCCAGCCGGGGCTGGTGTACCTGACCGGGCGCGCCGACGCAGGCGTGTCCGTGAGCCTGCTGACCAACGCCCTGGAGGCCACCGACGTACCGGCCGTGCACGGCGGCTACGCGCCGTATCGCAAGGCCCTGCTGGAACACGGGGTAAAACTCTACGAACTGCGCCGCCAACCGGGCGATGGCAGCGGCAGCGGCCCCCACCTGTTTCGGCGTGGCACCTTTCGCGGTTCGGACTCCAGCCTGCACAGCAAGGCGATGATCTTTGATCGGGAAAAGTCCTTCATCGGCTCGTTCAATTTCGACCCGCGTTCGGTGCTTTGGAACACCGAAGTCGGCGTATTGGTCGACAGTCCCGAACTGGCTGAACATGTGCGCAACCTGGCGCTGCAAGGCATGGCGCCAGCGTTGAGTTATGAACCAAAATTGCAGGATGGGCAGTTGGTGTGGGTGACCGAGGACAACGGCCAATTGCACACCCTGAACCGCGAGCCGGGCAGTTGGTGGCGGCGCTTCAATGCATGGTTTGCCACGTCTGTGGGCCTGGAACGCATGCTTTAAGAACAACACCGATCAACTGTGGGAGCTGACTGCACGGTAAGGTCAGGCCGGTTGCGCTGCGCCGAACGCCCCCTGGCGCAGCAGCAACACCACCAGGCCCAACGCGCCGGCCGCCATCAGGAACGGCAACGCATGCCCGCTGATCCACTGGCTCCCTGCCCCCGCCACCAACGGCCCGATCAGGCAGCCAATCCCCCACAACTGCGCCACGTGGGCATTGGCGCGCACCAGCGCATCGTCGCGATAACGCTCGCCGATCAGAATCAACGACAGGGTGAACAACCCTCCAGCACTGGCGCCGAACACCACCCACACCGGCCAGATCAACAACGTGTGCAAGGTCAGCGGAATCGCCAGGCTCGACGCCAGCAGCAATACCGCACAACTGAGGAACAGCGTGCGTCGCGGCAGGTAGTCAGCCAGCGCACCGATGGGCAATTGCAGCAGCGCATCACCCACCACCACGGTGCTGACCATCGCCAAGGCGATCTCGGCAGTGAAGCCCTGTTGCAGGCAATACACCGGCAGCAGCGTCAGAATCATCGCCTCGAACGCGGCGAATAAGGCCACCGCCCAGGCAATCGCCGGCAGGCTCAGGCAGAAGCGCCACAGGTCGGCGAAGGTCACGCTGAACGACTCGGCAGTGGGTGCACCGGAGCGTCCCAGCAACAACACGGGCGCCACCACCAATAAGCCGACACCCACCCAGAAGCCGTAGTCATGGTCGGTGCCGATCAGGCCCAGCAGCAAGGGCCCGGACAGTTGGCTCAAGGCATAGCTACAGCCATACAACGCGACCAACCGGCCACGCCATTGCTCCACCACCAACTGGTTGATCCAGCTTTCGCCGAGGATAAACACGATGGTCAGGATCACCCCGATCATCAGCCGCAGCACCAGCCACACCGGATAGCTCGGCAAAATCGCCAGCAAACCGATGGACAGCGCCCCGCCCCACAGGCACAAGCGCATCAAATTGGCAGTGCCCAGCCACGAGGCCAAACGACTGGAAAGCTTCGCCCCCAGCAACACACCAAAAGCTGGCATCGCCGCCATCACCCCGATGGCAAAACTGCCGTAGCCCCAGCCTTCGAGTCGCAGGGACACCAGCGGCATGCTGACCCCCAGGGCCAGGCCAACGCTGAGGACCGAGGCCAGAACGGCGAAATAAGTCGCCCAACGCATGTCCACGCTCCTGTGGATAATTCCTGAAATCACACAAAACACTGTGGGAGCGGGCTTGCTCGCGAATGCGGTAGGCCAGCCAGCTCATCTGGTACTGATACACCGTATTCGCGAGCAAGCCCGCTCCCACACGTTTACCTGCGATGAGCCCTGAAAGTTACAGCTTGATCCAGGTCGACTTCAGCTCGGTGTATTTGTCGAACGCGTGCAGCGACTTGTCGCGACCATTACCCGATTGCTTGAAGCCACCAAACGGCGCGGTCATGTCGCCACCATCGTATTGGTTGACCCACACGCTACCGGCACGCAGCGCCTTGGCGGTCAGGTGCGCCTTGGAGATGTCCGACGTCCACACTGCTGCGGCCAGGCCGTAGATGGTGTCGTTGGCGATCTCGACCGCTTCTTCGGCACTGTCGAAGGTGATCACCGACAGGACTGGGCCAAAGATCTCTTCCTTGGCGATTTTCATGGCGTTGGTCACACCGTCGAAAATCGTCGGTTCAACATAGGTGCCACCGGTTTCTTCCAGGGTGCGCTTGCCGCCCGCCACCAGCTTGGCGCCATCGGCGTGACCGGCTTCGATATACGACAGCACCGTGTTCATCTGCTGGGTGTCCACCAGTGCACCGACGTTGGTCGCCGGGTCCAGCGGGTTGCCGGGCTTCCAGCCCTTGAGGGCCTCGATCACCATGGGCAGGAATTTGTCCTTGATGGAGCGCTCCACGAGCAGACGCGAACCGGCGGTGCAGACTTCGCCCTGGTTGAAGGCGATGGCGCCGGCGGCGGATTCGGCAGCGGCTTGCAGGTCCGGGGCGTCGGCGAACACGATGTTCGGGCTCTTGCCGCCGGCTTCCAGCCATACACGCTTCATGTTCGACTCGCCGGAGCGGATCAACAGCTGCTTGGCGATCTTGGTCGAACCCGTGAACACCAAGGTGTCGACGTCCATGTGCAGCGCCAGCGCGTTACCTACGGTATGGCCGTAACCTGGCAACACGTTGAACACGCCTTTTGGAATACCGGCCTCAACGGCCAGGGCAGCGATGCGGATGGCAGTCAACGGAGACTTTTCGGACGGTTTGAGGATCACCGAGTTACCTGTGGACAACGCCGGGCCGAGTTTCCAGCAGGCCATCATCAGCGGGAAGTTCCACGGCACAATGGCAGCGACGACGCCCACCGGCTCGCGCGTCACCAGGCCCAATTGGTCGTGAGGGGTGGCCGCGACTTCGTCGTAGATCTTGTCGATCGCCTCGCCGCTCCAGCTCAGCGCGTTGGCTGCACCGGGCACGTCGATATTCAGGGAGTCACTGATCGGCTTGCCCATGTCCAGGGTTTCGAGCAGCGCCAACTCTTCGGCATTGGCCTTGAGCAACGCGGCGAAACGGATCATGGTGGCTTTGCGCTTGGCCGGCGCCAGGCGCGACCAGACACCGGAATTGAAGGTGGCGCGGGCGTTTTCCACGGCGCGCTGGGCGTCGGTGGCGTCACAACTGGCCACGCTGGCCAGCAGGCGGCCATCGACCGGGCTGATGCATTCGAACGTGTCGCTGGAAGCTGCGGCGGTGTATTCGCCGTTGATGTAGGCGCGGCCTTCGATCTTCAGGTCCTTGGCGCGTTGTTCCCAATCGGCACGGGTCAGGGTGGTCATGCGAGTGTCCTCCTCTTATTGAATACAAGGGCCAGGTGATGTCCCCCGGCAGCCTCAAAGAATTCTTGCCCGGCCAGCCTGCTGTTCGGCTCAAGGCAGCTGCCACCCTAAACCAGCGGCTGGGGATGTTTCAATATATTTGACACAAGCGCGGCAAACGCCCTTGCGATGTTCATTTTAATAAACATAGACTTTGGACTCCCCCACCGCAGGCCAGACGGGACACGCACATGAGCATCCAGGACATCGTCGACTTCAGCCAAGCCAAGACCCCCGCCGACCGTTACCGCCCCGCCGCCGAGAAAGTCCTCAAGGGCGACCCCGAGCAAACGATCTACAACCACTACAACAGCCCATGCGGCCAGATGAGTGCCGGCGTCTGGGAAGGTGAAGTCGGACAGTGGAAGGTCAATTACACCGAACATGAGTACTGCGAGATTGTGCAGGGTGTTTCGGTGCTGCGTGATGCCGACGGCAACGCCAAGACCTTGCGTGCTGGCGATCGCTTCGTGATCCCCGCGGGTTTCAGCGGCACCTGGGAAGTACTGGAGCCGTGCCGCAAGATCTACGTGGTGTTCGAACAAAAAGCCTGATCAACAAATCCGGCGCAAAAAAAAGCCCGTATCGTGAGATACGGGCTTTTTTTCACAAGGAGGAAAATCAATTACTTGATTTTGCCTTCTTTGTAGATCACGTGCTTGCGAACGCGCGGGTCGAACATTTTCTTTTCGAGCTTGTCCGGGGTAGTACGCTTGTTCTTGTCGGTAGTGTAGAAGTGACCAGTACCGGCGCTAGAGATCATTCGAATCAATTCACGCATGATAGAGCTCCTTAGATCTTGCCAGCGGCGCGGATTTCGGCGAGCACGACAGTGATGCCGCGCTTGTCGATGATACGCATGCCTTTGGCAGATACACGCAGGCGAACAAAACGTTTCTCTTCTTCAACCCAGAAGCGGTGATGCTGCAGGTTCGGCAGGAAACGACGACGGGTTTTGTTATTTGCGTGGGAAATGTTATTCCCAGTCACCGGACCCTTACCGGTAACTTGACAGACTCTCGACATGCCTCAGCCCTCTAAAACCACATGCCCAACCCGGCATGGGTTGGCCGCTTAATCTCTCAGTCATTTGGCGCCAGGCGCCGCGTTTCTTTAGGGTCTTACCGGCTACACCTACAAGCGAAGGAACCGGGCCCCTAGAAAAGAGCGCTGCTTTATACCAGAAAGACCCTGGTGCAACAACAGCCCGTGTGTTTTTACCGGTGTAAATCTAGGCAAAACACACCTGAACCGTTGCCAGGAGGGGCCGCTGTCACAGCCGACCGCTCGTCGCACAGAATGATTTACAGCGCCCGCAGGCACGATGAAGTGCTCGGCGAAACGCGCTGAGGCGCCATGAAAACAGCATTTGAAGCAAAAGCACAGGCAAAAATGGACTAGTCATTTTTCAATCAGACCTCTACGGTAGGCCTTTTCCAGACTGCACTCGCAGATGGGCCTTCGATCTGCAAAGGAAACCGAACATGCGCCTCGCTGCCCTACCGCTATTGCTAGCCCCTCTATTTATCGCCCCGCTGGCCACTGCCGCCAACAACTTGAGCGTCTGCACCGAGGCCAGCCCCGAAGGGTTCGATGTGGTGCAGTACAACTCATTGACCACCACCAATGCCTCGGCCGACGTGCTGATGAACCGCCTGGTGGACTATGACGCAGCCGCCGGCAAGCTGGTGCCAAGCCTGGCGGACAGCTGGGACGTCTCGCCGGATGGCCTGACGTACACCTTCAAGCTGCACCCGGACGTGAAATTCCACCGCACCGAATACTTCACCCCGAGCCGCACCCTGACTGCCGAAGATGTGCGCTTCAGCTTCGAACGCATGCTCGACCCGGCCAACCCCTGGCACAAGATTGCCCAGAGCGGCTTCCCCCACGCGCAATCGCTGCAACTGCCGGCGCTGGTGAAGAAGATCGACGCCCTCGACCCACTCACCGTGCGCTTCACCCTCGACCACGCCGACTCCACCTTCCTCGCCGCCCTGAGCATGGGTTTTGCCTCGATCTACCCGGCCGAATACGCCGACAAACTGCTCAAGGCCGGTACGCCGGAGAAGCTCAACAGCCAGCCCATCGGCACCGGTCCCTTCATCTTCAGCCGTTTCCAGAAAGACGCCGTGGTGCGCTACAAGGCCAACCCGGATTATTTCGCCGGCAAACCCGCTGTGGATAACTTGATCTTCGCCATCACGCCGGATGCCAACGTACGCCTGCAGAAACTGCACCGCGATGAATGCCAGATCGCCCTGTCGCCCAAGCCCCTGGACGTGGGTGAGGCCGAAAAGGACCCTGCGCTGAAGGTCGAGAAAACCCCGGCCTTCATGACCGCCTTCGTTGCCATCAACAGCCAGCACCCGCCGCTGGACAAGCCCGAAGTACGCCAGGCCATCAACCTCGCCTTCGACAAGGCCAGCTACCTCAAGGCCGTGTTTGAAGGCACCGCCGAAGCCGCCAACGGCCCTTACCCGCCCAATACCTGGGGCTACGCCAAGGATCTGCCGGGTTATCCACAGGACCTCGCCAAAGCCAGGACCCTGCTGGAGCGCGCCGGGCTCAAGGACGGCTTCAAGACCACCATCTGGACACGGCCCACCGGCAGCCTGCTGAACCCCAACCCGAACCTTGGTGCACAATTGCTGCAAGCCGACCTGGCTAAGGTCGGTATCCAGGCCGATATCCGCGTGATCGAATGGGGCGAACTGATTCGCCGCGCCAAAGCCGGCGAGCACGATCTGCTGTTCATGGGCTGGGCCGGCGACAACGGCGACCCGGATAACTTCCTGACCCCGCAGTTCTCTTGTGCCGCAGTGAAATCCGGCACCAACTTCGCCCGTTACTGCGACCCTGCCCTCGACAAACTGATAAGCGCTGGCAAGACCACCAACGAGCAAGGGGTGCGCAGCAAGCTGTACCAGCAGGCCCAGGCGCAGATCCAGCAACAGGCGCTGTGGCTGCCACTGGCGCACCCGACCGCGTTTGCCCTGGCACGCAAGAATGTCCAGGGCTATCAAGTGAGCCCGTTCGGCCGCCAGGACTTTTCGAAAGTCCGCGTCAAGCCCTGAACACTCGCCCCGCCCCCCCATGGGGCGGGTCTACATCCAGCCGTATTCCGCCATCGACAAGGGGTCCCCGTCCCCCACGATGATGTGATCGAGTACCCGCACGTCCACCACTTCCAGGGCCTTTTGCAGCAACTTGGTCAATTTTCGATCAGCTGCACTGGGCTCAAGGCTGCCGGAAGGGTGGTTGTGACACAGGATCAAGGCCGCGGCGTTGTATGCCAGGGCACGCTTGACCACTTGCCGCGGATAAACCACGGCGGTGTCGATAGTGCCTTGGGACAACGCCTCGAACCCCAGCACCCGATGCTTCGAGTCGAGGAACAGGCAGCCGAAAACCTCATGGGGCTCATGCCGCAATAGCGCCTTGAGGTAATCACGTACCGCTACCGGGCTTTCCAGCACCGAGTCACTGCGCAAACGCTCTGCCAGGTGCCGCCGGGACATTTCGAGCACCGCCTGCAACTGCGCAAACTTGGCCGGCCCCAAGCCCAGATGCTGGCTGAACAAGCTCTGACTGGCCTCC
Source organism: Pseudomonas sp. FP2335 (assembly GCF_030687535.1). NCBI lineage: Bacteria > Pseudomonadati > Pseudomonadota > Gammaproteobacteria > Pseudomonadales > Pseudomonadaceae > Pseudomonas > Pseudomonas sp. FP2335. The sequence goes on from NZ_CP117437.1 coordinate 5,869,010, forward strand.
AACAGTGGGCGCAAACCGCCAAATTGCGTCAGCAAATGGCGCGCCAGGTCCACCGCACTTCTGCCGGAAACCCCCGTACGCAGGAAGATCGCCAGCAACTCGGCATCCGAAAGGCTCTTCGCCCCCCATTCCAACAGTTTCTCCCGTGGCCGCTCCGCCACAGGCCAATCGCGAATACTCATCCCACCTCCCTCTTCGTAAGCGCCATGGCATGCACGCCGCTGTTGCCTGGCGGACGCTGTGTTATCGTAAGCCCTCTTTTTTGCATGTGATTTCCCCTGGGGAGGGGGTATCGCAGGCGTCACTGAACTGGCATCACTGAACTGGAAAGGCAAACCAATGCAGCGTCTGTATCGGAAACGCATCGTTCTCGGCGTCGGCGGCGGCATTGCCGCCTACAAGAGCGCAGAACTGGTTCGCAGGCTCCTGGACCAGGGCGCCGAAGTGCGCGTGGTCATGACCCGCGGTGGCAGTGAGTTCATTACCCCTCTGACCATGCAGGCGCTGTCCGGCCACCCGGTTCACCTGGACCTGCTGGACCCGGCCGCCGAAGCCGCCATGGGCCACATCGAGCTGGCCAAATGGGCCGACCTGGTACTGATCGCCCCGGCCACCGCCGACCTGATCGCCCGCCTGGCCCAAGGCATCGCCGATGACCTGCTGACCACCCTGGTACTGGCCACCGACGCCACCGTCGCCATCGCCCCAGCCATGAACCAGGCCATGTGGCGCGACCCGGCCACCCAGGCCAACACCCAACTCCTGCAAAGCCGTGGCCTCAAGGTGTTCGGCCCGGCCTCCGGCAGCCAGGCCTGCGGTGACGTCGGCATGGGTCGCATGCTTGAAGCCACCGACCTGGCGTTGTGCGCCGCGGAGTGCTTCCAACACCTGGCCCTGACCGGCAAGCACGTGCTGATCACCGCCGGGCCGACCCAGGAAAACATCGACCCGGTGCGCTACATCACCAACCATAGCTCAGGAAAAATGGGCTTTGCCTTGGCGGAAGCGGCGGTCGAGGCAGGCGCACGCGTCACCCTGATCACCGGCCCGGTGCATTTGCCGACCCCCGATCGCGTCACGCGAATCGACGTCGTCAGCGCACGGGACATGCTTGCGGCCTGTGAAGCGGCGATTCCGTGCGACCTGTTTATCGCCTCGGCAGCGGTTGCGGATTACCGCCCGGAAGTCGTCGCCCCGCAAAAGCTCAAGAAAGACCCTACGAGCGGTGACGGCCTGCTCCTGCAAATGGTGCGCAACCCAGACATCCTGGCCACCATTGCCACCCGTCCTGACCGTCCGTTCAGCGTCGGTTTCGCCGCCGAGACCGAGCACCTGCTGGACTATGCTTCGCGCAAATTGAAAGACAAAAACCTCGACCTGATCGTTGCCAACGATGTCGCCAACCCGAGCATCGGCTTCAACAGTGAGGAAAACGCCTGCAGCGTGATCGACCGCGAGCTGCACGCCACCCTTTTCGCCCAGACCAGCAAAGGCAAGATTGCCCGCCAACTGATCTCATTTATCGCCCAACGGCTGAACCAGGTTTAATTTCCATGCACGCTTTGCAAGCCAAGATCCTCGACCCCCGCATCGGCACCGACTTCCCACTGCCGGCCTACGCCACCGAAGGCTCCGCCGGCCTGGACCTGCGCGCCATGCTCAAGGAAGACACCGTCCTTGAACCGGGCCAGACCGTCCTGATTCCCACCGGCCTGTCGATCTACATCGGCGATCCGGGCCTGGCCGCGCTGGTTCTGCCGCGCTCGGGCCTGGGCCATAAACACGGGATCGTGCTGGGCAACCTGGTCGGCCTGATCGACTCGGACTACCAGGGCGAGTTGATGGTGTCGTGCTGGAACCGTGGCCAGACCGCGTTCAACATCGCCGTCGGCGAGCGCATCGCGCAGCTGGTGCTGGTGCCGGTGGTGCAGGCGCACTTCGAACTGGTTACGGAATTTGCTGAAACACAACGTGGCGCAGGCGGCTTTGGCCATTCTGGCAGCCACTGACTACGCTGAATCAAACCGGGCAGCCCAGCCCGGTTCGATGCCACCGCATGGCTTTTCGGGATGAAGAATGCGCGGACCTAATCAGCGAGATTTCACGAGCTAAATCAACAGATTACGCACGATGAAGCACGGAGCGACTGCTCCGATGGCACTTTTGCACCACGAACTCTCTGCCGAAAAAGCCGTCATACCCTTCAGTTTGAGCCTGCCGGTCAGCCGCTTTACGGCCAGCCTTGCCCCTTTCAGATGGAGTTTCCCCCCGCGATGAGTACCGCAGCCCGAGTAGCCCCGACATTCCCCGACAGCATCTTTCGCGCCTACGACATTCGTGGCGTAGTGCCCAAGACCCTGACCGCCGAAACCGCCTACTGGATCGGCCGCGCCATTGGCGCCCAAAGCCTGGCGCAGGATGAGCCCAATGTCTCGGTTGGCCGTGACGGCCGCCTGTCTGGCCCGGAGTTGGTGGAGCAACTGATCCAGGGGCTGGCCGACAGTGGTTGCCACGTCAGCGACGTCGGCCTGGTGCCAACACCGGCGCTGTACTACGCCGCCAACGTCCTGGCCGGCAAGTCCGGGGTGATGCTCACCGGCAGCCATAACCCGTCGGACTACAACGGCTTCAAGATTGTCATCGCTGGCGACACCCTGGCCAACGAACAGATCCAGGCCCTGCACACACGCCTGAAGACCAACGACCTGAGCAGCGGCAAAGGCAGCATCACCAAGGTCGACATCCTGCCGCGCTACGCCGATGAAATTACCCGCGACGTCAAGCTCGCCCGCCGCCTCAAAGTGGTCGTGGACTGCGGCAACGGCGCGGCCGGCGTGATCGCACCGCAACTGCTCGAAGCGCTGAACTGTGAAGTGATCCCGCTGTTCTGCGAAGTCGACGGCCACTTCCCCAACCACCACCCGGACCCGGGCAAGCCCGAAAACCTGGTGGACCTGATCGCCAAGGTCAAGGAAACCGGGGCTGATGTCGGCCTGGCCTTCGACGGCGACGGTGACCGCGTCGGCGTAGTGACCGAAACCGGCGAGATCGTGTTCCCAGACCGCTTGCTGATGCTGTTCGCCCGTGACGTGGTGGCGCGCAACCCCAACGCCGAGATCATCTTCGACGTCAAGTGCACCCGCCGCCTCACCCCGCTGATCAAGGAATATGGCGGCCGCCCGCTAATGTGGAAGACCGGCCACTCGTTGATCAAAAAGAAAATGAAAGAAACCGGCGCCCTGTTGGCCGGCGAAATGAGCGGTCACGTGTTCTTCAAGGAACGCTGGTTCGGTTTTGACGACGGCATTTACAGCGCCGCTCGTCTGCTGGAGATCCTCAGCAAGGAAAAATCCACGGCCCAAGAGCTGTTTGAGACCTTCCCGAATGATATTTCTACGCCAGAGATCAATATCCATGTGACCGAGGAGAGCAAATTCAGCATCATTGACGCACTGCACGATGCGCAATGGGGCGAAGGCGCCAACCTGACCACCATTGATGGTGTGCGAGTCGATTACGCCAAAGGCTGGGGCCTGGTTCGCGCGTCCAACACCACACCGGTGCTGGTCCTGCGTTTCGAGGCGGATACCGAGGCTGAGTTGCAGCGCATCAAGGACGTGTTCCACGCCCAGTTGAAACGTGTTGCCCCTGATCTCCAATTACCGTTCTGATTTTTTGCACCGGAGCCCTGAATGACCCTCGAACGCGAAGCCGCTGCCAACACCGCCAAGGTCCTTTCCGAAGCGTTGCCTTACATTCGACGCTACGTCGGCAAGACGCTGGTGATCAAATACGGCGGCAATGCCATGGAAAGCGAAGAGCTGAAAACCGGCTTTGCCCGTGACATCGTGCTGATGAAAGCCGTGGGGATCAACCCGGTGGTGGTCCACGGTGGCGGCCCGCAGATCGGCGACCTGCTCAAGCGCTTGTCGATCGAGAGTCATTTCATCGATGGCATGCGCGTGACTGACGCACAGACCATGGATGTGGTGGAAATGGTCCTCGGTGGCCAGGTGAACAAGGACATCGTCAACCTGATCAACCGCCACGGCGGCAGCGCCATTGGCCTGACCGGCAAGGACGCGGAACTGATCCGCGCGAAAAAACTGACAGTCACCCGTCAGACGCCGGAAATGACCCAGCCGGAAATCATCGACATCGGCCAGGTGGGCGAAGTGATCGGTATCAACACCGACCTGCTGAACCTGCTGGTCAAGGGTGACTTTATCCCGGTGATCGCGCCTATCGGCGTGGGCGCCAACGGCGAGTCCTACAACATCAACGCCGACCTGGTAGCAGGCAAGGTGGCGGAAGCGCTGAAGGCTGAAAAGCTGATGCTGCTGACCAACATCGCCGGCCTGATGGACAAGGAAGGCAAGGTGCTGACCGGCTTGACCACGCAACAAGTGGACGAGTTGATCGCCGATGGCACCATCTACGGCGGCATGCTGCCGAAGATCCGTTGCGCACTGGAAGCGGTGCAAGGTGGCGTGGGCAGCTCGCTGATCCTCGACGGCCGGGTTCCGAATGCAATCCTCCTGGAAATCTTCACCGATACCGGTGTGGGCACACTGATCAGTAACCGCAAGCGTCCTTAAACGCTACAAACAAAAGGCCCCGCTCAATCTGATTGAGCGGGGCCTTTTTTATGTGCGCTGAACCTGCAGACCAATGGAGATCCCCTTTTGGGAGCGGGCTTGCTCGCGAAAGCGGAGTGTCAGTCAGCAGATATGTTTCTGAAACACCGTATTCGCGAGCAAGCTCGCTCCCACACAAGCCCACCCCACAGGACTTACTGCGTCAGACGCCAAACTGCTCGCGGTACGCACGAACAGCCGGCAAATGCTGCTTGAGCTGCGGATCATCTTCCAGGAACTGCAGCACCTGGTTCAGCGACACGATGCTCACCACCGGAATGCCGAAATCGCGCTCCACTTCCTGGATCGCCGACAATTCACCGTTGCCACGCTCCTGGCGGTTCAGCGCGATCAGCACGCCAGCGGCCTTGGCGCCGTCCTGGGAAGCGATGATCTGCATCACTTCGCGGATGGCGGTGCCAGCGGTGATCACGTCGTCGATGATCAGCACGTCACCCTTGAGCGGCGCCCCGACCAGGCTGCCGCCTTCGCCGTGGGCCTTGGCCTCTTTACGGTTGAAGCACCAAGGCAGATCCTGCCCATGATGCTCCGCCAACGCCACGGCCGTAGCGGCCGCCAAAGGAATGCCCTTGTAGGCTGGGCCAAACAGCACATCAAAGGAAATACCGCTTTCAACGATGGCCGCTGCGTAGAAACGACCCAGTTGCGCCAGGGCCGAGCCCGAGTTGAACAAGCCTGCATTGAAGAAGTACGGGCTGGTGCGCCCGGACTTCAAAGTGAACTCACCGAAGCGCAAAACGCCGCGATCGATGGCAAAACGAATGAAATCGCGTTGATACGCCTGCATGAAAAAAGCCTCAGATACCACGGATTTAGCTAATTAGGTAGACGGCGTGTATCATACACGCACGCGATTTTTGGGGCCATTTATGCGGATCATCAGTGTGAACGTTAATGGTATTCAGGCTGCAGTCGAGCGTGGTTTGCTCAGTTGGCTGCAAGCCCAGAATGCCGACGTCATCTGCCTGCAGGACACCCGCGCCTCCGCCTTTGAACTGGACGACCCAGCCTTCCAACTGGATGGCTACTTCCTTTATGCCTGCGATGCCGAAGTGCCCACCCAAGGTGGCGTGGCTTTGTACTCGCGGTTGCAACCCAAGGCGGTCATCAGCGGCCTCGGCTTCGAGACAGCCGACCGCTACGGGCGCTACCTGCAAGCCGATTTCGACAAGGTCAGCATCGCGACCTTGCTGCTTCCTTCGGGGCAGAACGGCGATGAAGACTTGAACCAGAAGTTCAAGCTAATGGACGATTTCGCCCGTTACCTTGATAAACAGCGACGCAAGCGTCGCGAGTACATTTATTGTGGCTCGCTGTACGTGGCGCAACAGAAGCTGGATATCAAGAACTGGCGTGACAGCCAGCAATCCCCGGGCTTCCTGGCGCCGGAACGGGCCTGGATGGACGAGATTGTCGGCAACATGGGTTATGTCGATGCCCTGCGCGAAGTCAGCCGCGAAGGCGACCAGTACAGCTGGTGGCCAGACAACGAACAGGCCGAGATGCTCAACCTGGGCTGGCGTTTCGACTACCAGTTGCTGACCCCTGGCCTGCGCCGGTTTGTTCGCAGCGCACGCTTGCCGCGCCAGCCGCGCTTCTCGCAGCACGCGCCGCTGATCGTGGACTACGACTGGACACTGACCATCTAAGGTCTTTTTCCAGGCACAAAAAAACCGACATCGCTGTCGGTTTTTTTGTGAGCGTTCATTATTTGATCAGGCGCCAGGTCAAGGGATAGCGGTAGGCGATGCCCTTGTTGGCCTTGATCGCGCCGATGATCGTCAGCGCCACACCGGCGATGGCCAGCGCCGTCATCAGGAAAAACCCGATGACCGCAAAAGCCAACACGATGCAAACAATCCAGGCGATGGCCACGGTGATCTGGAAATTCAGCGCCTCCTTGCCCTGATCATCAATGAACGGGTCCAATTCCTTCTTCATCTGCCACAGGATCAGCGGCCCCACGACGCTGCCGAAGGGGAATATAAACCCCAGAAACGCCGCGAGATGGCACAACATCGCGCCCTGGCGCACTTCGTAGGAAGGCGTAGGTACCGGCACTTGGTTGTCATTCATGGCGCTTCTCCTTGAGACGGGTTCAGTCAGCCAGTGCGGCGTTCTGCAGTTCGAAGATCTCGGTCATGCCCTTCTGGGCCAGGGCGAGCATGGCGTTCAGCTCGGCCGGCTGGAATGGCGCGCCTTCGGCGGTGCCCTGCACTTCGATGAAACCACCGGTGCTGGTCATCACCACGTTCAGGTCGGTCTCGGCAGCCGAGTCTTCCAGGTAGTCCAGGTCCAGTACAGGCTCGCCCTGGTACATGCCCACCGATACGGCGGCGATCATTTGCTTGAGCGGGTCGCCACCTTTCAGGCCGCCACGCTTCTTGATCACTTTGAGTGCATCAACCAGGGCCACCATGGCGCCGGTGATGGATGCCGTGCGGGTGCCGCCGTCAGCCTGGATCACGTCGCAGTCGACGTACAGGGTCACATCGCCCAGCTTGGACATGTCCAGCGCCGCGCGCAGGGAACGGCCGATCAGGCGCTGGATCTCCAGGGTGCGCCCGCCTTGCTTGCCACGACTGGCTTCACGCTGGTTACGCTCGCCGGTGGCGCGCGGCAGCATGCCGTACTCGGCAGTCAACCAACCCTGGCCCTGGCCTTTGAGGAAACGTGGCACGCCGTTTTCGACGCTGACGGTGCAGATCACCTTGGTATCGCCAAACTCGACCAGTACAGAACCCTCGGCGTGTTTGGTGTAGTTGCGGGTGATGCGGATCGAGCGGAGCTGATCGGCAACGCGACCACTTGGACGTTTCATAGGGGATACCTGTACAGAGGACGAAAAACTGCCGGACATTATAGAGCCGCGAACCGATTCGGGGCACGCCTAAAAAATTCGCTTACGAATGCTCGGGCCGTCGCCCATTGTTTGGGCGCGCTCGCCCCACTGCGCTACAATCCTGCGCCTTCTTAACCATCAGCCCGTGTACACGGGCTGCAACGCGAGGTACCTCCATGGTGCACAGCATGACCGCCTTCGCCCGCGTCGAAAAAGCCGGCGTCCAAGGCACCCTGAGCTGGGAACTGCGCTCGGTCAACAGCCGCTACCTGGAGCCGCACCTGCGCCTGCCGGAATCGTTCCGCGACCTCGAAGGCGCCGTCCGTGAAGCACTGCGTCAGGGCATCTCCCGCGGCAAGCTGGAGTGCACCCTGCGTTTTACCGAGGAAACCACCGGCAAGCCGCTGCAGGTAGACCGCGACCGCGCCGCGCAACTGGTCGCCGCCGCCGAGACCATCGCCGGCCTGATCAAGCAACCCGCCGCGCTGAACCCCCTGGAAGTCCTGGCCTGGCCCGGCGTGCTGGTGGCCGACGCCAGCGACCCGCAAGCCCTCAACGCCGAAGCCCTCGCCCTGTTCAACCAGGGCTTGAAGGAACTGAAAGCCGGCCGCGAGCGTGAAGGCGCCGAACTGGCCCGTTTGATCAACGAACGCCTGACGTCGATCGAAGAAGACGTGGTCACCCTGCGCGAGCTGGTACCGCAGATGCTGGCGACCCAACGCCAGAAGGTCCTCGATCGCTTCACCGACATGAAAGCCGACCTCGACCCGACGCGCCTGGAGCAGGAAATGGTGCTGTTGGCGCAAAAGAGCGACGTCGCCGAAGAGCTCGACCGCCTGAGCACCCACATCCTTGAAGTGCGCCGCGTGCTCAAGTCCGCCGGCGCCGCCGGTCGGCGCCTGGACTTCCTGATGCAGGAACTCAACCGGGAAGCCAATACACTGGGTTCCAAGGCGTTCGATCCGCGCAGCACACAAGCGGCGGTCAACCTTAAAGTGTTGATCGAGCAGATGCGCGAACAAGTACAGAATATTGAGTAAGGCAACTTCCATGACCCACAGCACCGGCACCCTTTACATCATTTCCGCTCCTTCGGGCGCGGGCAAGAGCAGCCTGGTCAAGGCCTTGACCGACGCTGACGCGCAGATCCGCATCTCGGTCTCCCACACCACCCGCGCCATGCGCCCGGGCGAGGTGAACGGCGTGCACTATCACTTCGTCGAGCGCACCGAATTCGTCAAGATGATCGAACACGGCGACTTCCTCGAACGCGCCGAAGTCTTCGGCAACCTCTACGGCACCTCGCAAAGCCACCTGCAGCAGACCCTGGACGAAGGCCACGACCTGATCCTGGAAATCGACTGGCAGGGCGCCGAGCAAGTACGCAAGCTGATGCCCCAGGCGCGCTCGATCTTCATCCTGCCGCCATCCCTCGACGCCTTGCACCAGCGCCTGACCAACCGCGGCCAGGACAGCGACGAGATCATCGAAGGCCGCATGCGTGAAGCCGTCAGCGAAATGAGCCACTACGTCGACTACGACTACCTGATCATCAACGACGACTTTTCCCACGCGCTGGATGATTTGAAGGCGATTTTCCGCACCAATCAGCTCCAGCAAAAGCGTCAACAGCAGCGTTTCGGCAAATTATTGGCTGAACTGCTCGGCTGATTGGCTCTTCCCAAAACCGCTGCAAGGGCTTTACATTGGCACTTGCGGCGGTTTACGAAGGCTCGCGAAAAATCAGCGCTTCCCTAAACGCTGGTGATTTTTTAAACTGCTCAGTCCGCTCGCCCAACCGGGCAGCGCGCATCTTGCATTCGCTCCGAGGAATACCATGGCCCGCGTAACCGTTGAAGACTGCCTAGAACACGTGGATAACCGCTTTGAGCTGGTCATGCTCTCTACCAAGCGTGCCCGTCAACTGGCCACTGGCGGCAAAGAGCCACTGGTCCAGTGGGAAAACGACAAGCCTACCGTTGTAGCCCTGCGTGAAATCGCTGAAGGCCTGATGAGCTACGAGTTCATCGCCAACGCTGAAATCGTTGAAGACGAACCGCTGTTTGCAGCGTTCGAGGACGAGTCCAACGAGGCCGTCTAAGCCTATGCCTGGTCGACGTAGCACGGCGCGGGGTCACAGCCATCGGCAGGAGTTAACACTTTGCCGAGCATAGACGCCCTCGCCGATCGCTTATCGGCCTACCTCGGCCCAGACCAGGTCAACCTGGTCCGCCGAGCGTATTTCTACGCCGAACAAGCCCATGACGGCCAACGCCGCCGCAGTGGCGAGGCGTATGTCACCCATCCTCTTGCGGTGGCAAACATTCTTGCCGACATGCACATGGACCATCAGAGCCTGATGGCCGCGATGCTGCATGACGTGATCGAAGACACCGGCATCGCCAAGGAAGCGCTCAGCGCACAATTTGGCGAAACCGTGGCCGAACTGGTCGACGGGGTCAGCAAACTGACCCAGATGAACTTCGAGACCAAGGCCGAAGCCCAGGCGGAAAACTTCCAGAAGATGGCCATGGCCATGGCCCGCGACATCCGGGTGATCCTGGTCAAGCTGGCCGACCGGCTGCACAACATGCGCACGCTGGAAGTGCTGTCCGGCGAAAAACGCCGGCGCATCGCCAAGGAAACCCTGGAAATCTACGCGCCCATCGCCAACCGGCTGGGCATGCACGCCATTCGTATCGAATTCGAAGACCTCGGCTTCAAGGCCATGCACCCGATGCGTTCGGCGCGCATCTACCAGGCGGTCAAGCGCGCCCGGGGCAACCGCAAGGAAATCGTCAACAAGATCGAAGAGTCCCTGAGCCATTGCCTGGCGATCGACGAGATCGAGGGCGAAGTCAGCGGCCGGCAGAAACACATCTACGGCATCTACAAGAAGATGCGCGGCAAGCGCCGGGCCTTCAACGAGATCATGGACGTGTATGCGTTCCGGATCATCGTCGACAAGGTCGACACCTGCTACCGCGTGCTGGGCGCTGTACATAATTTGTACAAGCCCCTGCCGGGCCGCTTCAAGGACTACATCGCGATTCCCAAGGCCAACGGCTATCAGTCGCTGCATACCACGCTGTTCGGTATGCATGGCGTGCCGATCGAGATCCAGATCCGCACCCGCGAAATGGAAGAGATGGCCAACAACGGCATTGCCGCCCACTGGCTGTACAAGTCCAGCGGCGACGAGCAGCCGAAGGGCACCCATGCCCGCGCGCGCCAGTGGGTCAAAGGCGTGCTGGAAATGCAGCAACGTGCCGGCAACTCCCTCGAGTTCATCGAAAGCGTGAAGATCGACCTGTTCCCGGACGAGGTCTACGTGTTCACGCCCAAAGGCCGGATCATGGAGCTGCCCAAGGGCTCCACGGCGGTCGACTTTGCCTACGCCGTGCACACCGACGTGGGCAACAGCTGCATTGCCTGTCGGATCAATCGTCGTCTCGCACCGCTGTCCGAGCCACTGCAAAGCGGCTCCACGGTCGAGATCGTCAGCGCACCGGGCGCCCGCCCGAACCCGGCCTGGCTCAACTTCGTGGTCACCGGCAAGGCGCGCACCCACATCCGACACGCCCTCAAGCTGCAACGTCGCTCCGAGTCCATCAGCCTCGGCGAGCGCCTGCTGAACAAGGTGCTCAACGGTTTCGACAGCGCCCTCGACAAGATCCCGGCCGAACGCGTGCAGGCGATGCTCCACGAGTACCGCCAGGAAACCATCGAAGACTTGCTGGAAGACATCGGCCTGGGCAACCGCATGGCCTACGTGGTCGCCCGTCGCCTGCTTGGCGAAGGCGAACAACTGCCAAGCCCCGAAGGCCCGCTGGCGATTCGCGGCACCGAAGGCCTGGTGCTCAGCTACGCCAAGTGCTGCACGCCGATCCCGGGCGACCCGATTGTCGGGCACCTGTCGGCAGGCAAAGGCATGGTGGTGCACCTGGACAACTGCCGCAACATCACCGAGATCCGCCACAACCCGGAAAAATGCATCCAGCTGTCGTGGGCCAAGGATGTTACCGGCGAATTCAACGTCGAGCTGCGCGTCGAACTGGAACACCAGCGCGGCCTGATCGCCTTGCTGGCCAGCAGCGTCAATGCGGCCGATGGCAATATCGAGAAAATCAGCATGGACGAACGCGATGGTCGCATCAGCGTGGTCCAGCTGGTAGTCAGCGTGCACGACCGTGTGCACCTGGCCCGCGTGATCAAGAAACTGCGCGCCCTGACCGGAGTGATCCGCATCACCCGCATGCGTGCATAACCTGTCTCTTACAAGGAGTCACTCATGACCAAGACTGTTATCACCAGCGACAAGGCCCCAGCCGCCATCGGCACTTACTCCCAGGCCATCAAGGCGGGCAACACCGTCTACATGTCCGGCCAGATCCCGCTGGACCCAAAGACCATGGAACTGGTGGAAGGCTTCGAAGCACAGACCGTGCAGGTCTTCGAAAACCTCAAGTCCGTGGCTGAAGCGGCCGGCGGTTCGTTCAAGGACATCGTCAAGCTGAACATCTTCCTCACCGACCTGAGCCACTTCGCCAAGGTCAACGAGATCATGGGCAAATACTTCGAACAACCCTACCCAGCCCGCGCCGCCATCGGCGTAGCCGCCCTGCCAAAGGGTGCGCAGGTTGAGATGGACGCGATTCTGGTCATCGAGTAAAACACCCGGCGCAGCCTCACGGGCTGCGCCGACTTTGTTTCAGAAGGATTTCGTAATGCGCAAAGCGCTTGTAGCCTCTTCATTGCTCACCCTGCTGCTCGGCGGCTGCGCCAGCAACCCCGCCGACCTCGATGTGAGCGGCACCTGGATCAACCAGGTCGCCATCGATGCAGCGGCCAAGGGCGGCCCTTTGCGTGAAGCCCTGCAAAGCTTTGGCCCGAACCTCGAATGGGAGGTCAACACCAAGGCTGGCCAGGCACGCTACTACAACGGTTTTGAAGTAGCCGAAGGCAAGTTGCTGGGTGAACAATCCGGCATATGGCGCGTGGATTTCTACGGCAGCTCCGCCACCGAACTCAAGCGCAAAGGCAAGCAACTGCTGCAAGCGGCCAACGACAATGAGCCCGAGCAACTGTTCGCCCGCGCCAAAGACCCCGCCCCGGACGGTGCCCCACTGGGCGCCAACTTCGAACGGGCGCTATATGCCGCTTACCTGGGCGGCGACTGGAAGATTACCGACGGCTTCGGCAATGGCGCCATCGTGCAGTTCCAGGCCAACGGCAAGGTGGTCGGCCTGCCGAATGCGGACCAGTACTCGCTGTGCCTGGCGGGTGATTGTGCGTCGATGAGCGGCGGTTACGACAGCATTTGGCTGCAATTGAATGGCCAGGGCAATCCCTGGATCTTTGTGCGCAAAGGCGGGCAGCTGGAAATTTTCCAGGCCGTCAACACTGCACAGGCGGATGAAGTGCCTCAGTTCACCCCAGGCCCGCGCCAATGGTTGCTTGAAAAACAATAGCCAGCCTCACGCTGATATAAATGTGGGAGCGGGCTTGCTCGCGAATGCGGAGTGTCAGTCACTGAATGTGCTTCTGAAACACCGCATTCGCGAGCAAGCCCGCTCCCACATTTTTGACCGCATTTCAGCCCTTGAGGATGGCCGCATAACCTTCGCGATAGCTCGGATAAGTTGGCTTCCAACCCAGAGCCCTCACCCGCGCATTGCTGCACTGCTTGCTCCCGGCACGGCGCACACTCGCATCATCCGCCCATTCCGTCACGCCCAGATACCCGCGCAACCAATCCACCACCTCGGCCAACGGCGCCGGCGCGTCATCGACGCCGATGTACACCTTGTCCAACTGCCCGCCCTGTTCCACATGCCGCAGCAAAAACGCTAGCAAGCCTGCGGCGTCGTCCGCATGAATACGGTTGCCATATAAAGGCGGGTCGATTGCCACGCGATAGCCTTGGCGCACCTGGGTCAGCAACCATTCACGCCCAGGACCATAGATACCGGTCAGCCGCACGACGCTCGCCGGGATGCCGCTATTGAGCGCGACTTGCTCGGCTTCCAGCATCACCTGACCGGAATAGCCCTTGGCCTGGGTATCGGATGTTTCGTCGACCCACTCACCGTTCTGCTGCCCATACACACTGCTGCTGGATACAAACAGCAGGTGCTTCGGCGCCTGGCCGTAGTCGTCCAGCCACTCCAGCACATGCTTCAAGCCCTGCACGTAAGCCGCGCGATACCCGGCCTCGTCGTGGTCGGTCGCGGCTGCGCAATACACCAGGTAATCCACCCCGCCAATCGGCCAGGTGTCCGGACAGTCCTTGCTGAACAGGTCGCCGGCGATGCCAATGACGCCCTCGGGCAGGCGCGAAATATCGCGACGCAGGCCATGAACCTCCCATCCCGAGGCCAGCAATTGGCTAGCCAGCCGACTACCCACATCGCCGCAACCGGCAATCACAACAGAAGGCGCAGACATCACAAAACTCCGTACTGAAAGGTCTAGATTAGCCCTCGCAGCAGACCGGCGGCCAGAAAAAGCACAAATAAAGTTACTGTATTACTTCTGTTAACAAGAATTACTTGCAATAATAACCGCCCATTTGTCCTCGGCCCCCCCGGGTCTGGAAGGACGATCACCCACTTTTTCTTCTCAGGTCCGGCCAGCATGACACGTAATACAAACCCCGCTTCGCCAACCACGTCCCGCGCCTGGCGCGCGATTGCCGCGCTGATGCTCAGCGTCCTGCTGGCACCGACCGTAGCATTCGCCGATGCCACCGCGCCGGCCGCTCCAGCTGCTGCCGAGCACAGCACTGCGACGCCTGCCGCCGCGCCGGCCGCCACCGATCCAGCCCTGGCTGCAGCACCTGCACCTGCACCCGCCGACGAAACCGGCGTGGTCCTGGAAGAAGACAACACCCTGGGCATGGCCCACGACCTGTCCCCATGGGGCATGTACCAGAACGCTGACGTAGTGGTGAAAGCCGTGATGATCGGCCTGGCCATCGCCTCGATCATCACCTGGACCATCTGGATCGCCAAAGGCTTCGAGCTGCTGGGCGCCAAGCGTCGTCTGCGCGCTGAAATCGTCCACCTGAAAAAAGCCACCACCCTCAAGGAAGCCAGCGAAAGCGCGACCAAGAAGGGCACCCTGGCCAACACTCTGGTGCACGACGCGCTGGAAGAAATGCGCCTGTCGGCCAACACCCGCGAAAAAGAAGGCATCAAGGAACGTGTGGCTTTCCGCCTCGAGCGCCTGGTTGCGGCCTGCGGCCGTAACATGAGCAGCGGCACCGGCGTGCTGGCAACCATCGGTTCCACCGCACCGTTCGTCGGCCTGTTCGGCACCGTGTGGGGCATCATGAACAGCTTCATCGGCATCGCCAAAACCCAGACCACCAACCTCGCCGTCGTCGCCCCGGGCATCGCCGAAGCCCTGCTGGCCACCGCCCTGGGCCTGGTTGCAGCGATTCCTGCGGTAGTGATCTACAACGTCTTCGCCCGTTCGATTGCCGGCTACAAGGCCCAGGTATCCGACGCGTCGGCAGAAGTCCTGCTGCTGGTCAGCCGCGACCTCGATCACCTGCCTACCGAGCGCAGCTCGCAACCGCACATGGTGAAAGTGGGGTAATCGGCCATGGGCCTGCATTTGAATCAAGGCGACGACGAACTCGTCGAGAACCACGAAATCAACGTCACGCCGTTTATCGACGTGATGCTGGTGCTGCTGATCATCTTCATGGTGGCGGCACCGTTGGCAACTGTGGACATCAAGGTCGACCTGCCCGCCTCCAGCGCCAAACCGGCGCCACGGCCAGAGAAACCGGTGTTCCTCAGCGTCAAGGCGGACCAGCGTCTGTTCCTGGGCGAAGAAGAAGTCAAATCCGAAACCCTCGGCCAGGTGCTCGACGCCAAGACCCAGGGCAAGAAAGACACGACGATCTTCTTCCAGGCCGACAAGGGCGTGGACTACGGCGACCTGATGAGCGTGATGGATGCCCTGCGGGCAGCCGGCTACCTCAAGGTAGGCCTGGTCGGACTTGAGACGGCAGCCAAGAAATGATCACGACGCGCCACAAACTGACGCGGTATGGCACAAGCCTCGCTGTCGTGCTGGGCGTGCATGCCGTCGCGATCATCATCGCGCTTCAATGGTCCGCGCCGCATACGGTCCAGTTGCCGCCGGCTGCCATGGTCATCGACCTGGCGCCGATGCCCGCGCCGCCACCGCCGGCTCCGCCGAAGGTGATCACGCCGCCGCAACCACCAGCGCCGGTGGAAGAGCTGCCATTGCCGAAACTGGCCGAGGCACCCAAGCCGACAATCCAGGTGCCCAAGCCGGCCAAGCCCAAACCGAAACCGCAGCCGCCCAAGCCGGTGGAGAAAAAGGTCGAGCCGGTCAAGGAGAAGCCTTCCGAAGAGCCGCCGAGCGACGCTCCACCGACCCAGGCACCGGCTGAAAAATCGGCCCAGCCCGTGCCCGGCCCATCGCCACAACAGATTGCCGCCAAGGCATCCTGGGAAGGCACCCTGCTGGCGCACCTGCAGAAATACAAGAAGTACCCGCCCGGCGCCCAGGCCCGTGGCAAGGAAGGCCTGAACCGCCTGAAGTTCGTGGTGGATGCAGACGGCAACGTGCTGTCCTATGAGTTGGTGGGCCGCTCCGGCAACGCCGACCTGGACCGTGCGACCCTGGACATGATCCGTCGTGCCCAACCGCTGCCCAAGCCGCCAAGCGACATGCTCAAAGGTGGCACCATCGAGATCGTTGCACCGTTCGTGTACAACATCGAGAAGCGCCGCTAAATACCGCGCGCAAGCGCGGCCTATATGTGGGAGCGGGCTTGCTCGCGAAAGCGGAGTGTCAGTTGATACATTCATCACTGACACACCGTTTTCGCGAGCAAGCCCGCTCCCACATTTGATTTCATCGCTGCATAAAGTCTCTTTCCCACAAAATCCCCGGCATTCCCCGCTCAATCCCCAGCAAACTTCTGATAACGTGTGTCTATCGATTGCAGCCGGTATGCTTGGCCCGCAACCTCATGGACGCCCGCTATGACTCTTACAGAATTACGCTACATCGTGACCCTCGCCCAAGAGCAGCACTTTGGCCATGCGGCCGAGCGTTGCCATGTCAGCCAGCCGACGCTGTCGGTGGGCGTGAAAAAGCTTGAAGACGAACTCGGTGTGCTGATTTTCGAGCGCAGCAAAAGCGCCGTGCGCCTCACACCCGTGGGCGAAGGCATCGTGGCCCAGGCGCAAAAAGTCCTGGAGCAGGCGCAAAGCATCCGCGAGCTGGCCCAAGCCGGTAAAAACCAGCTGACCGCCCCGCTCAAAGTCGGCGCCATCTACACCGTCGGCCCGTATCTGTTCCCGCACCTGATCCCGCAACTGCACCGCGTCGCGCCGCAGATGCCGCTGTATATCGAAGAAAATTTCACCCACGTGCTGCGCGACAAACTGCGCAACGGCGAGCTGGACGCGATCATCATCGCCCTGCCATTCAACGAGGCCGACGTGCTGACCCTGCCGCTCTACGACGAGCCATTCCAGGTGTTGATGCCCGCCGACCACCCGTGGACCAAAAAAGACACCATCGACGCCGCCCTGCTCAACGACAAGAGCCTGCTGCTGCTTGGTGAAGGCCACTGTTTCCGCGATCAAGTATTGGAAGCCTGCCCGACCCTGACCAAGGGCAACGACGGCGCCAAACACACCACCGTGGAATCCAGCTCCCTGGAAACCATCCGCCACATGGTCGCCTCCGGCCTGGGCATCTCGATCCTGCCGCTGTCGGCAGTCGACAGCCATCACTATGCCCCCGGCGTGATCGAAGTGCGCCCACTGACACCGCCGGTGCCATTTCGCACCGTAGCGATTGCCTGGCGCGCCAGCTTCCCACGGCCAAAGGCCATTGAGATCCTCGCCGACTCGATCCGCCTGTGTTCGGTGGCCAAGCCGCCTGTTGCGAGCTAAGTAACCGTATGACTGAGCTGTCGCAGGTATCGGTGACGGCACTCAAGGGTGTCGGTGAAGCCATGGCCGAAAAACTGGCCAAGGTCGGCCTGGAGAATCTCCAGGACGTGCTCTTCCACCTGCCCCTGCGCTACCAGGACCGCACCCGCGTGGTGCCCATCGGCCATTTGCGCCCAGGGCAGGACGCGGTGGTCGAAGGCACCGTCAGCGGCGCCGACGTGGTGATGGGCAAGCGACGCAGCCTGGTGGTGCGCTTGCAGGATGGCACCGGCGGCCTGAGCCTGCGCTTCTATCATTTCAGCAATGCGCAGAAGGAAGGTCTCAAGCGCGGCACCCGCGTGCGCTGCTACGGCGAAGCGCGGCCCGGTGCATCCGGCCTGGAGATCTACCACCCGGAGTACCGGGCCATCACCGGCGACGAGCCGCCTCCGGTGGACACCACCCTCACCCCGATCTACCCGCTCACCGAAGGCCTGACCCAACAGCGCCTGCGCCAGTTGTGCACGCAGACCCTGACCCTGCTCGGCCCGAAAAGCCTGCCCGACTGGCTGCCGCTGGAGCTGGCCCGCGACTATCAACTGGCGCCGCTGGACGATGCGATCCGCTATCTGCATCACCCGCCCGCCGACGCCGATGTCGATGAGCTGGCCCTTGGTCACCACTGGGCCCAGCACCGCCTGGCCTTCGAAGAACTGCTGACACACCAGCTGTCCCAGCAACGCCTGCGCGAAAGCATGCGCTCACTGCGCGCACCGGCGATGCCCAAGGCCACCAGGTTGCCTGCACAATACCTGGCCAACCTCGGCTTCACCCCGACCGGGGCCCAGCAGCGCGTCGGCAATGAAATCGCCTACGACCTCAGCCAGCAAGAACCGATGCTGCGCCTGATCCAGGGCGACGTCGGCGCGGGCAAGACCGTGGTCGCCGCCCTCGCGGCCTTGCAGGCGCTGGAAGCCGGCTACCAGGTCGCGTTGATGGCCCCTACCGAGATCCTCGCCGAGCAGCACTTCATCACGTTCAAGCGCTGGCTTGAACCCCTGGGCCTGGAAGTGGCATGGCTGGCCGGCAAGCTCAAGGGCAAGAACCGCGCCGCGGCGCTGGAGCAGATCGCCGGCGGCGCACCGATGGTGGTCGGCACTCACGCGCTGTTCCAGGACGAAGTGCAGTTCAAGAACCTCGCCCTGGTGATCATCGACGAACAGCACCGCTTCGGCGTGCAACAACGCCTGGCCCTGCGCCAGAAAGGCGTGGGCGGGCGCATGAATCCGCACCAGCTGATCATGACCGCCACGCCGATCCCACGCACCCTGGCGATGAGCGCCTACGCCGACCTCGACACCTCGATCCTCGACGAACTGCCCCCCGGCCGTACCCCGGTCAACACCGTGCTGGTCACCGACACCCGCCGCGTCGAAGTGATCGAGCGCGTGCGCGGCGCCTGCGCCGAAGGCCGCCAGGCGTACTGGGTTTGCACACTGATCGAAGAGTCCGAAGAGCTGACCTGCCAGGCCGCCGAAACCACCTATGAAGACCTCACCAGCGCCCTCGGCGAGCTCAAGGTCGGGCTGATCCATGGCCGCATGAAACCTGCGGAAAAAGCCGCGGTGATGGCCGAGTTCAAGGCCGGCAACCTGCAACTGCTGGTCGCCACCACGGTGATCGAAGTCGGGGTGGACGTGCCCAACGCCAGCCTGATGATCATCGAAAACCCCGAGCGCCTGGGCCTGGCCCAACTGCACCAACTGCGCGGCCGCGTCGGCCGGGGCAGCGCCGCCAGCCATTGCGTATTGCTGTACCACCCACCGCTGTCACAGATCGGCCGCCAGCGCCTGGGCATCATGCGCGAGACCAACGACGGTTTTGTCATCGCCGAAAAAGACCTCGAACTGCGTGGCCCCGGGGAAATGCTCGGCACGCGCCAGACCGGCCTGCTGCAATTCAAGGTCGCCGACCTGATGCGCGACGCCGACCTGCTACCCGCCGTGCGTGATGCGGCGCAAGCCTTGCTGGAGCGTTGGCCGGAACATGTCAGTCCGTTGCTGGACCGCTGGCTCCGACATGGGCAGCAATACGGCCAAGTGTGACGCTGCGCGCACTTATACGACCCCCATGTGTATCAAGCTGGTTATACTCCAACGACTGTAAGAAATTGGATCAGGCCATGTCAGAAGTTGCCCACGCCACAGCCCCACTGACCACTCCGCCGGTCATTCAGGCGCTGCTCGCCAAACTCGCCATCCCCTACACGGAAGTCACCGAACACCTTGGCTTGAACCCTGCGCGCAAGGTCCAGGCGGTGTTGTTGGAAGATGCCGTGGGCGCTCTGATGGTGCTGTTCCCGCAGAACCAACTGCTCGACCTCAACCGCCTCGCCGAACTCACCGGCCGCCGCCTCACGGCCGTGGCGCCGGATCGCGTCGCGCGCATGCTCGGCAAGCACGACCTAAGCCTGTTGCCCGGCCTGCCGGCACTGACCAGCTCGCCGTGCCTGTACGAAGGCAGCCTGCTCAACGAGCCGAACCTGCTGGTGCATTCGGGTGAAGCCGGGTTGCTGCTGGAGATCGCCAGCGAACACTTCAAGAGCATGCTCACCAAGGCCAGCGCCGCGCAGTTCGGCGAGCCCCTGAGCAACATCCGGCCGAACCTCGACCGCCCCAATGATGACCGTGAGGAAATCACCCAGGCGATGCAGGCGTTCACCGCCCGCCGTATCCAGCAGCGCCTGGAAGCGACCCTTGAGATCCCGCCGCTGGCCGACACCGCGCAAAAGATCATCAAGCTGCGCGTCGACCCCAACGCCACCATCGATGACATCACGGGCGTAGTGGAAACCGACCCGGCCCTGGCCGCCCAGGTGGTGAGCTGGGCCGCGTCGCCGTACTACGCTTCGCCGGGCAAGATCCGCTCGGTGGAAGACGCCATCGTGCGCGTGCTGGGCTTCGACCTGGTGATCAATCTGGCACTGGGCCTGGCCCTGGGCAAGACCCTGAGCCTGCCCAAGGACCACCCGCACCAGGCCACGCCGTACTGGCACCAGTCGATCTACACCGCCGCCGTGATCGAAGGACTGACCCGCGCCATGCCACGCGCCCAGCGCCCGGAAGCCGGCCTGACCTACCTGGCCGGCTTGCTGCACAACTTCGGTTACCTGCTGCTGGCCCACGTGTTCCCGCCGCACTTCTCGTTGATCTGCCGGCACCTGGAGGTCAACCCGCACCTATGCCACAGCTACGTGGAACAGCACCTGCTGGGTATCAGCCGCGAGCAGATCGGCGCCTGGCTGATGCGCTACTGGGACATGCCGGACGAACTGTCCACCGCCCTGCGCTTCCAGCACGACCCGACCTATGACGGTCAGTACGCCGAGTATCCGAACCTGGTGTGCCTGGCCGTGCGCTTGCTGCGCAGCCGAGGCATCGGTTCCGGGCCGGACGAGGCCATTCCCGACGAACTGCTTGAGCGCCTGGGACTGACCCGGGACAAGGCGGAGGAAGTGGTGGGCAAGGTGTTGGATGCCGAGGTGCTGTTGCGCGAACTGGCCTCACAGTTCAGCCAGCCCTGACTCTGTAGCCTGTCAGACCGCTTTCGCGAGCAAGCCCGCTCCCACAGTTGACCGAGTTCCAACATGAGAATGCGGTCGAATGTGGGAGCGGGCTTGCTCGCGAAGAATCCACCTCGGTCTACCTGAAAACCCTACTTCTTTTTCTTCGGCTTCAAATACTTGGTCAACCCCTGGAACCAGATCACCAGCGCCGGGTTGCCCTTGATCTGGATCGACTTGTCCTGAATCCCCGTCATGAACGCCAATTGCTTGTTCTTCGCCTGCATCGTGGCGAAGCCGTAGGCAGCGTCCTTGAACGCGATGGCAAACGCCGGCGTCGGATGGACACCCGAACGGCTGGTGATGCGTTGGTCTTTGACGATGAAGTGACGGGCGACTTTGCCGTCGAGGGTCTGCAACTGGAAGGCCAGGTCTTTATCACCCAGTTGTTGCTGGAAGGCAGGGTTGGTGCGGCTGGCTTTGCCCATCATCAGGCCCAGCACCCACAGGAGAAGACGGAATTTCATGCACACGGCCTCGGGTAATTATTGAGTGGCCGCAGCAGTGTAGCGATTTGCAAAAAGAACGCCACCGATCTGGCGCATTAGCGGAAGATCGGCTGGCGTTTGACGCTTATAGCAGCATGTTACTTAAACGTTTGGGCAAGGAACCGGCGCCCAGTCGGCCAGGTTCGGATCGCGGCAGCTGCCTTCGAGCTGAGCTTTACCGGCGCTGGCGACCCTCTTGCTTTCATCCTGCTTGGTCTGGGCGGTCTGGAAGGTCTTCTCGGTGCTCACCGCTTCTGTTGGTACGGTTGGAAGCGGCGGCTTTTTCGGCGGCTTGGAGCCTGTGCCTTTCTTCTTGCCCGCGGCTACCACAGGTGTCGTTGTATCGGCCTTGGCCACGGTGACCACGTCGGTACGCTGTACGCCAACCTGTTGCAGGTCTTTCTCGTAGGCCTGGGTGTAGTTGTTCAGGTCTTCGGCCGCTTTACCGTTGACCGCAACGATCAGGTCATTGGATTCCTTCAGGCCCGCGACGATTTCCGCCAGGCGCTTGCGGCCTTCGGTGTCGTTGACGGTCTTGGCTTTGCGATCAGCCACCAGCTTGGTGAACGCGCTCTGGTAGCACTGCTGGGACGCCTTGGCGTACGCGGTGCTGCGGTCGATGTCGGAGGCGCTTTTGTTCACATCAGCCGCATACGAGGCAATACGCTGGTTGTCATCGGCGATCTGCTTCTGGCGCTCGGTGTAGTAACCCGCTGCGCCGCCCGCCAGGGCACCGCCCGCAGCACCGATGGCGGCGTTACGGCCACGTTTTTCCTTGTCGCCGGTCAGGACGCCGAGCAGGGCACCGCCGGCAGCACCGATGGCCGCGCCGGTGACAACCGACTTGGTCATGTTCGAGTCGGTGGCGCGCAAGTGCTGCACCGGCTCGTAGCAGTTGGGGTAGTACTCGACCTTGGTGCTCGACGCGACCTTGGAGGCCGGCGACGTGGCGCAACCGGTCAGCACGGTGCTGAAGCCGGCTGCGATCAGCAGCAAGTGACGCTTGGAAACCGCCTTACGGGAAAAAAGCATAGGTGTGTTCTCTTTTAAGTTTGACTTGCCCAGCACGGCCACGGCCGCCTGAGTCCCTTCCAAGCTCGCTCTACAGCCAGCGCTCATCGCTGACCGCTCGCTGCGAGCAATTCCTTCAAGATCGTTGCCGGGTCGGCCCGCTGTTGCTTGCGGTAGTTGCCGACATGGCGAACGAACAGTGTCGCGCGCGTCACCAGGCTCTTGCCGAGCACCGGCTTGCGATCCAACTCTTCCTTGATCCGTTGAAACTGCGCCTGGATCACCGCATCGGTATAACGCGTGCCGGTGGCCAGGTTGTCGATATAGATCGCCACTGCGCCGTCGAGGGCACTGCGGCCATTGGCGATGGCCATGTCGAACAGTTGCGCGCTGGCCTCGTCCTTTTTGTCGAGCGCCTGCTGGCGACTTTTCTGCAGGTTCGCCAGGCGGATGTTGTAGTTGGCGATGGTCTCGGCCACCAGCGCGGCCGATTGAATCAGGTTGCCCGCCGCTTCCTCGCGTTGCTGGGCGATCAGCGAGACGTTGCGCTTGAGCTCCTCGTTGACCAGCCCCAGCTCGGCTTGCAGCTTGGGGTCGACGCTGGCGGCGATGATGCTGTCCAGGCGCTTGGTCGGGTCCTGGGCGTCGTCGATGGCGTCGGTCAGCGAGGCCAGGCGGCCCTCTTTCTGCCACTGGGCGAACAGCTCCTTGTAGCGCGAACGCGGTGCCGACAGCGCGCCGATCGCCACGCGGAAACCGGTGGTCTCGTTGCTCTGCTCGGTGCCATCGGCGCCAAACAGCGGGTATTCACGGCGCATGCCGGTGAACAGCGTGCCCTCACCTTCCAGGTAGTTGCCGCCCTTGACCACAAAGCCACCGTAGGTGCCCTGGCGACGTCCGGCGTGCACCAGTTGGAAGGATTCCTGGACCATCTCGGCGGCGTTGCCGATCACGTCGAACATCCCAATGGGATTGGGCAGCTTGGTGCCGATGGGCATCAGGCGTGCAGCCTGGCCGGTGCCGCCAGCGACCTGGTTGAACACTGCGTAGTCGCCCAGCGGGCCGTCGCTGTCGCTGCCTTCGGCGCGGCGCGGGAACAGGCGCCCTTCCAGGTCCTGACGGCTCACCGCCTGGCCACCGCGTGCAGCGAACTCCCACTCGACTTCGGTAGGCAGCCGCACAAAACCGACGCCGCCATCCTCTGCCGACGAACCACGCCCGCTCACCGGCAGCAGGTCGCGGTGGTACTTCATCAGCCACGCGCTGTACACCGCCGAAAAGCGTTCGGCCTCAAAGCGCGACAATTTCACCTTGGGCAAACGCCCGGCCATCCCGGTCGGCGCATCGCACGCCGGCGCAGGCTCGCCACTGGCCAGGGACTGCGCCTGGGACATGACCTGGGCGTACTGGCGCGCAGTCACTTCGTACTTGCCGATGAAGTACAGCATGGGCTTGAGCGGGGTCTTGGCGTCGGTCTTCGGCATCAAGGGCGCGATGACTTTGTTCCAGTCTTTGGGCAAGTCCTTGAGGGTGAACTGGCCGTTGATGAAGTCGCGGCGGTAACCGGAAATAAACGATTGCTGGTAACCCGCCTCGCCTTCGGCAAAGGGGTAGCCGAGGCTGATCTCGCGGTCATCCAGGGTGCCCTGGGCCAACACGTAGGCGTAGCGGAACACCATGTTGCCTTCGCAGGGCAGCGGCAAGCTGACATCCCCTTCCAAGGGCTTGGGGTTGTCGAGCTTGTCACTCGCCTCATCGGCCCAGGCCATCGAGGCCAGGGTCAGCGCCACACAGGCGCCCAGTAACTTATACATCTCTGATTCCTTCAGAAGCCTGGATACGCGCCACTCGCCAACCACCACAAGCCGCCGCCACGGCGCTGACGCCGAGGACTGCAACCAGGGCCAGGCCGTAATGGCGCGCCAGCAGGTGGCTGGCGTACTCGCCCGGCACCTGCACGAATAATTCATTCAAACCCGCCTCGGCCAGGCCATACAGACCGGCACTGAGTACGGCGGCAAAACCCGCGCTGTATAGCGCCTGCACCACCACGAACACCAGCAGCCCACCCGTGGAAAACCCCAGCAGGCGCAACACCGACAACTCCCGGCGCTTGCGCGCCACGGCGGCCAAGGCCCCGGCGAAGATCGCCGCAAACGCCCCTGCCAACGCCAACCCGCAGATCACCCAGAACACGATAGACAGGTTGCGGCTCAACGACTGCACCTGGGCGATGGTCTGCGCCTGGGTCGACACCAACAGGTTCTGCCCGGCGAAGTACACGCGCAGCGGTTCCACATCGGTGAGGTTGCGGGCGTACAGGCGGAATGCCGGGTACACACGCTGCTCACTCACACCCACCGCTTCACCGGCCCACCCCAACGCCGGCACTGCGCGGCCATCACGGTAGTCTTCCGCCGCTTCCAGCAAACCCAGGTCGGCAAACAAACCGTCACGGGCAAAGGCCTCCAGCGGCAACACCGCCAGCACCTGTACGCGTGTGCGCAGGGCTTCGACACGCCCGGCCACCTGCCGCGCAAAGCTGGTTTCCAGCCAATCGCCAGGCCGCGCCGCAAGCTTTTCGGCAGCGGTGTGGCTCAGCACGACCTGGTCCAGGCCGCGGGGCACCGGCAAGCCGGCCAGCAGCGGATCACCCGAGGCGCTCGGCAGCATTTCCAACGCCAGGCTGCCCACCTGCACCGTCGCTGCAATCTGCCGCGTACGCGGGATGGCGAAGGCTACCTCACTGCGCTCGCCCAGTTGCTCGATAAACGCACTGCTGAATCGACCACCGCCCAGCGGAATAATTTCACGGGTAGCGGGGTCGGTCTCCAAACGTTCGGTCAAACTGCTAACCAGTCCAAATTTCAGGCCGAATAACACCAGCAACGGCGCGATAACCGCGACCAACGCCAGCACCGAACAGGCCGACAGCCACGCATCGTTGCGGTAATCCTGCCAGGCCAGCGACGCCACCAAGCCGATGCGCATCAGCACGCCTCCCCGAGGGTCGCGGTGACGCCGCCGTCGGTGTCGCGACGGCAACTGATGCGCCGCACCGGCAAGCCGCTGGCGCGGGCCAGGGGCTCGTCATGGGTGGCGATCACACAGGCCGCCTGGTGCTGGCGAGCCTGCGCGAGCAGCGCCTGCATCACGCGCTCGGCGTTCAGGGGGTCGAGGGACGCCGTGGGTTCGTCCGCCAGCACCAGTTGCGGCGCATGGGCCAGGGCGCGGGCACAGCTGACGCGCTGGCGCTGGCCTACCGACAACGCCGCCGGCTTCTTGGCCAACTGGTCGCCGATCTCCAATTGCTCGGCCAGGCGCGTCACGCTGCCATCGTCCTTCAAGCCCAGCAGTTGTCGGGACAAGGCGATATTCCCACGCACATCGAGAAAGCCCAGCAGGCCGCCGGTTTGCAGCACATAGCCCAAGTGCTGGCTACGCAGCGCGGCCAACGCGGATTGCCGATCAGCGCGCCACAGCCCGGCAATGTCCTGCTGATGAAACTCAAACTGCCCGACCTGATCCGGCGCCAATACCAGCGCCAGCAGGTCCAGCAAAGTGCTTTTGCCGCAACCGCTGGGCCCGACAATCGCCACTTGCTCGCCGGCACGCAGTGCCAGCGCCGGGATCACCAGGCTGTAGCGCTGGCTGCCGACGCCCCGGCTCTTGTGCACCGCGCTCAGGTTCAGCATCACGGCAACGTCGACAACGGCACGCGGTACAACGCGTCGCCCGGCTCGGCATCACCGAAACGGACCCAGTTGGCCAGGTCGTTGTGGAAGGTTTCGTAGAGGCGGATTTTCGAATCCAGCTCGTCGATAAAATCTTCCTGCTCGGCCACGCTCAACGACAACCACAAATCCTGGGTCATGTTCAGCGACTTGCTGCGGTACGGCAGGCCCTCCAGGTATTCGCCGAGAATGCCGCCGTCGGCCAGGTTGCCGCCCTTGCGCAGGGCTTGCGGGTCGCGGCTCATGTAGGCCGAGGCGCTGGCGATTTCCTGGAAGAAATCCTTCGGCGAGGTCTGGGTCTTGCGCGCCGCATCGACGATCAGTTTCAGCGACTGCTGCAAGTCGTTGAGCTGCAACTTGGTCAGCATCACGCACACCTGGAACGCCGGCAGCGCCGGGTTGGTCAGGTCGCGGTCGGCGGTCCAGGCGCTGACCAGTTGCGGTGCCTGGCTCGCGGTTTTGCGCCCGAGGAAATCCATGTGCATGGCGTAGCCGACGGCGGCGGATTTGTCCGCCAGGCTCGGCGCGCTGCTCAGCAACGGCACCGGCTGGGGCGTGTTGCTGCGCACCTGGTGCACGAGGTTGGCGAACACCGTGCCGATCTCATCCACACGCTCACCGAGCTTGCGCACATCGCCACCGGGCACCGGCGTGTACAGGTCGCCGATCTGCGGGTTGGCGTCGGCGGTGAGGATGCGGTACTGGCTCTCGGCACCGGCGTGGGTTTTCTTGCCAACGTCGGTGCGCAGGTGCAGGGCGTAGATCTTGATCTGCTTGCCCAGCGCGGCCTGGCGCACTTCGGCTTCGTTCATCTGGGTGGCGGCGAACGGGTCGTTCTTGCGCAGCGCACCGGCGTCGGTGACCAGCAGGATGATGCGCCCGCCATAGCCGGACCAGTCCATGCCGTCCACCGCCTGCATCACCCCGGCGAACGCGTCTTCGTTGAAGGAATGGCTGGACACCGTGGACGCCTTGACCTGCCGCGCCAAGTCGAGGAAGCGCTGCGGGTCGCGGCCTTGATCCAGGCTGATCAGGGTCTTGGCCACGTATTCCAGGCCCGGCGTCTTCTTCACGCTGCTGCGGAAACCCACCATGCCAAAGCTGACGCTGTCCAACTCGCCACGCTCGGCGATGCGGGTTTGCAGCTCGTGCACCACGTCGCGGATCTGGTCGATGTAGGGCTGCATCGACACCGTGGTGTCGACCACCAACACCACGGCGGTGCGAAAGGCGTCGGCGTTGGCGCTGATCACTGGCGTTGCGGGTTTTGCCACCGCGCTGCTGCCGGGATCGATGGACGCCACATTCAGCAACTGCACCGGCTGGCCGTTTTCGTCGAAGCTCTCTTTGGAGTCGAAGATCGGCAACAGGTAGAACTGGTTCTGCGGCACTGCACTGGCTGCGGGCTCCAACGCCAGGATCTGACTGTTGTCTTCGCTGTTTTTCTGCGCCTTGGCCAGCACGCCTTTGGCTGCGGAAGGATCAGCCAGCAGTTTTTCCACTTCGCCGGATTGGCGCAGGAACATCACCGGTGCCCGGCCCGAGCGCTCGGTAAATTTCAGCACCAGGCTTTGTTTCCAGTCGCTGACCTGTGCCGCCGGCAACCAGCCGTCGCTGCGCCCATCGGTGGCCGCGCCGACACGTACCCACGGGCTGCCATCGACGTCTTTGCGCTGGTAGACGTAGAGCACGGAGAACGCCGGCAGGGCCTTGCCTGGCGCGCCGCCGGCATCCGTTGAGAGTTTCGCGCCCGGCTTGCTGAGCACGCGCTGGAACAGGGTCTTCTTGCCCGCCATCAACAGCGGGCGCTGGCCACCATCGACTTCGGCGACCGCTGGCGGCGGTGGCGTGACTTTCGGTACCTCGGCGGCAGGTGGCTTGGCCACCGGCTCGTCGCTGCCGCTCAACCACCAGTAACTCGCGCCACCCATCGCCAGTGCAACCGCCACTGCCACTGCCGCCAGCGCCAACACCGGCCCACGGCGCTGCTCGCTGTGCTGGGTCGGTGGCACCACGGGTTGGCGCACCGGCTGGGGTTTCTCGGTGGGGATTTCGATCGACTCTGGGGTGATGCCCCCCAGGTCAAAACTCATCGGGATCGGCAACGGCCGCACCAGCGTGGCTTCCGGGGAGTCCGCCGGCAGGTTGTCCAAGGCCCGCAACAGCGCCGCCGCATCCGGGAAACGCTCAGCCGGGTCCTTGGCCAACAGTTTGCGCAGCACGTCCTGATAACGGCCGTGATGCACCGGCAATTCCGGCAACGGTTCGGTCAGGTGCGCCAGCGCCGTCGACAGCGCGTCGGTGCCGCTGTAGGGCAGCTTGCCGACGAGGATTTCATACAACACCACGCCCAGCGCATACAGGTCGGCGCGGCCATCGATCTCCTGGCCCCGCGCCTGTTCCGGGCTCATGTAGCTCGGTGTGCCCACGGCAAAACCGGCCTGGGTGAACTGGGTGCGGTCGTCCAGGGATTTGGCGATGCCAAAATCCGACAATACCGCCGTGCCGTCGGCGCGAAACAGAATGTTCGCCGGCTTCACGTCGCGGTGCACCAGGCCCTGGGCGTGGGCATAGCCCAGCGCCGAGGCGATCTGGCGGATCAGCGTCACCCCCTGCTCCGGCGTCATGCCGGCGGCGATGCGCTCCTTGAGCGTGCCGTTGGGCAGGTATTCCATGGCCATGTAATACAGCTCACCGACGTTGCCGATGTCATGGATGGTCACCGTGTGCGGATGCGACAGGCGCGCCAGGGTCTTGCCCTCGCGCAGGAATCGCTCGCAGAAGGTCGGGTCGGCCGCCAGCGCCGCCGCCATCACCTTCAACGCCACCTTGCGCTCCAGCGAACGTTGGGTCGCCAGGTACACGCTGGCCATGGCGCCTTCGCCGATTTCGCCGTCGATGTCGTAGCCGGGGATCAGGATATTCATGCCGAGACCTTCACGACGATGGTGGTGATGTTGTCCGGCGCGCCCCGGTTGAGACCCAGGTGCACCAGGCTGCGGACGATTTCGTCCGGCGCGTCGTGGCTGAGGACTTCGCGAATTTCGTGGTCTTCGACGGTCTTGTTGAGGCCGTCGCTGCACAGCAGGTAGCTGTCGCCGGGGGCGATCAGCAGGTCGACCACCGCCAGTTCCAGCTGCGCTTCCACGCCGATGGCGCGGGTGACAATGTTTGCGCGCGGGTGCACGCGGGCGTCGGCTTCGCTGAGCAGGCCGCTGTCTTGCAGGTCTTGCACGTAGCTGTGGTCGCGGGAAATGCGCTCCAGCACGCCGTCACGCAGGCGGTACAAGCGGCTGTCGCCGGCCCACACGCACACGCCGCGCAAACCGCGTGCGGCGAGCAACACCACAGTGCTGCCCATCAAGGTCACGCCACGGTTGACGGTTTCTTCGCGCACAGCGGCGTTGATGCGTACCAGGTCGTTGCGCAGCGCCGCCGAATACTCCTCAAGGGAACGGCCCGGCGCCACACTGCGCAGGCTGTCGACGATCAGGCTGCTGACATAGTCCCCCGCCGCATGCCCGCCCATACCGTCGGCCACCACCCACAGGCGGTTTTCCGGCAGATCCAGACAGGCGTCTTCGTTGACTTGGCGCACCATGCCCACATGGCTTTTGCTCGCGGATTTGTACGTCGCCCCCATCTACACCACACCTTCTTGTCCGAGCAAAAACTGCGCAAAATCGCCGGCGGCAGGCAGGCCCTGACACCGCAATAAACCGGGTGAAATACGTTGCGAACCTCGGCCCCACCACAGGCTCGCACCTTCGCAGGCCTGTTCGGCGAGCGCGGTCATGCGGCTATGGGGCTCAGTGGCGGACACCCGTTGCAGGCCGGCGAAGCGGCTGTCTACCGCACGCAGCTCAAGGGTCGGGACGCCCAGTTGGTCGAGGCCAGCGTTGAAGCTTTCAAAGCTTGCACCGCTGTCCAGTGTGCTCAGCAGCAGCTCTTCGGCCTGCTCGAACCAAGTGTCCGGCCCGCCCACCAGGGACGCCGGATTGGTGTCGTGATCCAGCAGCGCAACCACCGCCAACGGGAAATAGCGCCCGACCCGATCAATGCTCGGCATCACCACCCCTGCCGCTGCGTCCGGCCCGCACACACCCGGCGCCAGGACGAAGCGCCACAGCGGGCTGACCAGATACACGTTGAGCCAATCGGCGCCGAGGCTGTTCTGACTGGCGAGCAAACCGGCCGCCAGCCAGCTGTCCCACGGGCCGACAAAGCTCTGGGGCAAGGCGCGGCTGACAAAGTCGCCACGGCTGGCCAATTTGCCGTAGAAACCCAGCGTCGTCATAGCCGCTCCGGCAGGCTGAAGCCACTGAGTACGCGGCTCTTGAACGGGTTGAAGGCGCTGTTGGCGCGCAATTCGTAGGCGATGCTCGCGCCATCCACACGCAGGCGCAGGTTGAAACGGTCTGGCGAGTTGCCCGGGGTCAGGTCCGATTGCTCCAGCAGACGGAACCAGGCCCATGGCCCATCAAGGGTCACGCCGGAGCGGCCACTGGCGGCAGGGGGCATGATCGAGATGCGCACCACGCCGATGCTGCCGGGGTTCGGCCACTGCATGGCCACCGGGCGGCTCGGGCCGTGGTCGTAGCTCAGTTGCTGGCCGTCGAGGTCGAGCAGGAACTGGGTGATGGTCGGGTCCATCGACACCGGTTTGAGTTCGAAACGCACAATCGGCTGCGTACCGCCTGCGCGGAAGAACGCATCACGGATCGTCGCGGCGCGCTGGAAGGTTTGCAGCACGCCCGGCGCAATCCCGAGCTTCTGCGCCGCGCCCGGCTGCCAGCGCCAGGTCTGGGTGGAAGTGTCCACGTAAGGCTGCAGGTATTTGCGGAAGTAGTTATCCATCACCCCGCCCACGCCGAAGAACATGCCGAAGTCATCCAGCGTCGCATCCCGCGCACTCCCCGGCGCCAGGGGATAACGCCCGGCCAGGGACTGGCGGTAGACGTTGACCACTTCGCTCATCCAGGCCGCGTTCAGTTGGTTGCGCACCCCGCCCATCATGCTGTTGGTGGTGGAGTTGACCACCGACTTGACCATGCCCTGCACCAACGGCGGCTGGCGTTCGGCATTCAGGCTGACCCGCGTGGCCGCAGCCGCCGCCTGGTTCTTCGCCTCGCCGAGCAACGCATCGCCGCTGGCGCCGACCATGGCGCTGACCTGCACGTACAGCGCGTTCATATCCGCGAGCAAAGCGTCGATGGTCGCCGGTTCACCTTCGTTCTTGCTGACGATGCTGTTGAGTTCGGCAAAGTGCGCCGTCACCGGATCATCCGAGGCTTGCGCGGCGTTAGCGCTCGGTTGTTCCTGGCCGAGCAAGCTGCCCAGGCGCTCCTTGAGCTTGTCGACGCCACCTTCCACCGGCACGCCTTTGGCCGCCAGTTGACGCTCCTCGGCCTGCAGATCGGTTTCCTTGGCCACCGCCACCAGCAGTTTTTTCAGCGGCGAGGTCGGGCCGGAAATCACCCGCAGTACATCGGCGGCCTGGGCCACGCTGGTGATTGGCACAAAGTCGATGTCGGCGAGCAGTGCATCCCACTGACGCTGGTAGTCCTGGAAGTACAGGCGGCGCACGTCGGCGGCCAGGCTCACCACGTTTTGCTGGTCGGCCTGTTCATGGCCCAACACCCATTGCTCTTCGGCGAGGGTGCCGGTCTGGTTCAGGCTGCTCAGCAGGAACGCCTGGCGATACCCCTTGGCCGTGAAGAAGCCACTCAACGGCTCGCCCAGCGGCTTGCCGCTCTTGCGGCTGAACACCAGCGCGGCATCGCGGCCGGCGGCTTCGTTGAGGCGGAAATCCGCGATGCCTTCCGGCAGTTTCTGGCGCTTGACCCGGTCGTAGACGCGCTGCGCCACCGGCAGCTGTTGCAGTTGCCGACGCAGGTCGTCGATCAAGCGTGGATCAAGACGCGCACTCGGCGGATGACGATCGAACAGTGCCTGCAAATGCCCGCTCAACGCCTGGCGCTGCTCGGCCGGCAGATCACGCGGCAGGTTGCGGTCCCAGTCCAGGGCAATCCAGGCCTTGATGAAATCTGGATCGTAATGCTCGCTGTCAGCCAGCATCAGGTAGGCCTTGAGGCCTTCGTAGAGGAAGTCGGAATTGCCGCCCGCGTGCAGTTGTTCTTCGATGCGCGTCACCAGGCGCGGCGCGAGCACGGCGATCAACAGCTTGCGGTAGACGCTGGCGGACTCGGCTTCAAGCATGTCGCCCTGGTACAAGCCCAAGCCTTCTGACCAACTCGGCGAATCCCCAGCAAGGTTCTTCACCGCATTGAGCAACGGCAGTACAGCGAGCACTTCGCGTTGTGCCGGGCTCAGGTTCTGCACGGTCTGGCCCAGCGGCGCGACCTTCTGGTCGACCTGGGCGATATACGCCTGGTTGGCGCGATAGCTCACCCACCACAGGCTGCTGACCACCAGCACCAACGCCACGGTGGCCGCCAGTACGCCACGGGCGACCCACTTGCGCCGCCGCTCGACCTTGGGATTCACCCCCACCAGGCCGCGTTCGGCAAACGCCACGGCGGTGAAGAGTTTTTCGATGAAGTAACTGCGTCCGGTGCCGCTCTGGCGCGCCAGGTGCTGGCGGTCCAGGTTCATGCTCTGGGCCATCGCGCCGATCAGGCGGTCAATCGGGCTGCCTTCCTGGGTGCCGCTGGTGAAGTACACGCCGCGCAGCAATACGCGCTCTTCAAAGGCGTTGGGTTTGAACACACCTTCAAGAAAGCTTTGCAGGCAATCCTTCAACGCACCGAACTGCTGCGGGAAGCCGTAGATCAGGTCGCGCCGCGCCGGGTCGCGTTCCTGTTGCAGACGCTCCACCAGGCGTTCGTTGAGGCGCTGTTCGAGACCGGCGAATTCGCTTTGCAGGTGCGCCAGCGGGCTGTCGCTGTTCTTGCCGTCGTCCAGGGCAAAGGTCATGCCCCACACCTGGGCACGTTCTTCCTTGCTCAGGTTGTCGAAGTACTCCATGAAGCCCGGCACCAGGTCGAGCTTGGTGAGCATCAGGTAGATCGGGAAACGCACGCCCAGCTGGGTGTACAGCTCCTGGATACGCAGGCGGATCGCCGCAGCGTGGGCGGCGCGCTCGGCGTCGCTGCCGAGCAGCAGGTCCGACAGGCTGATGGCGATAAAGGCGCCATCGATGGGACGGCGCGAGCGCTGCTTCTTCAGCAGGCCGAGGAAGCCCAGCCACGCGGCTTTATCCACTGTGGAGTTGCTGTCCTGGGTGGTGTAGCGGCCAGCGGTGTCGAGCAATACCGCTTGGTCGGTGAACCACCAGTCGCAGTTGCGCGTACCGCCGACGCCACGTACCGCACCGGCGCCCAGTTGGGCGGCCAACGGGAAATGCAGGCCGGAATTGACCAGCGCGGTGGTCTTGCCCGAACCCGGCGGGCCGATGATCACGTACCACGGCAGTTCGTAGAGATTGCGTCGCTCATCGCCGCCGAGCTTGGCTTTCTTCAGCAGCGCCAGGGCTTCGTCCATGCGCTGGCGCAGGGTGCTGAGTTCCTCGGCGGTGGCGACCGAGTTTGGATCGACCGGGGTTTCAGCGGCGAGGCTGCGCATCACTTCGGCGGCCTGACGGCGTGCCTGGATGATGCGCCACACGCGGTAGGCCAGCCACACGCCGAACACCAGGATGATCAGCGCCCAACGACGGCCTTGCGGGACCAACACATCGAGCAACGGCCCGACAAACCAGATGATCAAACTCAGGGCAATCAGCCCGAGCACTGGGATCACCCAGCGAATCATGAAACTGAAAAACGCCTTCACTCGACGCCCTCCGCCAATACGGTGATTTCAACCCGACGATTGCGGGCACGGCCTTCGGCGGTGCTGTTGGTAGCCACCGGCTCGGTGTCGCTGCGCCCTTCGGCGCTGAAGCGTTCGGCCTGGCCGGTCTTGGCCGCCAGGATCTCCAGCACCGACTTGGCCCGCGCCTCGGACAACGCCCAGTTGGACGGGAAGCGCAGCGTGGCGATCGGACGGTTGTCGCTGTGCCCGGTGACACGCACCTGACCCTTCACTTTGCGGATCGCATCGGCGATGCGCAGCATCAGTGGCTGGTAGTCATCGACAATGCTGGAGCTGGCCGACGCGAACAACTCATCGCCGCGAATGGTCACCACCGAACGGTCCACCGCATCCTCGACGGCGACGCGCCCGGCCTTGATGTCCTCGACCAGGAAGCCGGCCAGACGCGGCCGCTCGATCACTTTCGGCTGCGCCACCGGGCGGTCGATGGCCTGCACCGGGATCTCGCCCAGGGCATGAATATTCTTGAACACCGGCTCGGCATCCGCCGCCAGCTTGAGCCGCAGACCAAACAGCAACGCCAGCAGCAGCGCCACGCCGATGGCCACGGCGATCCACGGCGGCATGAATTGCGCCAGGCGATCACGCGCCACGGTCACCCCACGCCAGTGCGGCGACAGCTCGCGCTCGTGTTCACCGCGGGCACTGCGGATGGCCGCTGCGGTGCGTTCGCGCAAGGCTTCCAACTGGCTGCGCCCGTCGTTCATCACGCGGTAGCGGCCTTCAAAACCCAGGCACATGCACAGGTACAACAGCTCCAGCAGGTACAGGCGTTCCCGTGGGCTTTGCAGGCAATGGTCGAGCAACTGGAAGACTTTCTCGCCGCCCCAGGCTTCGTTGTGCACGGTGATCAGCAGGCTTTGCTTGCCCCAGTCGCTGGCGCTGCCCCACGGCGTGCTCAACACGGCTTCATCGAGGGCGGTGCACAGCGCGTAACGCGCCAGCAGCACCTCGTTGCGGGCAATGCCGGCGGCCTCGGCGCGCTCTTCGAACTGGCGCAGGTACGCCAGCAACTGCGCACGCAGGCTGGCCGGTGCCGGGTGAGCGATGGTGTTGCGCAGGCGCGTCAACAACGCCAGCAGCGGGCCGGCGGCGCTTTCCAACGGGTTGAGGCCCTGGCTTTTGCCAGTGAGCATCGGCGCGGCCGGCATCGCCAGGGGCGAGGGTTCGGCACGCGCAGGCTCCGGCGCACGGCCACCGGGGCGCGGCATGAACTGGGTGCGATCGTCATCATTGGGGTGCATCGCGGATTATCCTCGGATCGCCCAGAAGGCCAGGTTCAAGCCCGGGAACTGCCCGGCGATGTGGAAGGCAAAACCACCGGAATTCTGCAGCTGCTGCCAGTGCTCGCTGCCACGGTCCAGCTCGTAATAGGTACTGCCCGCGTGGTACGGCAGTTGACGCGGCGCCACCGGCAGCGGCAGCAGGCCGATGCCCGGCAGTTGCAGGTTGACCATGTCGCGGATGTGCTCCACCGAGCCGACCTTGCTTTGCTGGCCGAAGCGCGCGCGCAGGGTTTCGCCGGGCACATCGGCACGCACCACGAGGATGAAATTGGCGCTGTCGAGCAGGGTCTTGTCGGCCAGCATCGCCACGTGGATGCCGTAGGCTTTCTCGACAATCGGGATCGGCGTGGCTTTGCTGTCGATCAGCATCGACAGCGCTTCACGCAGTGCGGCCATGACCGGGGCGAAGCTCACGGCCAGGTCGTCGTGCTGGTATTGCGGGTATTCCTGGGGGCGACGGCCTGAGGTGGAGAAGGTCGAAAACTCACCGGCCAGGCTCACCAGCTCGCTGAAAAACCGCTCCGGGTGCAGCGGGCTGAGTTGGCTGAAATGCTGGATCAGCGGCTGGGCGCGGTTGACCAGTTGCAGCAGCATGAAGTCGGCAATCTCCGACGCGCCACCGGCGCCCGATGCAACCACGCGCCCGGCCAGGGCTTCACCGCGCTGGTGCAGCAGGCCCAGCAGTTCGCTGCGAAAGGCCGCCAGCGGTTTGCTCGCGGCTACATCGAGAACCGGCGGGATGTAGGTGTCATCGAGGACCAAGGCGCGGTCGGCGCGCTTTTCCTTGATGCGCACCAGGCCGATGGCGGCGTAATCGCTGATGCCGTCCTGCGCGGTCAGCAGGCGCAGGGCGCGGGAGCCCACCGCCACCGGCGCACGGTTTTCGAACGGCGCGTTGTCGTCACGCACTTCGCGCACCTGGCTTACGTAGCGGGCGGCTTCCAGGGCTTCGCCTTCGTCCACGGTGTCGCGGGCACCGGCACGCTTGAGCGGCAAGGCCAGGTACACCAGGCCGTCGCGCAGGTGGTCGTCGATGTTCAGCGGGCTCGGCGCCAGGTCATCCTGGGGGATGTTGAACGGCGTGCCGTCGGGCAACAGGCCGCGTGCCGAGATGATTGCCAGCTTGCCCTGGGCCAGCAGGCCCTGGTCGATCAGCAGTTCGGAAAAGCCCCAGGCCCCTGCAGATAGCGGGCGGCTGCGGGCGTCGATCAGGTTTTCCAGGTAACGGTCATGCTGCTGGAAGTGCTGCGTTCCGATGAACATGCCTTCCGACCAGACCACGCGATTGTTCCAGGACATGGGGGCTCCGATTGCTTTTTATTGGGCAGGGCTGGATGGGGTGACCGCGATGTCGGCGCGCACGGCACGCACATCGAGGCTGATCTGGTATTCAGTGTATTGGCGCGCCGGCACGTTGATCACCGTGCGCCATTGCGCGCGGTCCAACTCGCGGTAACCCACCAGCAGGCCGATCTGGCGCGTGGACGGGTCGAGGTCGCGCTGGATGCTCAATTGCTGGCCGGGCTGCACCACCACTTCGTCCTGGTCCAGCAGGTCGAGGCCGAGGGTGGACTGGGCGCGGTCAGCCAGTGCGAAGTAATCGGAACGGGCGAAGGTAGCGGCGTTTTTCAGTTCGAAGATGCGCACCCGCACCGGGGCGGCCTGGCCGTTGGCGCCGGGGTTGAGGCCTTCGATGGCGTGGAAATGCAGCTCGATGGCGGCCGTGTTTGCCTCATCCTCGACGGGCGCTGCGGGTGCGGCGGCATCTTTGGCACACGCCGTCAGCAGCAGCATCGTGGCGACTGCGAGTAAAAACCTGGGAATCATCCTGCGTCCTCAATGACGTACTTAGCTTTCCGTTAATCCATGTACTGCGATGTTTAGCGACGCTGTCGTGCGCTGTGCTCTTCGTAGGCGCGGCTGAACTCGCGGCCGAACAGGTCCTGGAAATCTTCCTGGGCCTCGCGGGAAATATTGCTGTAGAGCTCGGTGAACTGCTGCCAGTACTGGGCCTGGCGCGAACCGTTGAAAATACTCGAGAGCCCGCCGGGCTTGCCCATACGCTCTTCCAGCTGCGCCGGCTCAAAGCGCGTGAGCAGGTGTTTGATCGCTGCTTCAACACCAGCCATCACCGCCAGTTGGTGGGCACGCAGGTCGTTGAAACTGTCGCGCACGGCGGCATCCGGTGCCATAAACGCCTGGTTGCCGTGGCGCAGTAGAAGCAGTAACGCTTCGTCGGCGTTCGGCGCGAATTTCAACGGATTGTTTTCGGCAGGCTGGATCATCGTCTGCTGCATGCGGAACTCGCCCTTGAGGCTGGCGCGGGCGCGCAATACGTCGATCAGGCCGTCGACCATCAGGCGGTAGCTGCGGCCGATGTTTTCCATCTGCGCTTCAGCCTGGGCCTTGTCGAGGTTCAACTGCTCAAGGCCGGCGCCGCGCAGGAAGGCTTGCAGCAGGTCGGGTTGTGCCGGGTTGGCGACCGGCGCTTCGATCACGGGTGGCGGCTGCACGACTGGCGCAGGCGCTGGTGACGGCGGCGGTGGCGGTGGCGGTGGCGGTGGCGCGGACACGACCGGGGCGGGCGCGTCGCCAAACAGGTCCCAGTCTTCGGGAATCACCGCACCGGATACCACGGGCTTCTCGACGACAACCGGCGTCGGCGGACGGAAATCATGCTGCTCGGACGGCACATGATCGGCGACGGTCGGCGGCGGCACGGCGGTGGGGCTGAGGAAGTCGAACAGGTCCGGCAGGGTGTCCATCGACGAGGCGCCCTGGAACTGCGGTGCGATCACAGGCGCGGGCATCGGCGCAGGCTTGCTCGCCACCGCGCCCATCAGCGCTTCGAAACTGTTCGAGGAATCGCCGACAAACGGCTGACTGTCGACGGCCTGCACATTGAAGTCGATGCGGGCCTGGATCTCGTAATCGCCGATACGGATCAACTCACCATCTTGCAGCGGCTCGCTATTACCTCTGCGCAGACGGATGCCGGCGTTAACCAACTCCACACCATTTGTACTGTTATCGGTTAAATAATAACGACCATCTTTGTATTGAATAACGCAATGCTGGGAAGACACCAGGCGCTCGGGGTCAGGCAATACCCAGTCATTATCCGCGCTGCGGCCAATAGCCATCACGCCCTGATTCATGGACTTTTCGGGGCATTGCCCAGGGGTAATCTTGTGATAACTAGTGATAGTCAAACACAGCGCCATCTTGCCTCCTTGCTGATACTTCCGCGCGCGGTCGACTCCCGGGACAGCGGTTCCCGAGAAATC
This sequence comes from Pseudomonas sp. FP2335, assembly GCF_030687535.1. Taxonomy (NCBI): domain Bacteria; kingdom Pseudomonadati; phylum Pseudomonadota; class Gammaproteobacteria; order Pseudomonadales; family Pseudomonadaceae; genus Pseudomonas; species Pseudomonas sp. FP2335. The sequence continues at coordinate 5,907,703 of NZ_CP117437.1, forward strand.
CCCATCAGGTCGTGCAATCGACCATCAAAACCAGCCAATGCCAGCATGATCGCTGATCTTAACTGGGCTCCATGACAAAAATCCTATCCCGGTGCGCCGTTCGACCCATCAGTCGCGCAGGTTGTTAAACACCGCACATCTGTCACAGAGGGCGAATAGCTTACCTTGACAAGGCATAAGTACTACACCAAAAATGCACAACTTCTCGAATACCAGTGATGGCACAGTAGTGGCATCTTGCTTATATGACCGAGAAAACATGCAAAGTTCCCCGCGCAACTAATGCATGAATTGCCCGCCATTTAACGGGCTGATAGGGAGATCGAATTCAGTGGATGTGCCGTTGCTGCTCACCGCCGTTTCCGCGACTTCGCCGTGTGGTGAAGACATGGAATATGACGCAGACTTTCTTCAACTTGAGCGTGCCGCCAAGGGCCAACCCGAGCGCAGCATGGGCGACTCCATCCTGCCCGCTGAACCGCCGGAATGGCGCAGCATCCAGCAGCAAAGCCTGGACTTGCTGCAGCGCAGCAAAGACCTGCGCATCACCCATTTCCTAGTGCAAAGCAGCCTCGCCCTCCAGGGTGTGGCCGGGCTTGCCGAAGCCCTGTCGCTGATCAACGCACTGCTGCGTGACTACTGGGCCGACCTGCACCCGCGCCTGGATGCCGACGACGACAACGACCCCACCGTGCGCATCAACGCCCTCACCGGCCTGACCTGCGACACCAACATTCGCCTGCTGCGCGAAAGCATCCTCACGCGCTCGCGCACCTTCGGCCCGGTGAGCCTGCGCGCAGCGCTCAACGCCAGCGGCCTGCAAAACTTCGCCGATGAAACCCTCGGCACCCAGCAGCTCAACGCCGCCTTCCTCGACAGCGACCCCGAGCACCTGCAAGCCACCCGCGACGCCCTGAGTGCAGCGCGGGCGGCCTGCGAAGCCATCGAGCAGCAGGTCAACGAGCAGGTCGGTTCCGCCCAGGGCGTGGACCTCAGCGCCTTGAAGCAGCCGCTCAAGCAGGCGCTGCAAATACTCAATCAAGCGGTGCCCGGCACCGAAGGCAGCAGCGAGCCCGAGGCCGTCAGTGACGACAGTGCCCCCTCGGTCGAATACGCCGCCCCCGCAGCACCGCGCCCGGTGGGCGACATCGCCAGCCGCGATGACGTGCTGCGCAGCCTCGACAAGATCCTTGCGTACTACACCCGGCACGAGCCTTCGAGCCCGCTGCCGGTGCTGTTGAACCGGGCGAAGAATCTGGTGCACGCCGACTTCGCGGCCATCGTGCGCAATCTGATTCCCGACGGCATGTCCCAATTTGAAAACCTGCGCGGCCCGGACGGCGAGTAAACCGCCCGGCTGTGCAGTAACAACACCGTCGCTCAAGCGACCAGGAGCAGCAACGTGGCGAAGCAAAGTTCTCAGAAATTCATCGCGCGCAACCGCGCGCCTCGAGTGCAGATCGAGTACGACGTCGAGCTCTACGGCGCCGAGAAAAAGGTCCAGCTGCCCTTCGTGATGGGCGTGATGGCCGACCTCGCCGGCAAGCCCGCCGAGCCTCTGGCGCCCGTGGCCGACCGCAAGTTCCTTGAAGTGGACGTCGACAACTTCGACTCGCGCCTCAAGGCCATGCAACCGCGCGTGGCCTTCCACGTGCCGAACGAGCTGACCGGCGAAGGCAACCTGAGCCTGGACATCACCTTCGAAAGCATGGACGACTTCAGCCCGGCCGCCGTGGCCCGCAAGGTCGACTCGCTGAACCAACTGCTCGAAGCCCGCACCCAGCTGGCCAACCTGCTGACCTACATGGACGGCAAGACCGGCGCTGAAGAAATCATCATGAAGGCGATCAAGGACCCGGCACTGCTGCAAGCACTTGCCAGTGCGCCCAAGCCTGCAGGGGACCAGTAATCATGACTGACAATACCGCCCGCGAAGGCTCCCAGATCCTGGGCGCCACCGAAGAAGCCAGCGAGTTCGCGAACCTGCTGCTGCAAGAGTTCAAGCCCAAGACCGAGCGTGCCCGCGAAGCCGTGGAAACCGCCGTGCGTACCCTGGCAGAACAGGCCCTGGCGCAGACTGACCTGGTGTCCAACGACGCGATCAAGTCGATTGAATCGATCATCGCCGCCATCGACGCCAAGCTCACCGCTCAGGTCAACCAGATCATCCACCACCAGGATTTCCAGCAGCTGGAAAGCGCCTGGCGCGGCCTGCACTATCTGGTCAACAACACCGAGAGCGATGAGCAGCTCAAGATCCGCGTGCTCAACATCTCCAAGCCGGACCTGCACAAGACCCTGAAGAAATTCAAGGGCACCGCGTGGGACCAGAGCCCGATCTTCAAGAAGATGTACGAAGAAGAATACGGCCAGTTCGGCGGCGAACCGTACGGCTGCCTGGTGGGCGACTACTACTTCGACCAGTCGCCGCCGGATGTCGAGCTGCTGGGCGAGCTGTCGAAAGTCTGCGCCGCGATGCACTCGCCGTTCATCGCCGCCGCTTCGCCGACCGTGATGGGCATGGGCTCGTGGCAGGAACTGTCGAACCCGCGCGACCTGACCAAGATCTTCACCACCCCGGAATACGCCGGCTGGCGCTCCCTGCGTGAATCGGAAGATGCGCGCTACATCGGCCTGACCATGCCGCGCTTCCTGGCGCGCCTGCCATACGGCGCCAAGACCGACCCGGTGGAAGCCTTCGCCTTCGAAGAAAACACCGACGGCGCCGACAGCTCCAAGTACACCTGGGCCAACGCCGCCTACGCGATGGCGGTGAACATCAACCGTTCGTTCAAGCACTACGGCTGGTGCTCGCGCATCCGTGGCGTGGAATCCGGCGGTGAAGTGGAAAACCTGCCAGCCCACACGTTCCCGACCGATGACGGTGGCGTGGACATGAAGTGCCCGACCGAAATCGCCATCAGCGACCGCCGCGAAGCGGAACTGGCGAAGAACGGTTTCATGCCGCTGCTGCACAAGAAAAACACCGACTTTGCCGCCTTCATCGGCGCGCAATCGTTGCAGAAACCGGCCGAATACGACGACCCGGACGCCACCGCCAACGCCAACCTGGCCGCGCGCCTGCCGTACCTGTTCGCCACGTGCCGCTTCGCCCACTACTTGAAGTGCATCGTGCGCGACAAGATCGGCTCCTTCAAAGAGAAGGACGAGATGCAGCGCTGGTTGCAGGACTGGATCCTGAACTACGTGGACGGTGACCCGGCCCACTCCACCGAAACCACCAAGGCCCAGCACCCGTTGGCCGCCGCCGAAGTGATCGTGGAAGAAGTGGAAGGCAACCCGGGTTACTACAACTCCAAGTTCTATCTGCGCCCGCACTATCAACTGGAAGGGCTGACCGTGTCGCTGCGTCTGGTATCGAAGCTGCCTTCGGCAAAATCCGCCTAAACCATTCGCTCGTCTGTGGGAGGGGCTTGTGTGGGAGCGGGCTTGCTCGCGAAAGCGGTGGGTCAGTCGAACTATCTTTGACTGATACACCGCTTTCGCGAGCAAGCCCGCTCCCACACAAAGCGACTCCCACACAAATCAAATTCAGTGGCTTGGGCCACACAGGGAGAAAACATGGCTGTTGATATTTTCATCAAGATCGGCGACATCAAGGGCGAGTCCATGGACAAGGCCCACAAGGACGAAATCGACGTGCTGAACTGGAGCTGGGGCATGGCCCAGTCCGGCAACATGCACGTTGGCGGTGGCGGCGGCGCGGGCAAGGTGAATATCCAGGACCTGTCGCTGACCAAGTACGTCGACAAGGCTTCGCCGAACCTGATGATGCACTGCGCCAGCGGCAAGCACATCGACAAGGTCAAGCTGACCGTGCGCAAGGCCGGTGGTGAAAGCCAGGTCGAGTACATGGTGATCAACCTGGAAGAAGTGCTGGTCACGTCCCTGAGCACTGGCGGTTCGGGCTCCGATGATCGCCTGACCGAGAACGTCACCCTGAACTTCGCCCAAGTGATGGTCGACTACCAGCCGCAGAAAGCCGACGGCACCAAAGACGGCGGCGCGATCAAGTTTGGCTGGAACATCCGTTCCAACACCAAGCGCTGATAGTTCTGGTGGCCGTGGCTTGCCGCCACGGCCCCAGCATTTTTGTTCCTCTCGCAACCCGTCCGTGGAGCTGCTTTGGTGGTAACTGAAATCGCTTCCCGCGACCGTCTGCAACCGTCCCTGCTGGACAGGTTGACCGACGACGACCCAACCAACCCCAAGGAAAGCGCCGACAAACGCGTGCTGTCCCTGACCCAATTGAAAGCCTCGGTTTTGCGTGACCTGGCGTGGCTGCTCAACACCACGTCGTTGCTCGATGCCGATGCCACGCTGCACACCCCGGCCGGTACGTCGGTGGTCAACTACGGCCTGCCGGCATTGGCTGGCAACAGTGTTTCCGGCGTCGACATCAAGGCTCTGGAAGCCTTGATCTACCAGGCGATCGCCACCTTCGAGCCACGCATTCTGCGCCACACCCTGCGCGTCAAAGCCCGCGTCGGCCACGGCGAGATGAACCACAACGCGCTGAGTTTCGAGATCGAAGGCGACCTGTGGGCGCAGCCGGTGCCGTTGCGCCTGTTGCTGCAAACCGACCTCGACCTGGAATCCGGCCACGTGCGCGTGGTGAATGCCGACCAGCGGAGACGCCCATGAACCCGCGCCTGCTGGAGTTGTACAACCAGGAACTGCACCACGTGCGCGAAAGCGCCGCCGAGTTCGCCAAGGAATACCCAAAGATCGCCAGTCGGCTGACCCTGTCCGGCATGGACTGCGCCGACCCGTACGTCGAACGCTTGCTCGAAGGCTTTGCCTACCTGACCGCCCGCGTGCAGCTCAAGCTCGACGCCGAGTACCCGACCTTCACCCACAACCTGCTGGAAATCGCCTACCCGCACTACCTGGCGCCGACGCCGTCGATGACCGTGGTGCAATTGCAGACCGACCCGGACGAAGGCTCGCTGGCCAGCGGCTTCCCGCTGCCCCGCGACACCGTCCTGCGCGCCGCATTGGGCCGCGAAACCCAGACCTGCTGCGAGTACCGCACCGCGCACCCGGTGACGTCGTGGCCATTGCAGGTGGCCAATGCCGAATACTTCGGCAACCCCGCCGCCGTGCTCGGGCGCCTGGCCGCCAGCGAGCCGAAAGCCAAGGCCGGCCTGCGCCTGACCTTGCGCACCGGCGCCGAATTGCCGTTCAACAACCTCGACCTCGACACCTTGCCGCTGTACCTCAGTGGCGCCGATGAGCAACCGTTCCGCCTTTACGAGCAACTGCTGGGCAACGCCTGCGCGGTATTTGCGCGCAAGCCCGGCGGCGATTGGGTCGAACGCCTGCCGCAGGACGCGTTGCGCTCCCGGGGCTTTGACGACGCCGACGCCGCCATGCCGGTGGTGGCGCGCGCGTTCCAGGGCTATCGCCTGTTGCAGGAATACTTCGCCCTGCCCCACCGTTTCCTGTTCGTCGAATTCGCCGAGCTGGGCCGTGCGGTCAAACGCTGCGACGGCCAGGAGCTGGAGTTGATCGTGCTGTTCGACCGCCACGAGCCGAGCCTGGAAGGCAGCGTCGGCGCGGCGCAGTTCCTGCCGTTCTGCACGCCGGCAATCAACCTGTTTCCCAAGCGCGTGGACCGTATCCACCTGTCCGACCGCGTCAACGAACACCATGTGATCGCCGACCGTACGCGGCCGATGGATTTCGAGATTCACTCGCTCAGCGGCCTGACGGGCCATGGCACCGGGCCGGAACAGCCGTTCTTGCCGTTCTACGCGGTGCGCGATCCGTCGCGTTACGGCCGCGACCAGGCGTATTACACGGTGCGCCGCGAGCCACGGGTGCTGTCCAGCGACCAGCGTCGCAACGGGCCGCGCTCGACCTATGTGGGCAGCGAAACCTTTGTCAGCCTGGTCGACAGCCGCCAAGCGCCGTACGGCCACGACCTGCGCCAACTCGGCGTGACCGCCCTGTGCACCAACCGCGACCTGCCGTTGTTCATGAGCGTGGGCAACGGCAAGACCGACTTCACCCTGGCCGACAGCGCCCCGGTGCTGGCCGTGCGTTGCGTCGCCGGCCCGAGCCGCCCACGGGCCAGCCATGCGCATGACGCCAAGGCCTGGCGCCTGATCAGCCAGCTCTCGCTCAATTACCTTTCCTTAAGCGAACAGGGCCAGGGGGCCGGCGCCTTGCGCGAACTGCTGCGCCTGTACGGCGACAGCAACGACGCCGCGCTGCAATTGCAGATCGAAGGCCTGCGCGAGGTCAGCAGCAAAGCCGTGACCCGGCGCCTGCCGATGCCCGGCCCGATTGTGTTTGGCCGCGGCCTGGAGATCACCCTGGAGTTCGACGAAAACGCGTTTCGCGGCACCGGCGTGTTCCTGCTTGGTGCGGTGCTGGAACGCTTCCTGGCGCGCTACGTGTCGATCAACAGCTTTACCGAGACGGTGATCCGCACCACGGAGCGCGGCGAGATCATGCGCTGGAAAGCCAAGCCCGGGCGGCGGCCAACCCTGTGAAGACCCTGGATGCGATGCATCAGGAACCCTGGGAATACGATTTTTTCCAGGCGCTGCGGCGTATCGAGTGCGAATCGCCAGAGTTGCCGCGCCTGGGCCATTCCCTGCGCCTGGCGGACGACCCGCTGCGCCTTGGCCAGCGGGCCGATTGCACCTTCGCCCCGGCCACCCTGGCCTCGGTCGATCCGGGTGGCGACGGCAAACCGGCGCGCCTGGAGCAGTTCTTCTTTGGCCTTGGCGGCCCCAACGGCCCGCTGCCGCTGCACATCACCGAGTACGTGCGCGAGCGCCAGCGCAACAACGCCGACAGCACCAGCAAACAATTTCTGGACGTGTTCCACCACCGCCTGCTCAGCCTGTTTTACCGGGCCTGGGCCGAGGCGCGGCCGACGGTCAGCCACGACCGCCCGCACGACGATTACTGGTCCGCCCGCCTCGCCGCCCTGAGCGGTCGCGGCATGCCGAGCCTGCTCGATCAGGGCCTGATCCCCGACACGGCGAAGCTGCATTACAGCGGCCACTTGTCGGCGCAAACCCGCTACCCGGACGGTTTGAAGGCGATCCTCGGCGAGTATTTCGGCCTGCCGGTGACGATCGAAGAGTACGTCGGCCAATGGCTGGAACTGCCCGAACGCAGCCGCGTCGGGGTCAGCGCCAACCGCCTGGGCGTGGATTTTTGCCTGGGCAGCCACGTGTGGGACCGCCAGCATAAATTCCGCATCCGCCTCGGCCCGCTCAGCCTCGACGACTACATGGGCATGCTGCCCGGCCAACAGCCGTTCAACGAGCTGGTGGCATGGGTGGCCGAGTACCTGGGGCATGAATTGGACTGGGACTTGAACCTGGTCCTGCAACAACCCGAAGTCCCGGCGCTGCAACTCAATGGCCGGTTCCGCCTGGGCTTCAACACCTGGCTCGGCAAACCCGAGCAAGACGCCAACGACCTAATCCTGGCCCGGCACTACGCCGATCACGCCACCACCTCAAGGAATCCAGAGCATGGGTGAAATCAGTCGCGCCGCACTGTTCGGCAAACTCAACAGCGTGGCCTACAAGGCCATCGAAGCCGCCACGGTGTTCTGCAAATTACGCGGTAACCCGTATGTGGAACTGGCCCACTGGTTCCACCAGTTGCTGCAACTGCAGGACTCGGACCTGCACCGCATCATCCGCCAGTTCAACGTCGAGCCGGCGCGCCTGGCCCGTGACCTCACCGAAGCGCTGGACCGCCTGCCCCGTGGCTCGACGTCGATCACCGACCTGTCGTCCCATGTGGAGGAAGCCGTTGAGCGCGGCTGGGTCTACGGCAGCCTGATGTTCGGCGAAAGCCAGGTGCGCACCGGCTACCTGGTGCTGGGCATCTTGAAGACGCCGAGCCTGCGCCATGCGCTGCTGGGCCTGTCGTCGGAATTCGACAAGATCAAGGCCGAAGCCCTGAGCGAACGTTTTGACGAATACGTCGGCGACTCGCCGGAAAATGCCTTGAGCGCCAGCGACGGTTTCAACGCCGGGGTTCCGGGCGAAGCCAGCGGCGCCATGGCGCCGAGTGCCATGGGCAAGCAGGAAGCCCTCAAGCGCTTCACCGTCGACCTCACCGAACAGGCACGCAGCGGCAAGCTCGACCCGATCGTGGGTCGCGATGAAGAGATCCGCCAACTGGTGGACATCCTCATGCGCCGCCGCCAGAACAACCCGATCCTCACCGGCGAAGCGGGCGTGGGCAAGACCGCCGTGGTCGAAGGCTTCGCCCTGCGCATCGTCGCCGGTGACGTGCCGCCAGCGCTGAAAGACGTGGAACTGCGCAGCCTCGACGTCGGCCTGTTGCAAGCCGGTGCGAGCATGAAAGGTGAGTTCGAACAGCGCCTGCGCCAAGTCATCGAAGATGTGCAGGCGTCGCCCAAGCCGATCATCCTGTTTATCGACGAAGCCCACACCCTGGTGGGTGCCGGTGGCGCCGCCGGCACGGGTGACGCGGCCAACCTGCTCAAGCCAGCGCTGGCCCGTGGCACCTTGCGCACCGTGGCCGCGACCACCTGGGCCGAGTACAAAAAACACATCGAGAAAGACCCGGCCCTGACCCGTCGCTTCCAGGTGGTGCAAGTTGCCGAACCTTCGGAAGACAAGGCCCTGCTGATGATGCGCGGCGTGGCCTCGACCATGGAGAAGCACCATCAGGTGCAGATCCTCGACGAGGCGTTGGAAGCTTCGGTGAAGCTGTCCCACCGCTACATCCCCGCGCGCCAACTGCCGGACAAATCCGTCAGCCTGCTGGACACCGCCTGCGCCCGCGTCGCCATCAGCCTGCATGCGGTGCCAGCGGAAGTGGACGACAGCCGCCGGCGTATCGAAGCGCTGGAAACCGAGCTGCAGATCATCGCCCGCGAGCATGCCATCGGCATCGCGATTGGCGCGCGCCAGAGCAATACCGAAGCCCTGTTGAGCGCCGAGCGTGAGCGTCTCGCCACCCTGGAAAGCCGCTGGGCCGAAGAAAAGGCCCTGGTGGACGAACTGCTCGCCACCCGCGCGACCCTGCGCGAGACCGTCGGCGCGGTGGACAGCGGCAACGATGCATTGCGCGCTCAACTGGTCGACCTGCAACAGCGCCTCAGCGCCCTGCAAGGCGAAACCCCACTGATCCTGCCGACCGTGGATTACCAGGCCGTGGCCTCGGTGGTCGCCGACTGGACCGGCATCCCGGTGGGCCGCATGGCACGCAACGAACTGGAGACGGTGCTCAACCTCGACCAGCACCTGAAAAAACGCATCATCGGCCAGGACCATGCCTTGCAGATGATCGCCAAGCGCATCCAGACCTCCCGCGCCGGCCTCGACAACCCGAGCAAGCCGATTGGCGTGTTCATGTTGGCGGGCACCTCCGGCGTGGGCAAGACCGAAACCGCCCTGGCCCTGGCCGAAGCCATGTACGGCGGCGAGCAGAACGTGATCACCATCAACATGAGCGAGTTCCAGGAAGCCCACACGGTGTCGACCCTAAAGGGCGCACCGCCGGGTTACATCGGCTATGGCGAAGGCGGCGTGCTGACCGAAGCCGTGCGGCGCAAGCCCTACAGCGTGGTGCTGCTGGACGAGGTGGAAAAAGCCCACCCGGACGTGCATGAAATCTTCTTCCAGGTGTTCGACAAGGGCGTGATGGAAGACGGCGAAGGCCGCGTGATCGACTTCAAGAACACCCTGATCCTGCTCACCACCAACGCCGGCACCGAGCTGATTTCCCACGTGTGCAAAGACCCGGCGAACCTGCCGGAGCCGGAAGAGATCGCCAAGGCCCTGCGCCAGCCGCTGCTGGAGATTTTCCCGCCGGCGCTGCTGGGGCGCCTGGTGACGATTCCGTACTACCCGCTCAGCGACGAGATGCTCAAGGCGATCACCCGCCTGCAACTGGGCCGCATCAAGAAGCGTGTGGAGAGTACGCACAAGGTGGCGTTCGATTACGACGACGCGGTGGTCGATCTGATCGTCTCGCGTTGCACCGAGACTGAAAGCGGCGGGCGCATGATCGATACGATCCTGACCAACAGCCTGCTGCCGGACATGAGCCGTGAATTCCTCACGCGCATGCTCGAAGGCAAGGCGTTGGCGGGTGTGCGGATCAGCAGCCGGGATAACGAATTGCACTACCAGTTCAACGATTGACCTGAAGAAATGCGGGAAAAACTGTGGGAGCGGGCTTGCTCGCGAAAGCGGTGTGTCAGTTGACACAACCGGCGACTGATTCACCGCCTTCGCGAGCAAGCCCGCTCCCACATTTTGATGCGGTTTCGTCAGACATAACGACATTTACGGGTTAACCGATGCTTTTTAACCAAGCCTCACGCCTGGCCAAAATCACCAGCCCCCTCGGGCCGGATGTGCTGCTGCTCAACGGAATGGGCGGCGGTGAGGAGTTGGGCCGGCTGTTCAACTATGAGCTGCAACTGACGTCCCTGGACGCCAACATCGACCTCAACCAGTTGCTCGGCAAGCCCATGAGCGTGGGCGTGCAATTGGCGGATGGCGGTGAGCGGCATTTCCACGGCATCGTTGCGCGGTGCAGCCAGGACATCGACCAGGGCCAGTTCGCCAGTTACCAAGTGGTGTTGCGCCCATGGTTCTGGCTGCTGACCCGCACCTCGGACTGCCGGATTTTCCAGAACCTGAGCATCCCGCAGATCATCAAGCAGGTGTTTCGCGACCTGGGTTTTTCGGATTTCGAAGACGCCCTGAGCCGGCCGTATCGCGAGTGGGAATACTGCGTGCAGTACCGCGAGACCAGCTTCGATTTCGTCAGCCGCCTGATGGAACAGGAAGGCATCTACTACTTCTTCCGCCACGAGCAGGACCGCCACGTGCTCGTGCTGGCCGACGCCTATGGCGCGCACACCACGGTGCCGGGCTACGCGTCGATTCCGTACTACCCCAAGGACGAGCAGCAGCGCGAACGCGATCATATGTACAACTGGCACCTGGCGCAGGAGGTGCAGCCCGGTTCGCTGGAGCTCAACGACTACGACTTCCAGCGCCCCAGCGCGAGCATCGAGGTGCGCTCGGCGATGCCGCGTCCGCACACTGCCGGTGATTACCCGCTGTACGACTACCCCGGCACCTATGTGCAAAGCCAGGACGGTGAACACTATGCGCGCACCCGCATCGAAGCCCTGCAAACCCTGCACGAGCAGATCGAGTTCAGCGGCAATGCGCGGGGCCTGGGCTCCGGGCATTTGTTCAGCCTCACCGGCTTCAGCCGCCAGGACCAGAACCGCGAATACCTGATCGTCGGCGTCCGCTACCACATCACCCAGGAGAGCCTGGAAAGTGGCGGCGGCTCGGGCGAGGCGCAGTTCAGCAGCAGCCTGACCTGCATCGATGCCCAGCAAAGCTTCCGCCCACTGGCGAGCACCTACCGGCCCATCGTCAAAGGCCCGCAGACCGCGTTGGTGGTCGGGCCCAAGGGCGAGGAAATCTGGACCGACCAGTACGGCCGGGTGAAGGTGCACTTCTACTGGGACCGTCACGACCAATCCAACGAGAACAGCTCGTGCTGGATTCGCGTGTCGCAATCCTGGGCCGGCAAGAACTGGGGTTCGATGCAGATCCCGCGGATCGGCCAGGAAGTAATTGTGAGTTTTCTGGAAGGCGATCCCGACCGGCCGATCATCACCGGGCGGGTGTACAACGCTGAGCAGACGGTGCCTTACGACTTGCCGCAGAACGCCACGCAAAGCGGCATGAAAAGCCGCTCCAGCAAGGGCGGCACGCCGGCCAACTTCAATGAAATCCGCATGGAGGACAAGAAGGGCTTGGAGCAGTTGTACATCCATGCCGAGCGCAACCAGGACATCGTGGTGGAGGTGGATGAGAGCCATTCGGTGGGGCATGACCGCAACAAGAGCATCGGCCACAACGAGACGGTGAGCATCGGCAACAACCGCCTGCGCATCGTCAAACAGGAAGACATCCTCTCGGTGGGCCAGCGCAAGACCGACAGCATCAGCCAGAGCTACGTCATTGAAGTGGGCGAGAACCTGCGCCTGGTCTGCGGTGAAAGCATCCTGGAGTTGAACGCCAGCGGGCAGATCAACCTGACAGGCGTGCAGATCAGCTTCTACGCCAGCGGCGATGCCGAGTTCAACACCGGCGGCGTGCTGCACCTGAACAACGGCGGCGGCCCCGGCGCAACACCCGATGGCCAGGGCGTGAAAGCCAGCATCGACGCCAATATCAAAGCCGCGTTCCCAACGCCCAAAAGCTCCTGACGAGGCCTGTTTGCGATGACGTACCGAATCAACGAATTCCAGTTCCAACTGCCGGCCGCCGAGTTGCAGGACGCCACGATCAATATCCTCAAGTTCCCTGAACTGGGCACTTCCCTGATCATCAGTCGCAGCCTCTTGGCCGAGGACGAAACCCTGCACAGCAACTTCGCCGACCAGCTCAAGCGCCTGGAACAACAGGTGCAGGATTTGCGCTGCCAGCCGAGCACAGTCGTGCGTTTGGGCGCGGCTCAAGAGATCGAAGGCATCGAGTTGCGCAGCCAGTTCAACAAGGGCAATGACAAGGTGTTCCAGTACCAATTGGCGTTGGTGTTGCCGGGCACGCGCAAGATGCTCGCGTTGAGCTATGTGAAAGCCGAAAAGCTCGGCGATGCCGAGGCCGCGCATTGGGCCTTGATCAAGCACTCGCTGTCGTTCGACGCCCCTTGATGAGCCGCCTGCATGGCTGACGCGCTATGGGCGGCCCGCATGGGCGACGCGCTTGCCCACACGTCGATGATGGCCGACATCCTCGGCGGTGTGCTGGAGGTGGCGGCCAATATTGCGATCACCGCCGTGGCAACCGCAGCGGTGGTGGCCGCCACCGGCATAACCGTCGCCACTGGCGGGCTCGGTTGCTTCCTGCTGGGCGCGGTGGTGGGCACGATTGTCGGGCTGGCCATGAGCAAGACGGGGGCGGACAAAGGCCTGTCGAATTTATGCGAGAGCTTTAGCAACGCCCTGTTTCCGCCCACGGTACAGGCAAACATTCTCACCGGTTCCACCAACACCCTGACCAATAACATCCCCGCCGCCCGCGCTGCCGGGGCGATCAGCTCCCACGTCGCGCCGGCCGGCACCGAGCTGGAAGAACCCGCACCAGAGCCCGGTTACCTGGACATGGCCGAGAGTTTCTTCTCACAGATGTGGCGCCCGACGGTCGCTACGCCGGCGCCAGGCGCGGTGCCCAAGCCGCTGGACCTGGTGGTGTGCATGAAGCACCCGCCCATGCCGCCGCAGTTCCTGGCCGAGGGCTCGGACAAGGTCACGGTCAACGGCCAGCCGGCGGTGCGCAGCGGTGATCGCAGTACGTGCGATGCGACGGTGGTGGGTTCGGGGCTGATTTCCTCCAATGTGACCATCGGCGGCGGTTCGGTGGTGGTGCGCGAGATTCGCAGCGGCAAGACGCCGGGCGTCGGGCTGGCGGTGACGGCGTTGTTGATGCTCAAAGGTGGCAAGGGCAAGTTCTTCAGCAAGCTGCCGTGCATGCTGATCAGCGGCGCGACGTCGATGGCCGTCAGCAGCGCGATGGGGGCGATGGCGAATGCGGCGATGGGCTCGTCGAACCCGGTGCATGCGGCGACCGGCGCGAAAGTGTTGGGCGATGTCGAGGAGCTGGATTTTGTGCTGCCCGGCATCCTGCCGATTGCCTGGCAACGGGTCTACAACAGCCGCGATGAACGCTCGGGCAGCTTGTTGGGTGCTGGCTGGAGCGTGGCTTATGAAGTGTGCGTCGACATTCGCCCCCATCCTGAGGGGGGTGAAACGCTGATCTACACCGACGAGCAGGGTCGGCCGATCGACATGGGCTCGATTCCTTTGGGCGGCGCGGTATTCAGCGCCGGTGAAGGACTCGCGGTGCGCCGCCACCTCAATGGGCAGCTGCTGATCGAAAGCGACGATGGCCTGTACCGGTTGTTCGAGCCTACGGCCAACCCGTCGCGGCTGCGTCTGAGCCAGTTGGGTGATCGTAACGACAACCGTATCTACATCGACTATGACGAAGCCGGGCATCTGGTAAGGCTGCGCGATACGCACGATCTGGTGCAAGTTGAGCTGATTCGTGAGCAAGGCCAATTGGCGCTCATCGAGCGTGTGTATCCCGATCAGCGTCGTGAAGTGCTGGTCAGCTACGGCTATGACATGGCCGGGAGCCTGGCGCAAGTAAGCGACGCGACCGGCCAGGTGCAACGGCGTTTTGCCTACGACAACGGCCGCCGGATGGTCGAGCATCAACTGCCGACCGGGTTACGGTGTTTTTACGAATGGGCGTTGGTGGAAAACCTGGAATGGCGCGTGGTCCGGCATTGGACCGATGAAGGCGACGCTTACCAGTTCGACTATGACTTGCAGGCCGGCCTCACGCGTATCACCGATGGCTTGCAGCGCGTCAGCACCCGCCTGTGGAACACGCAGCACCAGATCATCCAGTACAGTGACAACCTCGGCCAGACCTGGCTGTTCGAGTGGAACGACGAACGCCAATTGCTCAGCGCCACCGATCCGCAGGGTGGGCGTTATGAGTACAGCTATGACGAGGCCGGAAACCTGATCGGCGAGAGTGACCCGTTGGGGCGCAGTGATTCGACGGTGTGGCTGGAGCATTGGGCCTTGCCGGTATCGGTGACTGACTGCGAGGGCAACACCTGGCGTTCACGTTACGACGCACGGGGTAACTGTACCGTCGAGACCGACCCGCTAGGGCATGTCACGAGGTATCGCTACGATAGTCACGGCCAACCGGTAGAGATCATCGACGCCACCGGCAAAAGCAAACGGCTACGCTGGAATCCGTTCGGCCAGCTCATTGAACACATTGACTGCTCCGGTTACCCGACGCGCTTCAGCTACGACGAGAGAGGTTATTTACAGGTCATCATTGATGCACTGGGTGAGCGCACGTCGTTTGTACACGACGCCCAAGGCCGAGTGCTGAGTACTCAACTTCCAGATGGGCGTACTGAATATTTCCAACGCGACGGCAGCGGCCAACTGGTTGCACATACCGACTTTGCCGGCCACTCCACACACTATCAGCGCAACCGTAAGGGGCAGGTCCGCGAGCGCGTCGATGCGCACGGCCGACAGGTCAGTTTTGCCTATGACAGCTATGGCCGCCTGCGTACGTTGACCAACGAAAACGGTGAACAATACCGTTTCGAATGGGACGCCAATGATCGTGTCTCCGAGCAACAGGATCTGGATGGCAGTCTCCGCCGCTATGACTACGACGCACTGAACAACATTTCACGCATGGAGGCGGTTGCAGCACCAGTCGGCATTGGCCTGGCAGTAGTAACGGCGGTGCCCGAACCATCCATCGTGCATGACTTTGAGCGCGACGCGGCGGGACGAATGGTGGTCAAAGTCACCGATGACGGGCGTACGGAATACAGTTACGACTTACTGGACCAGCTCAAAGCTGTCACGTTTACCCATAAGACAGGCCAACAACACACCGTCAGCTTCACTTATGACGCCCTTGGGCAGACCGTCGAAGAAAAAACCAGGGCAGGTGTTTTACAACATTGCTACGACGAGTTGGGAAACCTCAACCAGACTCGCTTACCCGACGGGCGCTGGCTCAATCGGTTGTACTACGGCAGCGGTCACCTCCATCAGATAAACCTCGATGGACGGGTTATCAGCGACTTTGAGCGCGACCGCTTACACCGCGAAGTCCTGCGTACTCAGGGACACCTGAGTACACGCCAGCGTTATGATCGCTGCGGCCGATTGCGCTCGCGCGAACGCGGCCATATCAGCCGGGCATCGGTACTCCCTGGCGCAGTACTAAAACAGTTCGAGTATGACCCCGCCGATAACTTGGTGGGCAAGCTTGAGCAACGGCCCGGCGGTCAGCACAGCCAGTTGCTGCATTACGATGCAACCGACCGAATAATCGCCAGCCAGGACAATTTTGCAGCACGACACGAAACCTATTCCTATGACGCCGCTGCCAACCTGCTCGATGGCCCACAGGCTGGCGCCGGACTGGTTGTACACAACAAGCTCCTGACATACCAAGACAAACGCTATCGCTACGACGGTTTCGGCCGCATGGTCGAGAAGCGAAGTGCCCAACGCGGCGTCCAGCGATTCGCCTATGACGCTGAACATCGCTTGATTGAGGTACGAAATGAACAGGGCACGCAGCGATCAGTCGTCCGCATGTCCTACGACCCTCTTGGCCGACGAACATCCAAAACAACCCACGACGCAAATGGCCATTTACTGAGTGAAACTCGCTTCACATGGGATGGGCTGCGGTTGGTGCAAGAGCACAAACATGCGCAGACCAGTCTTTATATCTACGGTGACGAAGGTCACGAACCCCTGGCCAGGGTTGACGGGACAGGCGCCCAGCAAAAAGTGCGCTATTACCACAATGACATGAACGGGCTGCCCGAGTTGCTTTCGGAAGCAGAAGGCCAGACAGTCTGGCAAGCCAGCTATCAGGTCTGGGGAAACACCGTTCGAGAAACGCGTGAGCCTTACTACATTGAAGAGCAGAACCTGCGGTTCCAGGGGCAGTATCTGGATCGGGAGACTGGCCTGCATCACAACATTTTCCGCTTCTACGATCCGGATATCGGCCGCTTCACTACGCCTGACCCCATTGGCCTCGCCGGGGGGCTGAATCTTTATCTGTATTCAACGAATCCGCTGACGTGGATCGACCCCTACGGCCTGAACCCGAAGGATTTGGTACGGTACAAGCCCAAAGATTCCGTGACACCCAAGGCTGGTGGTCGTGGCACAGCCATCAATCGGGCTTGGGGAGAAGAGCGGGAGCTTGTGACCCGCGGTGGCGGCTCAAGAGACTGGGCGGACCATGAGCGTGAGTTGATCAAAAATACCAAGAGCAACGCACGCTTGAATTCTTTGATGTCCAAAGCAGGCTACACCGGCCACCACATCAACAGCGTCGAAGGTAACGGTGCATTGGGCAAAGCCTGGAAAGGTGACCCAAGGAACATTGTGTTCTTGCAAAACGCGAACCATCCAAGTGGCATTGACGAACACTTGAACAGCCCGCAAGGGCACAGGAAGAATTACGCCAACGCAGGCAAAGGCCGATTGATCGACCGAGCCAGAACACCCGCTACAAAACCCGGCTGCGGTAAATAGGTTTCCATTGGAGAAGAACATGAGCGCCCTCGATAACGCCTTTAAAGAATTGCGCCGCATCCACAAGAAATTTGACATCGAAGGGAGCTTCGAAAAAAACGGCCAGGCAAACGCCAAATGGCCACAAACCCTGCCTCGCTCCTCTGAGACGGACTACTTTTACGACTTTTGCGAGCCTGTCGATGTAGAAATCGAAACAGGTTTGACCCCCATCCGCTTTTTCAGCTTGGACGCATTGGAAGATGGTCAGGTCGGTTACAAGTGGGCAGGCGAATCCAACAAGACTGAGTTGAATGGAAATTGGCCGGCACAACATCTGGTTTTCATGGATGACATCGGTGGTGGCAAGCCGGTTATCGCAGTTACCGATATTCCAGGCACACCCGTATTGGCGAGCTACGATGCCATAGCGCCTTTCAAGATTGCCGACTCTCTTGCGGATTTTCTGCTGGCCTTCGCCAAGACTGTCGAGATCGTCCATGGAAAATTCGACATTTTTGATATCTACAACGACGACGATGAGCTCTCCAGCAAATTCGTCAAGCTACTCAACAAGGAAGTCGGCCCGTTACTGGGCGAGGAAAATTACCAACGCTTTTTTGACTACTTCTACGGCTGAGTCAGGTCAGACCCCACAAAAAAGGCACAGCCCAGTCGGCGTGGGACAAGCGTCCTGACCGTCCATGGTCATTCGCGACA
Organism: Pseudomonas sp. FP2335; assembly: GCF_030687535.1. Classification (NCBI taxonomy): domain Bacteria; kingdom Pseudomonadati; phylum Pseudomonadota; class Gammaproteobacteria; order Pseudomonadales; family Pseudomonadaceae; genus Pseudomonas; species Pseudomonas sp. FP2335. The sequence goes on from NZ_CP117437.1 coordinate 5,925,584, forward strand.
TCAGATGTTGGCGGGGACGAAGTCGGGCCCACCCAGTTTGTCCCGAACCACCAGCGCAGTACGCATCAACGGCCCCCACAGGCCGTTCTGGCTATTCCAGCCAGCGCCCGCCCAGCGGGTATCGCCGACAAGGGCAGCCTTGTTGCGTTCCAGCTGCTTCTGCAGGGCCACTGCCACAGCCCCCATGTCGATCTCGAACAGGTCGGCATACAGACCATCGGGGTTCGTGCGCTTTTTGCTCAGGCAAAAACGGTAGTACCACACCCACACTGCCGCGGCGTAAATCGCCCGATTACGATCAGGGTAAGTCGCGAGGATTTTAAGCAAGGCCGCGACGAAACAACCTGGGAATTGCGGGTCGCGGGTCTCTTGCCAATAGCGCACCACCAACAGATCGAACGCTGCGACCACATTCTGTGGCTCGTCGTTGTCGCTCTTGGCTTCTTGAAAGTAGAACGGTTCGCCCACCAGGAACTTATCCAGGTCGTTATTCGCCAGGGCAAGCAGCAGCACATTATCTAAATTGGCACTCATTGGATTCTCACTACGTCTGGGTTCGCGAGCAGGAAATTGATGTCGTTGCCGTGTGGAATGCCCACATTGTCCAGCACCGCCTCACGCATCCCGCCAGGATGGGTCACGCCACCGGGGCGCCAGAGTGAGTTGGCTCCGCGTTCATTACCGGTTGGCATGACGACCTTGGGATTGTTCAGGTCCATCATATAAATTTCTTTGCCGGTAAAGGTGCCAGGGTCATAACCCAGGGCCTTTTCCAGGACCGCAAGGTCGCCGGTCTTTTTGAATTCGCCGACAACGCCGTGCAGGTCCGACTTCGCCATGACGTACTTGGAAGGACTGAATGTTGTGTACATCGGGTTGGCGATATCATCCGGCGTGAAGAGGAACGCCCCCCCTTCATCCTGAAACACCTTGAGGTGCTTGGAGATATAAGAACCCTCAAGATAGTCGGCAGGATTCGGTCGACTGTACTGGGGAATCGCCATGATGTCGTCTTGGGTATAACCCGGCTTGAACCGCACCTTGGGGGTCGTGCCGATTTTTGCCATTTTCGGCCCAAGCCCCAGAAGCGCCATGCCGGCAACCCCTTGCAGCAAATCCCGATAGCCTGGGCCCAAACGATCCCCCAGGTCGCCCAGCAACGCCATACCGCCCATCACCGCGCCGCCGATTACCACGAACCCGGCCAGGGCAGCCAGCCCGGCCATCGCCGCCAGGATCGCAGCGCCACCCATGGCCAGGATGCCCAAGGCTTCAAACCCGGTATGCATCCAGCCCTCGATATCCAGCACAAAGGCGACCGAGACGGTTGGCCCACCGATAAAGGTATTGGGGCTGCCACTCTTGATATGGGCACCGCACACCATTTTGCTGTGCAGGCGTGCTGCCGGCTTGCCGTTGATAAACACGGTGGCACTGCCTTCGGCGATCAAAACCGGGAAGGGCCAAACCGGGTGATTCATCGGCAGCCCAGTGCAGGAGGAGGCAATATCCTCACCGGCGCGCATCGCATTGAGGCCGTTGATATAGACGTTGAAACTGCCCGCCACCAGTGCCCCTGTCGTGGGCTCGGGCAGGTTGAAAATGGTACTCAAGCCCTTGACCACCTGGAACATCGACAGCCCACCCGCCGCGACTGAGCCGGCCATGATTGCCACTGCCAGTCCACCCGTGGCAACTGTCGCTGCGATCACCGCGGCACCGATCAATGCACCTGCGACTGCGCCCGCCAGCATTGCAGCGACGCCGAATCCGTGGGCTATTTCATCACCCAAGCGGGCTGCTGCTTGCGCATCCATTGCGTGTATCTACCGTATGGGTTAAACCGCTGCCGTGTGCGAATCAGGCGCCAGACACAAGGGGCTTCAGGCTGCTCATGGCGATTTTCCAGGCCGTCTCGTGAGACGCCAGGTCACCCGGCGTGGTCGTCAGTGTGGTAATCAGCACGGCCGGTTTTCGCTCAATAAACATCTGGCGCAACATCAGCTCGCGCCCTTCCCGCTTCCAGGTGTAATCCACCAGTGTGGCGGCATGTCCATGCAGCACCGTGTCCCAGCGTTGGATCAACTTGAACTCCGGCAATTGCTGCTCGGCGCTTTGCACTTGCTTGTCGATGTAATCCGCGAAGGTCGCATCACCTTGGGAGGCATCACGACTGATGACAAAGCTGGCTTCCTTGGCGCTGCCAACAGCTGGCAGCTTGAAGATATTGATACTCTGGTCCTGCCAGGTATCAGGGATTTCGAGGTCTGCTTCTTGAATTCTGTAGAGGGTCACGGTGATCGCTTTCCATGGACATGAGTGACTCGGGAAGGCGCAAATAGTCGAGTAATGCTTCACAACAATCAAGCCGAGGGCGATACCCTGACCCGGTCCCACAAAAAATGGGCACCCAACCCAGTCGGCGTGCCCATCTTTTCTACCACCCCACCTCCCTTCGAGGCGCTACCGCCGTTACGGGTTGACGCTGTCTTTGAGCGACTTGCCCGGCTTGAACGCAACGGTGTTGCTCGCCTTGATCTTCACTGGCTCGCCGGTCTGTGGGTTCTTGCCGGTGCGGGCGCCGCGGTGGCGTTGCAAGAAGGTGCCGAAGCCAACCAGGGTGACGCTGTCCTTGCGGTGCAGGGCGCCGGTGATTTCTTCGAGAACGGCGTTGAGGACGCGGTTGGCCTGTTCTTTGGTGAGATCCGCTTTTTCAGCGATGGCGGCTGCGAGTTCTGGTTTACGCATAAATGAAGCCTCTTTGACGGTTTTTTGTTGTTATGTCCGTGCTGCTCTCTAATGGAGCAGCGCCCAAAGCGCCGCAGGCTCTACTCTGCGGCAGACGGGAGTGAGGATGGCATGCCCTAGGACGCCGCGCCAGTCTCGCGGCGACCTTTCTGGGGATAGGAACGTGCTGATTCCGACAGAACGACTGGTATTTACGCCAACAATGGTGGGAGTTCTTTGTTGAGCGCCAGTTTTTCCATCACGGCGCTACCGGTCAGCGCGTAACCCAGCAGGCGACCGCTGGCGTCGCGACACAGCGCCTTGATGTCGGCGCCCTGGCCTTCGACACTCCATACGCCTTCGCTGCCCCGTGGCGGCGGCGAGACCACCAGCGGGCAGATCGGGGTTTTCACGGTAATCGGCATCGGTCCGTAGCTGACCGCCGTGGCATTGCCGACCAGGGTCTGGGCCAGGGCGCGGGCGCAGCTCATCAGTGGCATCACGTACAGCAGGTTCAGGCCATCGACCTCGGCGCAGTCACCCAGGGCATAGATATTGGCGTGGGAGGTCTTGAGGTGGCGGTCCACCGTGACGCCACGATTGGTCTGCAAACCGGCGGCAGCAGCCAGGTCTACCCGTGGGCGCAGGCCGATGGCAGAGACCACCAGGTCGCAGTGGATCACTTCACCGTCCGACAAGTGCGCTTCCAGCCCGTCAGCACCGCGCTGCAGGCGGTTGAGCACCGGGCCCAGGTGGAAACGCGCACCAAGCCCTTCCAGCCCGGCCTGCACCGCAGCGGCCGCAGCCGGGTGCAGCAGGGTCGGCATGACTTGCTCGCACGGGGCCACCAGTTCGACTTCGTAGCCGCCAAGGATCAGGTCGTTGGCAAACTCACAGCCAATCAGACCTGCGCCAAGCAGCAACACCCGGCGCTTGCCGGCAGCGGCGGCACGAAAGCGTGCGTAGTCTTCAAGGTCGTTGATCGGGAATATCAGCTCGGCGGCATCGCCTTCCACCGGCACACGCACGGTCTCGGCGCCCCAGGCCAGGATCAGGTCGCGATAGGCCACCGCTTCCTCGCCGATCCACAGGCGCTTGTGGCCCGGGTCGATGCCGCTGACGCGGGTGTGGGTGCGCACTTCAGCCTTGAGTTGCTCGGCCATGGCGCCGGGTTCGGCCATACTCAGGCCATCGGCTTCCTTGTTCTTGCCAAAGCCGGTGGAGAGCATGGGCTTGGAGTAGGAACGCCCGTCATCGGCGGTGATCAGCAGCAATGGGGTCTCGCTGTCGAGCTTGCGAAACTCCCGGGCCAGGTTGTAACCGGCCAACCCTGTGCCGATGATCACGACAGGTGCGTTCATTCCTTTCTCCTTGTAGTACGTTTCTTTGCTTGAAAATTAACCGATTTCGATCATTTCGAAATCCATCTTGCCCACGCCGCAGTCAGGGCACAGCCAGTCTTCCGGGACGTCTTGCCACAGGGTGCCCGGCGCGATGCCGTCATCCGGCCAGCCGTCTTTTTCGTCGTAGATCAGGCCGCAGACTACACATTGCCACTTCTTCATTACTTGTTTCCTCAGGGTCCAGGCATCTTGGCCGACGGTCGATAGATCCAGCATTGCCGCACGGCTCAGGGCGTTTTGTACTGATCGGGGCGTGCAGATGCAAGCATGATCGACGCAAACGGCAGGGCCGGCCCGGCAAAATCCCGGGACGCCATGGTAAGCTCGCCGCCTCTTTTGCTGCCAATACTGACTCACCGTGCCGCACTCAATCGCCCTGCCCGATGCTTGCCAATGGCTGACCCAGAGCCTTCTGTCCCCAATGCCTGCGCCCCTGACCGTCAACTGGCTGTTCAACGAAGACTCGCTGACGCGCCGGCTGACGTGGCTGTCCAACGACGGTTTCAGCGTGACACCGCTGTTCGAGGGCTGGCAGCCGCTGCGTGACGACGAATGCGCCGCGCTGGAACTGGCCCCTGCCAGCGTCGGTTGGGTGCGCGAAGTGTATTTACGCGGGCACGGCCAGCCGTGGGTGTTTGCCCGCAGCGTGGCGTCGCGCAGCGCATTGCAGGGCGATGGCTTGCACATGGATCAACTGGGCAGCCGCTCGCTGGGCGAATTGCTGTTTTGCGACCAGGCATTCACCCGCCAAGCCATCGAGGTGTGCCACTACCCGCGCCAATGGCTGCCCACCGCGGATCAGGCCGACGGGCTGTGGGGCCGTCGCTCGCGCTTCGATCGCGGCGCGCTGAGCATTCTGGTCGCGGAAATCTTCCTGCCGAACTTCTGGCACGCGTTGCACGCCCATCCGGAGAACTGCTGATGTATCAACGCCTGCTCAAGTCCCTGAACCGCTTGAACCCCAGGGCCTGGGATTTCATTCAACTGACCCGCATGGACAAGCCCATCGGCATCTACCTGCTGCTGTGGCCGACGCTGTGGGCGTTGTGGATTGCCGGCAAGGGTTCGCCGTCCTTCATCAATATCGTGATTTTCGTACTCGGCGTGGTGCTGACCCGCGCCGGCGGTTGCGTGATCAATGACTGGGCCGACCGCAAGGTCGACGGCCATGTGAAACGCACCGAGCAACGCCCGCTGGTGAGCGGCAAGATCAGTTCGAAAGAGCCGCTGGTGTTTTTCGCGGTGCTGATGGGCATCAGTTTCCTGCTGGTGTTGCTGACCAACGCCACCACCATCCTGCTGTCCCTGGGCGGCCTGGCCCTGGCGGCGAGCTACCCGTTCATGAAGCGCTATACCTATTACCCGCAGGTGGTGCTGGGCGCGGCGTTTTCCTGGGGCATGCCGATGGCGTTCACCGCCGAGACCGGCAGCCTGCCTGCCACTGCCTGGCTGCTCTACATCGCGAACCTGCTGTGGACGGTAGGTTACGACACGTATTACGCGATGACCGACCGCGATGACGACTTGAAGATCGGCGTGAAATCCACCGCCATCCTGTTCGGCGATGCCGATCGCGTGATTATCCTGACCCTGCAAGGGCTGGCGCTGGCGTGCCTGTTGCTGGCCGGGGCGCGGTTTGAGCTGGGGGGCTGGTTCCACCTGGGGCTGCTGGCCGCGGCGGGCTGTTTTGCGTGGGAGTTCTGGTACACGCGGGACAGGGATCGGATGAAGTGCTTCAAGGCGTTTTTGCACAACCACTGGGCGGGGTTGGCGATTTTTGTCGGGATTGTGTTGGATTACGGGTTTCGCTAAGTGCCATTTTTTGTAGTGACTGAACGATCGCCTTCGCGGGCAAGCCCGCTCCCACATTTTGATCGGTGAATACACTCAAAGTGTGGGAGCGGGCTTGCCCGCGATGCTTTTAGTGGCTCCGCTGGCTCAAGGCTTGATCACATGCCACGCCCCACCCTTGCCATCACCGGTCTTGTCCCCGGCCTTCTTGTCATCCTTGTAGGTGTACACCGGCTTGCCTTTGTAAGCCCACTGACTGGTCTGGTCATCACGGGTGATCACCGTCCAGTCGCCCATCGACTTGTCAGTGGATTCAGCCATCAGTGGCGGCCAGTTCATCGCGCACTGGTCCTTGCACACTGACTTGCCGTCGGCATCCTTGTCGAAGGTGTAGAGCGTCATCCCTTTGTGATCCACCAGCATCCCGTCTTTAGTCATCGCCGGGTCCATCGCGAAGGCCAGGCTCGGCAGCGCCAACGCCGCCGTTACCAACAGGGCCTTCCAGGAAACAGTACTGTAAGTCATCGGAACCTTCCTTTTGTGGTTGTCAGGATTCGGACTCAAAGCGTAGCCCACAGAGACGCAGATTGCCCAAGCGACTAAATTACTGTCACACGACTGCAATAATTCCGTTATCTAATGCGGCGCAAGACAGTTAAATGACAAGAGGATTTAGGCATGGTTGGCAGGAGCATTCTGATCGTTGACGACGAAGCGCCCATCCGCGAGATGATCGCCGTTGCGTTGGAAATGGCCGGCTACGACTGCCTGGAGGCGGAAAACTCCCAGCAGGCCCATGCCATTATCGTCGACCGCAAGCCCGACCTGATCCTGCTCGACTGGATGCTGCCCGGCACCTCCGGCATCGAATTGGCCCGCCGTCTCAAGCGTGACGAACTGACCGGGGACATCCCGATCATCATGCTCACCGCCAAGGGCGAAGAGGACAACAAGATCCAGGGCCTGGAAGTCGGCGCCGATGACTACATCACCAAGCCGTTTTCCCCACGCGAGCTGGTAGCGCGCCTGAAAGCCGTCCTGCGTCGCGCCGGGCCTACCGATGGCGAAGCGCCGATTGAAGTCGGCGGCCTGATCCTCGACCCCATCAGCCACCGCGTGACCATCGATGGCACGCCGGCCGAGATGGGCCCCACCGAATACCGCCTGCTGCAATTTTTCATGACCCACCAGGAACGCGCCTACACCCGCGGCCAGCTGCTCGATCAGGTCTGGGGCGGCAACGTGTACGTGGAGGAGCGCACCGTGGACGTGCATATCCGTCGCCTGCGCAAAGCCTTGGGCGATGCCTACGAGAATCTGGTACAAACCGTGCGCGGCACGGGCTACCGCTTCTCCACCAAAGGCTGAGCCAGCCCCTTACCCTCCTAAACAGCTGACAAGGACGCATGTTTAAGTGAACCAAAACTGGCACGGCACCCTGATCCGCCACATGCTCCTGCTGGTCACCGGCTGCCTGCTGGTCGGCCTGATCAGCGGTTATTACGGCTGGAGCCTGGCCATCGGCATCGGCCTGTACCTGGGCTGGACTCTCAAGCAATTGCTGCGCTTGCATGAATGGCTGCGCCAGCACAAACCCGACGAAGCACCGCCCGACGGCTACGGCCTGTGGGGCGAGGTGTTCGACAGCATCTACCACCTGCAACGCCGCGACCAACGGGTGCGCGGGCGCCTGCAAGCGGTGATCGACCGGGTGCAGGAGTCCACCGCAGCGCTGAAAGACGCGGTGATCATGCTCGACAGCGACGGCAACCTGGAATGGTGGAACCGCGCCGCCGAAACCCTGCTGGGCCTCAAGACGCCCCAGGACAGCGGCCAGCCGGTGACCAACCTGGTACGCCATCCGCGCTTCAAGGAATACTTCGAGCAGGACAACTACGAAGAAGCCCTGGAAATCCCCTCGCCCACCAATGACCGCGTGCGCATCCAGCTGTACCTGACGCGCTATGGCAACAACGAACACCTGATGCTGGTCCGCGACGTGACCCGCATCCACCAGCTCGAACAGATGCGCAAGGACTTCGTCGCCAACGTCTCCCACGAGCTGCGTACACCGTTGACGGTGATCTGTGGCTACCTGGAGACGCTGCTGGACAATGTCGACGAGATCAACCCGCGCTGGAGCCGGGCGCTGCAACAGATGCAGCAGCAAGGCTCACGTATGCAGACCCTGCTCAATGACCTGTTGCTGTTGGCCAAGCTGGAGGCGACCGACTACCCGTCGGACAACCAGCCGGTGGCCGTACAAACCCTGTTGCAGACCATCAAGCACGACGCCCAGGCCCTCTCCGGCCAACGCGGCCAGCAGATCACCCTGGAAGCCGACCCGTCGGTGCTGCTCAAAGGCAGCGAAGGTGAGTTGCGCAGCGCGTTTTCCAACCTGGTGTTCAACGCCGTCAAGTACACCCAGGACAAGGGCACCATCCGCATCCGCTGGTGGGCCGATGAACAAGGCGCCCACTTGAGCGTGCAGGATTCCGGCATCGGCATCGACGCCAAGCACCTGCCGCGCCTGACCGAGCGTTTCTACCGCGTCGACTCCAGCCGCAACTCCAACACCGGCGGCACCGGGCTTGGCCTGGCAATCGTCAAGCATGTGCTACTGCGCCACCGTGCGCGCCTGGAAATCAGCAGTGTACTGGGCCATGGCAGCACGTTTACCTGCCACTTTGCGCCGGCGCAGGTGACCCGCTCGCGCGTCCTCGGCACCGACGAATAACCCGAATACACCACTGGATTAAATGTGGGAGCTGGCTTTTGTGGGTGCGGGCTTGCTCGCGAAGGCGGTGTATCAGTCAACACATCCTTTTCTGACAAACCGCCTTCGCGAGCAAGCCCGCTCCCACACAAGCCCGCTCCCACAGTGGATTTGCGACGTATCGGACTAGGCAAGCGCCCCATCAGCCGCTACATTGGCCGACTTGCGTCCGCGTTTGCGGGCCACCTGTTAACCCTTATTGAACACACGGAACCTGCAAAACCCCATCATGGACCCTTCCCCTGGTATCACCCTCGCTACACTCTTCGCCGACTTCGGCATGATTCTTTTTGCACTGATCCTGGTACTGCTCAACGGTTTTTTCGTTGCGGCGGAATTTGCCATGGTCAAACTGCGCTCCACCCGGGTCGAGGCCATCGCCCACACCAACGGCTGGCGCGGGCAGATCCTGCGCACCGTGCACAGCCAGCTCGACGCCTACCTGTCGGCCTGCCAGTTGGGTATCACCCTCGCCTCCCTGGGCCTGGGCTGGGTCGGCGAACCGGCGTTTGCGCATATCCTCGAGCCGCTGCTGGGCGCCGCGGGCGTCGAGTCGCCGGAAGTGATCAAGGGCGTATCGTTCTTCGCTGCATTCTTTGTGATTTCCTACCTGCACATCGTGGTCGGCGAACTGGCGCCCAAGTCCTGGGCGATCCGCAAACCGGAGTTGTTGTCGCTGTGGACGGCGGTGCCGCTGTACCTGTTCTATTGGGCGATGTACCCGGCGATCTACCTGCTCAACGCCAGTGCCAACGCGATCCTGCGTATCGCCGGCCAAGGCGAGCCCGGCCCGCACCATGAACACCATTACAGCCGCGAAGAACTCAAGCTGATCCTGCACTCCAGCCGTGGCCAGGACCCCAGCGACCAAGGCATGCGCGTACTGGCCTCGGCCGTGGAAATGGGCGAACTGGAAGTGGTCGACTGGGCCAACTCCCGGGAAGACCTGGTGACCCTGGATTTCAATGCCCCGCTCAAGGAAATCCTCGCGCTGTTCCGCCGCCACAAATTCAGCCGCTACCCGGTGTATGACGCGGTGCGCAACGAATTCGTGGGCCTGCTGCACATCAAGGATTTGCTGCTGGAACTGGCGGCTTTGGACCACATCCCCGAGTCGTTCAACCTGGCCGAGCTGACCCGCCCGCTGGAGCGCGTGTCGCGGCATATGCCGTTGTCGCAGCTGCTGGAGCAGTTCCGCAAGGGCGGCGCACACTTCGCCCTGGTGGAAGAAGCCGACGGCAAGATCATCGGCTACCTGACCATGGAAGACGTGCTGGAAGTGCTGGTGGGCGACATCCAGGATGAACACCGCAAGGCCGAGCGCGGCATCCTGGCCTATCAGCCGGGCAAGCTGTTGGTGCGTGGCGACACGCCGCTGTTCAAGATTGAGCGCCTGCTGGGCATCGATCTGGACCACATCGAAGCCGAAACCCTGGCCGGCCTGATCTACGAAACCCTGAAACGGGTGCCGGAAGAAGAAGAAGTGCTGGAAGTCGAAGGCTTGCGGATCATCATCAAGAAGATGAAAGGGCCAAAGATCGTATTGGCCAAGGTCCTGCTACTGGATTGAGCCTCAGTTGCCCAACGCAAAGTTGGGCAATGCGCCCACCGGCTGGTTGAACTCATACGGGATCGACACCAGCCCCGCCTCACTGGCGCGCTGCACCACAAAATGCAGATGCGGCCCGCTGCTGTTGCCGGTATTGCCCGACAGCGCCAGCGGGCTGCCCACCGCGACCCGTTGCCCCACCCGAACGCTGACCGAACCTTGCTTGAGGTGCAGGTACACGCCCTCGGTGCCGTCATCATGGCGCACCCGCACAAAATTTCCCGACGCATCGTTGCCACGTCCGGCCTGCTGGTTCTCGGTTTTCACCACCACGCCGCTGCGCGCCGCGATGATCGGCGTGCCTTCGGGCATGGCGATGTCCATGGCGTAGCGGCTTTTGGCGTCGGTATGGCTGAAGCTGCCGTTGGGCCCTTGGCTCAGACGGAACGGCCCACCGCGCCAGGGCAGCGGGTAGCGGTAGGCTTGCGACGAGTAAGTGGGCTTGGGTCTATCAAGCACGGGCCGCTCGGGCTTGCGCTCCTGGATCACGAACGCCTGCGCCCCGGGGGTTTGCCGGTCGCTGTAAACCACGTTGCCGTTGGCATCGACTGATTTGTAGACGGTCATGGCCTGGGCCGACATGGCAACCGTGGCCAGCCCGCAGCACAGCAAGCAGCGCATGAGCATGGTGTGAACCTGCCGAGATGAAACGGCAGGCTAGCAAGGAATCATGACAACTCTGTATGCGGCAAAGCAGATCAACCGTGGGTGCGGGCTTGGTGGGAGCGGGCTTGCTCGCGAATGCGGTGGGTCAGTCGGCACATGCATCAACTGGTACACCGCATTCGCGAGCAAGCCCGCTCCCACACAAGCCCGCTCCCACAATGTTCAGGTGTCGCTCCTAAGGTTACGCACCCGGCACAAAATGCTTCTGCGCGGTGCCGCGGGCGATCAGGCGGGAGATGTAATCGAGCTTCTGCGCGTCCTGGTCGATAAACCGGAAGGTCAGTTGCAGCCAGTCGCTGTCGGGCTTGGGCTCGTGGGCGACGATGGCGTGCAGGTAGCCGTTGAGGCGTGCGACTTCGGCGTTGTCGCCTTGCTCAAGGTCGAGCACGGCGCTTTCCAATACCTGGGGCAGGACCTCACCGCGACGCACCACCAACAGCGCCTCCTTGATGCTCAGGCCCTTGATCACACATTGCTGGGTGCCACTGGACAGGCGCAACTGGCCCTGGCCGCGCCCAGCCGCCGGCGCGGCCGCCGCGGCAGGTGCCTGCACCGGCTGGCTGTTGAGCAGGCCTCGGTTCGGCGCAGGCGCGGGGGCGGCGGCCGGCGCCGTGCGAGCGGCTTCGGGTTTGCCGCCGGTCAGGGCGCTCAGGGAGTCGTTGCCGAAAGCCGAGTTCATCTTGGTCGGTGCGCTGGCAACCAGGGCGTCGAGGCGGCCGACCTTGTGCAGGGCCTGCTTGACCTTGTTCAGCAACTGCTCGTTGGTGAATGGCTTGCTGACATAGCCGGAAACCCCGGCCTGGATCGCCTGGACCACGTTTTCCTTGTCGCCACGGCTGGTCACCATCACGAACGGCATGGCTTTGAGATGAGGCTGTTCGCGGCACCAGGTCAACAGCTCAAGGCCGGACATCTCGGGCATTTCCCAGTCGCACAGCACCAGGTCGAACGTCTCGCGCATCAGGATGGTCTGGGCCTTCTTGCCGTTCACCGCATCTTCAAGCTTGATCCCAGGGAAGTAGTTGCGCAGGCACTTCTTCACCAGATCGCGGATAAACGAGGCGTCATCCACCACCAATACACTGACTTTACTCATCGACCCTTCATCCTATAAAAACTTCGGCACGCAAGACGCCTGACTGGTGGCATTTTGCCAAAACTCGTTAGTCACAGCAGGACTTTATTACGCCTGCCGCGCAAAAAATTCAGAAGCCACAAACGAAAACGCCCGGCCAATGGCCGGGCGTTAATTTCTCGGGCAACCTTACTTATCGTCAGATTCGCCGGGAACATTAGGGATTTGATCGGTCGAGCCTTCAACTTCGGCCTTCATGCGCTTGAGCCCCATGTGCCGTACGTCGGTGCCGCGCACCAAGTAGATCACCAGCTCCGAAATGTTGCGTGCGTGGTCGCCGATCCGCTCCAGCGAACGCAGTACCCAGATAATGCTCAAGACCCGCGAGATAGAGCGCGGGTCTTCCATCATGTAGGTCGCCAGTTCACGCAACGCGGTCTTGTATTCGCGGTCGATGATCTTGTCGTACTGGGCGACGGACAGCGCCAGCTCGGCGTCGAAACGGGCGAACGCGTCCAGTGCATCACGCACCATATTGCGTACTTGGTCGCCAATGTGGCGCACTTCCACATAACCACGCGGCGCTTCGCCCTCTTCGCACAGCTGGATGGCACGACGAGCGATCTTGGTGGCTTCGTCGCCGATGCGCTCCAGGTCGATCACCGACTTGGAGATGCTGATGATCAAACGCAGGTCGGACGCCGCCGGCTGGCGACGGGCCAGAATGCGCAGGCATTCTTCGTCGATATTGCGTTCCATCTGGTTGATCTGGTCGTCGATCTCACGCACTTGCTGGGCCAGGCCCGAGTCGGCCTCGATCAGCGCGGTCACGGCGTCGTTGACTTGCTTCTCCACCAGACCGCCCATCGCCAGGAGGTGGCTGCGCACTTCCTCAAGCTCGGCGTTGAACTGCGCGGAGATGTGGTGGGTAAGGCCTTCTTTGCTAATCATGTTGGCGTCCTTGGAGCGTCCGGTAAGGTGCGGAGAACCGCAGCGTCAGTGCAATCAGAACCACGGCTGACTAGCCGTAGCGACCGGTGATGTAGTCTTCGGTCTGCTTCTTCGCCGGATTGGTGAACAGGGTATCGGTATCGCCGAATTCCACCAACTTGCCCATGTACATGAATGCGGTGTAGTCGGAAACCCGCGCCGCCTGTTGCATGTTGTGGGTCACGATGACGATGGTGAACTTGGATTTGAGCTCGTAGATCAGCTCTTCGACTTTCAGCGTCGAGATCGGGTCGAGTGCCGAGCACGGTTCGTCGAGCAGCAGTACCTCCGGCTCCACGGCGATGGTCCGTGCGATCACCAGACGTTGCTGCTGGCCGCCGGACAGGCCGAGTGCCGAATCGTGCAGGCGGTCCTTCACTTCGTCCCACAGCGCCGCGCCTTTCAAGGCCCACTCAACCGCTTCGTCGAGGATGCGTTTTTTGTTGATGCCCTGGATGCGCAGGCCGTAGACCACGTTTTCGTAGATGGTCTTGGGGAACGGGTTGGGCTTCTGGAACACCATGCCCACGCGACGACGCAGCTCGGCCACATCCTCGCCCTTGCGATAGATGTTGCTGCCGTAGAGGTTGATGGCGCCGTCGACGCGGCAACCGTCCACCAGGTCGTTCATGCGGTTGAAGGTGCGCAGCAGCGTGGACTTGCCGCAGCCCGACGGGCCGATGAAGGCGGTCACGCGCTGCTTGGGGATGTTCATGCTGACGTCGAACAGCGCCTGCTTCTCACCGTAGTACAGGCTCAGGCCCGGTACTTCGATGGCCACGGTTTCCTGGGCCAGGCTCAGGCTCTGCTTGTCGCGACCCAGGGCAGACATGTTGATGCCGTGGGAATGGGTTTCGTGTTGCATGGGATGCTCCCTGTGCTACCAATTCGTTGTGTGGGAGCGGGCTTGCTCGCGAAGGCGTCCGGTCAGTCGACCTATGTGTTACTGAGACACCGCATTCGCGAGCAAGCCCGCTCCCACATTTAGTCCGCGTTCAATTCAGATCAGCTATCCAACGCTTTGTATTTTTCGCGCAGGTGGTTACGAATCCACACCGCCGACAAGTTCAGCGTGGCGATCACCAGCACCAGCAGCAAGGCGGTGGCGTACACCAGTGGCCGTGCCGCTTCGACGTTGGGGCTCTGGAAGCCGACGTCGTAGATATGGAAGCCCAGGTGCATGATCTTCTGGTCCAGGTGCAGGTACGGGTAGTTGCCATCCAGCGGCAGCGACGGCGCCAGTTTCACTACCCCTACCAGCATCAGCGGCGCCACTTCACCGGCGGCGCGGGCCACGGCGAGGATCATGCCGGTCATCATCGCCGGGCTGGCCATCGGCAGCACGATCTTCCACAGCGTTTCCGCCTTGGTCGCGCCGAGTGCCAGGGAACCTTCACGCACGGTGCGGGGAATCCGCGCCAGGCCTTCTTCGGTGGCCACGATCACCACCGGCACCGCCAGCAGTGCCAGGGTCAGCGAGGCCCACAACAGGCCCGGCGTACCAAAGGTCGGGGCCGGCAGGGCTTCGGCGAAGAACAGGCGGTCTACCGAACCACCCAGTACATACACGAAGAAGCCCAGGCCGAACACGCCGTAGACGATGGCCGGTACGCCCGCCAGGTTGTTCACGGCGATGCGGATGATGCGGGTCAGCGCGTTCTGCTTGGCGTATTCACGCAGGTAAACCGCCGCCAGTACGCCGAACGGCGTCACGATCATCGCCATGATCAGGGTCATCATCACGGTGCCGAAGATCGCCGGGAAGATCCCGCCTTCGGTGTTGGCTTCCCGCGGGTCATCGCTGAGGAATTCCCAGACCTTGCTGAAGTAGAAGCCGATCTTGGTAAAGGTGCCCATGGCGTTCGGCTGGTAGGCGTGCACCACTTTGCCGATGCCGATCTCGACTTCCTTGCCGTTGCCGTCACGGGCGGTCAGTGCGTCACGGTTGAACTGGGTGTGCAGATCGGCCAGGCGCGCTTCGATGTCTTGGTAGCGGGCATTCAGCTCGGCGCGGTCGGCAGCCATGTCGGCCTGGGCGGCAGCATCAAGCTTGCCTTCCAGTTCCAGCTTGCGACCGTGCAGGCGGATGCGTTCCAAACCGGCGTTGATCGCGCCGATGTCGGTTTTTTCCAGGCTCTTGAGCTGGGCAGCCAACTTGTTCACGCGGTCAACGCGGGCTTGCAACTCCGGCCACGCAGCCTCGCCTTCGGCGATGATCTTGCCATCTTGCTTGACGTTGACCAGGGTGCCGTAGAAGTTACCCCACTCACGGCGCTCGATGGCCATCAGCTCGACCGGCTTGGTCTGGTCCTTGAGCCACTCGCCGACGATCCAGGTGAAGTCGTTGCCGTTCAAGTCCCGGTTGCCGACCTTGATCAGCTCGCGGGTCATGAATTCCGGGCCTTGTTCCGGCACGGGCAGGCCAGCGCTTTTGAGGCGCTCGCGCGGCACTTCTTCTTTCTGCACCACTTCGCCGATGACGATGTGGTTTGCCTGGCCCGGTACGCTGTAGTTGGCCTGGATCAGGTCAGCCGGCCAGAAGTGGCCCAAACCACGCACCGCAATCACAGCCAGCAAACCAATGGTCATGATGACCGCGATGGACACCGCGCCACCGCTGATCCAGACGCCTGGGGCGCCGCTCTTGAACCATCCATTCAGGGAGTTCTGTTTCACAGACTTCTACCTTTCTTAAAGCGACGAGTATTTCTTGCGCAGACGCTGACGGATCAGCTCGGCGAGGGTGTTCATGATGAAGGTGAACAGCAGCAGCACCAGCGCCGAGAGGAACAGCACGCGGTAGTGACTGCCGCCCACTTCCGACTCGGGCATTTCCACCGCGACGTTCGCCGCCAGCGTGCGCAGGCCTTCGAACAGGTTCATCTCCATCACCGGGGTGTTCCCGGTGGCCATCAGCACGATCATGGTCTCGCCGACGGCGCGGCCCATGCCGATCATCAGGGCCGAGAAGATGCCCGGGCTGGCGGTCAGGATCACTACGCGGGTCATGGTCTGCCACGGCGTGGCACCCAGGGCCAGCGAGCCCAGGGTCAGGCCACGCGGTACGCTGAACACGGCGTCTTCGGCGATGGAATAGATGTTCGGGATAACCGCAAAACCCATGGCCAGGCCGACGACCAGGGCGTTGCGCTGGTCGTAGGTGATGCCCAGGTCGTGGGAGATCCACATGCGCATGTCGCCGCCGAAGAACCAGGTTTCCAGGTACGGGCTCATGTACAGCGAGAGCCAGCCCACAAACAGGATCACCGGGATCAGGATCGCGCTTTCCCAGCCATCGGGAACACGCAGGCGGATCGACTCAGGCAAGCGGCTGAAGATGAAGCCGGCCACCAGGATGCCAATCGGCAGCAGCATCAACAGGCTGAAAATCCCCGGCAAATGCCCTTCGACATACGGCGCCAGGAACAGGCCGGCGAAGAAGCCGAGGATCACCGTCGGCATCGCTTCCATCAGTTCGATCACCGGCTTGACCTTGCGGCGCAGGCTCGGGGCCATGAAGTAAGCGGTGTAGATCGCCGCGGCGACAGCCAGTGGCGCGGCCAGCAACATGGCGTAGAACGCCGCCTTCAGCGTACCGAAGGTCAGTGGCGCCAGGCTCATCTTGGGTTCGAAGTCGGTGTTGGCGGCGGTCGATTGCCAGACGTATTTAGGCTCGTCGTAGTTCTCGTACCAGACTTTGCTCCACAACGCGCTCCACGAAACTTCCGGGTGCGGGTTGTCCAGCGCCAGCGGTTGCAGCTTGCCACCGGCTTCCACGATCACGCGGTTGGCCCGTGGCGACAAGCCGAACACGCCCTGGGCGTCGACCACTTGATCCACCAGCAAGGTGCGATGAGCGGTGCTGTGAAACACACCGAACTTGCCGGAAGCATCCAGGGCGGTGAAGCCTTTGCGACGTTCTTCGGCGGTGATTTCAACAACCGGCGCAGTGCCCATCTGGAAGGTGCGGATCTGCTTCAGACGCTGCTCGCCATCCGGGTCGCGGGCCATGAACCACTGGGCCAGGCCGCCCTTGGAGTTACCGACGATCAGCGAGATACCGCCAACCAGCTGGGTGCTGGCGGTGATTTCGGCGGTGCCATCTTCCAACAATTTGTAGCGACCGTTGAGGCTCTTGTCGCGCAGGCTGAACACATCGGCCAGGGCGCGACCGTTGATTACGTACAGCCACTGTTGGCGCGGATCGATGAAGATCGCCTTCACCGGCTCGGTCATTTGCGGCAGCTCGATACGCTTCTGCTCGCTGGTGACTTCGCCGGTCATCATGTTTTCTTCGCGGCTCAGGGACAGCACGTTCAGGTGCGAACCGGCGGAACCGGCGACCACCAGGGACGAATCCGTAGCGTTGAGCGCAACGTGCTCCAGTGGGCGACCGGCGTCATCCAGGACGATCGGCGTTTCACCGTAGGGGTATTCAATCGCAGGCGTAATCGTCTTCTTGCCGTCCGGGTAGGACACCTTATAGGTGTGGCGGAATACCAGGGACTGGCCATTGGATAAACCAAGGATCACCAGTGGGCTGCCCGGTTGGTCTTCACCAATGGAAGCAACGCTTGTACCGGCTGGCAGCGGCAGGTCGACACGCTTGAGTTCGGCGCCGTTTTCGACATTGAAGAACAGTGCCTGGCCCTTGTCGGAAACCCGCATGGCGACCTGGTTCTGCTCTTCGAGGGAGATCATCAACGGTTTGCCGGCGTCCTGCATCCAGGCGGGCGTCAAGGCGTCTTCCTTGGTCAGCGAGGCGCCCTGGAACAACGGCGCGACCACGTAGGCGAGGAAGAAGAAGATCAGGGTGATAGCGCCGAGGACGGCGAGGCCGCCGATCAACACGTACCAACGGGTCAGGCGATCTTTGAGCGCGCGAATGCGGCGCTTGCGTTGCAGCTCAGGCGTATTGAAATCAATGCGCTTGGGAGGAGAAGTCGTCGTCATGGTGGAATTGGCCAGATCATTCATGCGCACACCCTAGCGATCCTGTATGACAGAAAGATGACAATGCAGTGACGCAAGAAATCCGCCGCGTAGCAGAGCTGGCAGCGGACTGAAAATTAGGAGGTGTAGACCGGTTTGCTTGTGTGGGAGCGGGCTTGCTCGCGAAGGCGGCGTGTCATTCAACACAGTGGCGACTGATACACCGCCTTCGCGAGCAAGCCCGCTCCCACAGGGCCCGCTGCTACACCAGGTATTGCAGGCTTACTTGGCGCCTTCTTTCAAACCCAGGTCAGCCAGGGCCTTGGCGGCAACTTTGGCTGGCAGTGGGATGTAGCCGTCTTTCACGACAACTTCCTGGCCCTGTTTGGACAGCACCAGTTTCACGAACTCAGCTTCCAGCGGAGCCAGAGGCTTGTTCGGGGCTTTGTTGACGTAAACGTAGAGGAAACGCGACAGCGGGTATTTGCCGTTCAGGGCGTTTTCTTCGCTGTCTTCGATGAAGTCAGTGCTGCCTTTTTTAGCCAGGGCAACGGTCTTCACGCTTGCAGTCTTGTAGCCGATGCCCGAGTAACCGATGCCGTTCAGCGAGGAGCTGATCGACTGCACGACCGAAGCCGAGCCTGGTTGTTCGTTCACGTTTGGCTTGTAGTCGCCTTTGCACAGGGCTTCTTCTTTGAAGTAGCCGTAAGTGCCGGATACCGAGTTACGACCGAACAGTTGCACTGGCTTGTTGGCCAGGTCGCCAGTCACACCCAGGTCGCCCCAGGTTTTTACGTCAGCTTTGCCGCCGCACAGACGAGTCGAGGAGAAGATCGCGTCGACTTGTTCCATGGTCAGGTGCTGAATCGGGTTGTCCTTGTGTACGAATACAGCCAGGGCGTCCACGGCAACCGGGATAGCGGTTGGCTTGTAGCCGTACTTCTGCTCGAAGGCAGCCAGTTCGGTGTCCTTCATCTTGCGGCTCATCGGGCCCAGGTTGGAGGTGCCTTCAGTCAACGCAGGTGGCGCGGTGGCGGAGCCAGCGGCCTGAATCTGGATGTTTACGTTCGGGTATTCTTTTTTGTAGGACTCAGCCCACAGGGTCATCAGGTTGGCCAGGGTGTCAGAACCAACGCTGGACAAGTTGCCCGACACACCGGTGGTCTTGGTGTAGCTCGGGATAGCTGGGTCAACAGCGGCGAATGCGTTAGCAGTCGCAACGCCAGCAGCGACAAATGTCATAGCCGCCATCAAACGCTTCAGTTTCATGCCTTACTCCTAGCAGATAGGGATAGTTGGATCGGGGCCAAGTATCGGTAGGCCGTGTGAACACTCTATGTCTGGAATATGACAATTAGATGAAAGGCCAGTATTGGCTTTAAACGCAGCTAAACGGGGAAAGGCCGAGAATACAGGGGGTTTGGCAACAACGGGGGTGGCTCAGAAATACTCTGTAATGTGATCGTTCCTACATTGCATAGGAACGATCACTCTCAAGCGCTTAGCGGGAACGCTTCCACAGATACCCACCCACCAACATCCCCATCACACACAGCACGGCGACATAGTAGGCAGGGCCCATCGGGCTTTCCTTCATCAGCAACGACACCGCCAGCGGCGTCAGGCCGCCAAAGATGGCGTAGGCGACGTTGTAGGAAAACGACAAGCCGCTGAAGCGCACCACGGGTGGGAAGGCTTTCACCATCACGTAAGGCACCACGCCGATGGTGCCGACGAACAAACCGGTCAGGGCGTACAGCGGGAACAGCCAGTCCGGATGCTGGAAGAGGCTGTGGTACAGGGTCCACGAGCTGCCGAGCAGCAACAGGCAACCGGCGACCAGCACACGGCCAGCGCCGAAACGGTCGGCCAGGGCACCGGAGAGGATGCAGCCCAGGCTCAAGGTGACGATGGCCAGGCTGTTGGCTTGCAGGGCGACGGTCGGCGCGAAGTGGTAGACGGTCTGCAGCACGGTCGGGGTCATCAGGATGACCACGACGATACCGGCCGACAGCAGCCAGGTCAGCAGCATCGACAGCACGATGGCACCACGATGGTCACGCAAAACCGCACGCAGCGGCAGTTCGGCGGCCAGGGTCTTGCGTTGCTGCATCTCGGCGAAGATCGGCGTTTCATGCAGCCAGCGACGCAGGTACACCGACAACAGGCCGAACACACCGCCAAGCAGGAACGGGATGCGCCAGGCGAAATCCGAAACCTCTACCGGGGTGTACAGGGTGTTGATGGCCGTCGCCACCAGCGAACCCAGCAGAATGCCGGCGGTGAGGCCGCTGGTCAGGGTGCCGCAGGCATAACCGACGTGGCGCGGCGGTACATGTTCGGAGACAAACACCCAGGCGCCCGGTACTTCGCCGCCAATCGCCGCGCCCTGGATCACGCGCATTAGCAGCAACAGGATCGGTGCCCACAGGCCGATCTGCGCGTAGGTCGGCAGCAGGCCCATGATCAGGGTCGGCACGGCCATCATGAAGATACTCAGGGTGAACATCTTCTTGCGACCCAGCAGGTCGCCGAAGTGCGCCATGATGATGCCGCCCAGCGGGCGTGCCAGGTAGCCGGCGGCAAAGATGCCGAAGGTCTGCATCATGCGCAGCCATTCAGGCATATCGACGGGGAAAAAGAGTTTTCCGACCACGGTGGCGAAAAACACGAAAATAATGAAATCATAAAATTCCAGCGCCCCGCCCAAGGCAGACAGCGACAGGGTTTTATAGTCGTTGCGGGTCAGCGGGCGCGAAGGTTGCGCACTGCTTGCGGGCACGGAGGACATGGCAAGGCTTCTCTTATTAGTCAGAACGGCAGATCCGAGGTGCTGGCTGAGCCAGGACGGTTGGGCACGATAGCAAATCGCTTGCAAAAGCACACCAGAAGCACAGTTGTCGGAAAAAGCCGCAATACAGCGGCGAATTGCCAACCAAATCAGCCATAGACGGTCGTCGCGGCGCGAGGCTCCCGATATACTCGGCCCTTGCACGCGCCAGACCCGCAGTCTTGAGAGGCATCCTCGGCATGATCGAACTCGAACAAGAAGACCCCATCCCGCAAGGCGATCTCGCCCTGCAAATCACCGCGCTTCCCCGTGAAACCAACGGCTTTGGCGATATTTTCGGCGGCTGGCTGGTCGCGCAGATGGACCTCGCCGGCACCGCCATGGCCAGCAAGGTCGCAGGTGGCCGTGTCGCCACCGTGGCCATCGACCGCATGGCGTTCCTGGTGCCGGTCGCCGTGGGCGCACAACTGTCCTTTTATACCCAGGCCCTGGAAATCGGTCGCAGCTCGATCCAGATGATGGTCGAAGTGTGGAGCGACGACCCGCTGTCCAGCGAATGGCGCAAGGTCACCGAGGCGGTGTTCGTGTTCGTCGCCATCGACGGCAGTGGCCGCACGCGCTCGGTTCCATCGCGCGCCCGTTAAACCTCGCGGGGTTTTGACGGTCAATTGCCCCATTGCCTGCCATTTGAGAGCGCTGTTATGCCTACGCCCCACGTTGAAACCGTGAAACTGGATGAGCTGGACTGCTGGCGCATCCGCCACAACGGCGCTGAATTGATGGTGGCCCAACAGGGCGCGCATATCTTCAGTTACAAGCGTGATGGCGAGCAGCCGCTGATCTGGCCGAACCCGCAAGCGGTGTTCAAGCAAGGCAAAGGCATCCGCACCGGCGTGCCGGTGTGCTGGCCGTGGTTTGGTGTGTTTGAGCGCAACCCACAGAGCGTCAAGGCGATGCGCCAGAGCGAGCAGCCGGCCGGTGCCCATGGTTTTGCGCGCACTGCGTTGTGGGAATTGGCCACGACCGAGCTTGAAGGCGACGCCCTGCGTATCGACCTGGTCTTGCCTGTGCCGGCGGGCGGCTTCCCCGGCTGGCCCCACCAGGTCGAGCTGATCTTGAGCCTGCTGCTGGACGAACAACTGCATATCCGCCTGACCAGCCACAACCGTGGTACCGACACCGTGACCCTGAGCCAGGCGCTGCACACCTATTTCGCCGTGAGCGATGTGCGTAACGTGCACGTCGAAGGGTTGGACGCAACGGCCTATATCGACACCGCCGACGGCTGGACGACCAAACGACAGAGCGGGCTGCTGCACTTCAACGCCGAGACCGATCGCATCTATCTGGATACCCCGGCGCAGTTGAACATTGTCGACCAGGATTGGCAGCGCCGCATCCAGCTCACCAGCCAGGGCTCGAAATCCACCGTGATCTGGAACCCGTGGACCGAACGCGCCAAGGCGTTTGATGACATGGCCGATGACGGCTGGACGGGCATGTTGTGCATCGAGACGGCGAATGTGCTGGATGATGTTGTTGAGTTGGCACCCGGCCGGAGCCACACCCTGGGCGTGAGCATCACAGGTCTCGGCCTGTAAGCGCTGATCAAAATGTGGGAGCCCGCTCCCACATTAGATCTTCGCCAGGCGTTAGAGATCCGACTCCTTTACCACCCTCACCTTGCCAGCATCCAGCGCATACGCTGCATCCGCCAGGTCATTGTTGACCTTCTCCACCTTCAACGTGCCCGTGACCCACAGCGGCGTGTAGATGTCATCCAGCTTCAGCCCCTTGGGATAACGCACCAGCACCAGTTGGTTCGGCGGCGGTGGCGGCACGTGGATGCAGGCGCCCGGGTACGGCACCAGGAAGAACAGCGTGCTGCGGCCCTTGGCGTCGGTTTCCAGCGGCACCGGGTAGCCGCCGATGCGGATATTCTTGCCGTTCATGGCGGCCACGGTCTTGGTCGAATACATCACCGCCGGCAAGCCTTTGCTCTGCTTCAAGCCACCTTTGTCGGTAAAGGTGCCCTGGGCTTCGGGGGAGTTGTGGTCGATCTCGGGCATCGCTTCGAGGGCTTTCTGGTCCGACAGCGGCATCAGGTCGAGCCAATCGGTTTCCGGCAGTTCACCGGCGTGGGCCAGGCCGGAGCCGAGCAAGAGGAGAGTCAACAAAAGACGGCGCATGGAGAGGCTCGACAAGTACAGGTGGCGAGCATTCTAGCCCTCTGCGCCTGCGCAGCGCAGAGGGCTTTGTCGCTTAGATCATTTCTTTTTGATCAGACCGTAGATCACCAGCAGGATGATCGCGCCGACCAGCGCACCAATGAAGCCCGCGCCCTGGCCTGCCTGGTAGATACCCAGCGCCTGGCCACCATAGGTCGCGGCAAGGGAGCCGGCGATACCCAGCAGGATGGTCATGATCCAGCCCATGCTGTCGTCGCCTGGCTTGAGGAAACGCGCGAGCAGACCGACGATCAAGCCGATAAAGATGGTTCCGATGATACCCATGGCATTTCCCTCTGAATGTAGGTGAGCTATGCCAAAGCCTAGACAGGCTTTGGCATCCTGCAATCAGAGAGACGACGGTCACCAATGGTTCCCGTCGGACTTGGCTTATTGCTCGGCGATCAGCGCTTCAACCTTGAGGATCTGCGCTTCCAGCGTCGCGCGGTCCTTGCAGCGCAGGTTGGCATGGCCGACCTTGCGCCCGGCCTTGAAGGCCTTGCCGTAGTGATGCAAGTGGCAGTCGTCGATGGCGATGACTTTTTCAACCGGCGGTACCACGCCGATGAAGTTGAGCATTGCGCTCTCGCCAACCTTGGCCGTGGAGCCCAACGGCAAGCCCGCCACCGCCCGCAGGTGGTTTTCGAACTGGCTGCACTCGGCGCCTTCGGTGGTCCAGTGCCCGGAGTTGTGCACCCGCGGCGCGATTTCGTTGGCCTTGAGGCCACCGTCGACTTCAAAGAACTCGAACGCCATCACCCCAACGTAATCCAGCTGCTTGAGCACGCGGCTGGAATAGTCTTCGGCCAGGGCCTGCAACGGGTGATCAGTGCTGGCCACGGACAGCTTGAGGATGCCGCTGTCGTGGGTGTTGT
Source organism: Pseudomonas sp. FP2335 (assembly GCF_030687535.1). Classification (NCBI taxonomy): domain Bacteria; kingdom Pseudomonadati; phylum Pseudomonadota; class Gammaproteobacteria; order Pseudomonadales; family Pseudomonadaceae; genus Pseudomonas; species Pseudomonas sp. FP2335. Next base: position 5,949,447 of record NZ_CP117437.1, read on the forward strand.
GCACCAACGGGTAGAAGCGGGTTTCGCCATCACGGGCACGCACGGCGATCAGCGAGACTTCGCCGGTGAACGGCACGAAGCCTTCCAGCAGGCAGGCGACGCTGCCCAGTTCGGCGAAGGTGTCGACCACATCAGCGGCGGTGCGCAGGACTTTCTGGCCCTTGCCGTCGTAACCCAGGGTGCGGGTTTTCAGCACGGCCGGCAGGCCGATGCTGGCGACGGCGGCGTCCAGGTCCGCCTGGGACTGGATGTCGGCGAAGGCCGGGGTCGGAATGCCCAGGTCCTTGAACATGCTTTTCTCGAACCAGCGGTCGCGAGCGATGCGCAAGGCTTCGGCGCTCGGGTACACCGGCACGAACTGCGACAGGAAGGCCACGGTCTCGGCCGGGACGCTTTCGAACTCGAAGGTCACCAGGTCGACTTCGTCGGCCAGTTGACGCAGGTGGTCCGGGTCGCTGTAGTCAGCGCGCAGGTGTTCACCCAGGGCCGCCGCACAAGCGTCCGGCGCCGGGTCCAGGAAAGCGAAGTTCATCCCCAGCGGGGTTCCCGCCAGGGCCAGCATGCGACCCAGTTGGCCGCCACCGATTACACCGATTTTCATCGTCAACAACCTCAGGCGATGCGTGGGTCTGGATTGTCCAGCACGCTGTCTGTCTGCTCAGCACGGAATTTTTTCAGCACCGCGTGGAACTGCGGGTGCTTGGCGCCCAGGATGCTGGCGGACAGCAACGCGGCGTTGATCGCGCCGGCCTTGCCGATCGCCAGGGTCGCCACCGGGATGCCGGCCGGCATCTGCACGATGGACAACAGCGAATCCACGCCCGAGAGCATCGCCGACTGCACCGGCACGCCAAGGACCGGCAGGTGGGTCTTGGCCGCACACATGCCTGGCAGGTGCGCTGCACCGCCGGCACCGGCGATGATCACCTCGATGCCACGGGATTCTGCTTCATCGGCATACTGGAACAGCAAATCCGGGGTGCGGTGGGCAGAGACCACTTTCACCTCATACGGAATGCCGAGTTTTTCCAGCATATCGGCGGTGTGGCTAAGGGTGGACCAATCGGACTTGGAGCCCATGATCACGCCAACCAATGCACTCATCGTCGTGCCTCTTCTCTCTGGGCGCCCGCAGGCGCGTCAAAAAACAACAAGCCACGCGGGAAATCCGGCGTGGCTTGGTGTGCGAATTAAGGCCGGTTGGACCGGCCGAAGGCCGCGCAGTATACCGTAATAATCCAGATAAACAGCCCCTTGGATGACCATCTGTCTAGCGGGGCAAAGCGGCGGTTTTATTGACTTTCAGGTCAGCGAAAACAACACACATTCCCCATGGGAACTGGGTCAATGTGGGAGCTGGCTTGCCTGCGATAGCAATGGTGAATTCACTACAGCTATCGCAGGCAAGCCAGCTCCCACATTGATCTTCAGCGCACTCAAGCGCCCTGCGCCGCCCCACCTTCCAACTTGCGCCACAACAACCGCACGTTGGCCTTGCGCACCAACGCGCAGCGATACAGGCGAATCTCCAACGGCACATGCCATTGCGGGCCGCCGCACACCACCAATTCACCACGCGCCAATTCCGCCCGCACGCTCAACTGCGGCACCCAGGCGATACCCAAGCCTTCCAGGGCCATGCTTTTAAGACTGTCGGCCATGGCGGTTTCATACACGGTGGTAAAGCGCAGCGCACGTTGGCGCAATAGCAAGTGAACGGATCGGCCAAGAAACGCACCGGCGCTGTAGGCCAGGAGCGGCACGCTGCCCTCACCTTCCAGGTCGAACAACGGCTTGCCATCGGCATCGGCCGCGCACACCGGGAGCATTTCGGTGTTGCCCAGGTGCAGCGAGGGGAAAATTTCGGCGTCCATTTGCATCGCCGCGTCCGGGTCGTAGAACGCCAGCATCAGGTCGCAGCCACCCTCGCGCAGGGCGTGCACGGCATCGCCGACGTTGGTAGCCACCAACCGCGTGGCGATGTTCAGGCCTTCGTTGCGCAATTGCGCGATCCAGCGCGGGAAGAACCCCAGCGCCAGGGAGTGGGCCGCCGCCACTTGCATGACTTCGCCCTGCCCGCCCTCAAGATGGTGCAAGTGGCGCAGCACTTCACCGAGCTGTTCGACCACGGTGCGCGCAGTCACCAGGAACAACTGCCCCGCCGCCGTCAGCTCCACCGGCGTGCGCGAGCGATTGACCAGAGTCAGGCCCAGCGCCGCCTCCAGGCTGCGGATGCGACGACTGAACGCCGGCTGGGTGACAAAGCGCCGCTCCGCCGCCTGGGAAAAGCTGCGAGTGGCCGCCAGGGCGCTGAAGTCTTCCAGCCATTTGCTCTCAAGGTTCATCACTTACTCCCACGGGTACGCACCATTTTGGTACACACGCCCGCCATGATAGCCGGGTCACACCTGCATTATGCCGTTTATGCATAGCCCAGTGCTGAACAGCATTGGCCCAAAAACACACACAAGCCTAGCATTCACAGCGTTCCGGCCAGTTCCGGGTCCATATCGAGATGATTTCCGTCATGTCCTCCGCTGCATCTTTCCGTACCGAAAAAGACCTGCTTGGCGTACTTGAAGTACCGGCTCAAGCGTATTACGGCATCCAGACCCTGCGAGCGGTGAACAACTTCCGCCTCTCGGGCGTTCCGATTTCGCATTACCCGAAATTGGTGGTCGGTCTGGCAATGGTCAAGCAAGCGGCGGCAGACGCCAACCGCGAGCTGGGTCAGCTCAGTGAAGCCAAGCACGCTGCCATCAGCGAAGCCTGTGCCCGTCTGATCCGCGGCGATTTCCACGAAGAGTTCGTGGTGGACATGATTCAAGGCGGCGCTGGCACTTCAACCAACATGAATGCCAACGAAGTCATCGCCAACATCGCGCTGGAGGCCATGGGCCACCAGAAGGGCGAATATCAATACCTGCACCCCAACAACGACGTGAACATGGCGCAGTCGACCAACGACGCCTACCCGACCGCGATCCGCCTGGGTCTGCTGCTGGGCCATGACGCGCTGCTGGCCAGCCTCGACAGTCTGATCCAGGCGTTCGCAGCCAAGGGCGTCGAATTCAGCCACGTGCTGAAAATGGGCCGCACCCAATTGCAAGACGCCGTGCCGATGACCCTCGGCCAGGAATTCCGCGCCTTCGCCACCACCCTCGGTGAAGACCTGGCCCGCCTGAAAACCCTGGCGCCAGAGCTGTTGACCGAAGTGAACCTGGGCGGCACCGCCATCGGTACCGGCATCAACGCCGACCCGCGCTACCAGGCCCTGGCCGTACAACGCCTGGCCGTGATCAGCGGCCAGCCGGTGGTACCGGCCGCCGACCTGATCGAAGCCACCTCCGACATGGGCGCTTTCGTGCTGTTCTCCGGCATGCTCAAGCGTACCGCGGTGAAACTGTCGAAGATCTGCAACGACCTGCGCCTGCTGTCCAGCGGCCCACGCACCGGGATCAACGAGATCAACCTGCCAGCGCGCCAGCCAGGCAGCTCGATCATGCCCGGCAAGGTCAACCCGGTAATTCCGGAAGCCGTCAACCAGGTGGCGTTCCAAGTGATCGGCAACGACCTGGCGCTGACCATGGCAGCCGAAGGCGGCCAACTGCAGCTGAACGTGATGGAGCCGCTGATCGCCTTCAAGATCTTCGACTCGATCCGCCTGCTGCAACGCGCCATGGACATGCTGCGCGAGCACTGCATCACCGGCATCACTGCCAACGAAGCCCGCTGCCGCGAACTGGTGGAGCACTCCATCGGCCTGGTTACCGCGCTGAACCCGTACATCGGCTATGAAAACGCCACCCGCATCGCCCGTATCGCTCTCGAAAGCGGCCGTGGCGTGCTGGAACTGGTGCGCGAAGAAGGCTTGCTCGACGACGCCATGCTCGACGACATCCTGCGCCCCGAAAACATGATTGCCCCACGCTTGGTCCCGCTGAAGGCCTAAGCGTTTGTTGCACCGCTCACCAGGTTGAGGGACTAGACACCTCTCACCTTTTGAGGGCCTGAAGGCTCGTTCTTCAGGCCCTTTTTTTTGCCTCAAGGTTGTGAAATGACGCCCATAAAAACTCCAATATCGCCCTGTAAGCCCACCGCCCCTGCAACAGCTTGGCTGAAACCTTTAATCAGCCCAGGCAGACGGATCACGTTCGCCTAGGTATAGTGCCGCCCCTCTCGCGTCTGCGGCCGTCGGTAACGAGGCCCTGAACACAGCGCGAAACCGCATGAATAACAACCCGCAAAAGGATTGGGGTCGAACTGTCGCGCACTGCCTGGTGCCAAGCGACGGCGTCGAACCGTCCTGCGTTTGCCATTAGAAAAATCAGCGAGGAACACTCCATGCTCGAAGTCATCAACGACTTCCTCTCAGGGAAAGTACTGATCGTGCTCATTGTCGGGCTCGGCGGTTATTTCACGATCCGCTCGCGTTTCGTACAACTGCGTCACTTTTTCCACATGTTCTCGGTGTTTAAAGACAGCCTGAAGAACAGCTCCGACCAACTCAGCTCGTTCCAGGCGCTGATGCTCAGCCTGGCCGGCCGCGTGGGTGCCGGCAACATTGCCGGTGTCGGCATTGCGGTGACCCTGGGTGGCCCGGGGGCGGTGTTCTGGATGTGGGTCACCGCATTGGTGGGCATGTCTTCGAGCTTTATCGAATGTTCCCTCGGCCAGTTGTACAAGCGCACCGACGCAGAAGGCACCTACCGTGGCGGCCCGGCGTATTACATCCAGCACGGCCTGCAGAAGCGCTGGTTGGGCATGGTCATGGCGTTCCTGCTGCTGGTGACCTTCGGCTTTGCCTTCAACGGCCTGCAAGCCCACGCCGTGACCCACTCGCTGAACAACGCCTTCGGCCTCGACACCACCTACACCGGCCTGGCCCTGGCGGCCTTGTTGGGCCTGGTGTTCATCGGCGGGATCAAGCGCATCGCCTCGATCGCCGACCTGCTGGTGCCGGTCAAGACCCTGGTCTACATCGCCGTGACCCTGTACGTGATCGTGCTGCAGTTCGACCACGTACCGGCCATGCTGATGACCATCGTCAAGAGCGCCTTCGGTCTGGACCAAGCCTTCGGTGGCCTGGTCGGCAGCGCGATCATCATGGGTGTGAAGCGCGGCGTGTTCGCCAACGAAGCCGGTCTGGGCAGTGCGCCGAACGTGGCAGCCGTGGCCTCTGTAGAGCACCCGATTGCCCAGGGCGTGGTCCAGGCATTCAGTGTGTTCCTCGATACCTTCGTGATCTGCACCTGCACCGCCTTGCTGATCCTGCTCTCCGGTTTCTACACCCCGGGCTTTGAAGGCGACGGCATTGCCCTGACCCAGAACTCCCTGGCTGCCGTGGTCGGTGACTGGGGCCGCATGTTCATCTCCGTGGCCCTGGCGTTGTTCGTGTTCACCTCGATCATGTACAACTACTATCTGGGCGAGAGCAACCTGCGCTTTTTGGTGGGCAACAACCGCAAGGTACTGATGGGCTATCGCGCTCTGGTGCTGGTGCTGATCTTCTGGGGCTCCATCGAGAACCTGAGCACCGTGTTCGCGTTTGCCGACATCACCATGACCATGCTCGCCTTCGTCAACCTGTTCGCGCTGGCGTTCCTGTTCAAGATCGCCATGCGTATCCTGAACGACTACGACAACCAGCGCGCGGCAGGCATCAAGACCCCGGTGTTCGACTCCAGCCAGTTCCCTGACCTGGACCTGGACCGCAGCGCCTGGCCGGCCAACCCGGTAAAACCCGAGGCCGCTCCATCGGCTGAACTGAACGCCCAAGCCCAGCGCTGAGCGTAGAGAGATGACACGCCGTACGACCTTGGGCATGCTCGGGGCCGTGCGGCGTTTTTCGTTCAGGAGATTTTTCGATGCAACCAGCTAACAACGTCATGGTGCTCTATACCGGCGGCACCATCGGCATGCAGGCCAGTGCCAACGGCCTGGCCCCCGCTTCCGGCTTCGAAGCGCGCATGCGCGAACAGCTCGCCAACCAGCCTGTGCCCGCCTGGCGCTTCGAGGAAATGGCCCCGCTGATCGACAGCGCCAATATGACCCCCGCCTACTGGCAGCGCCTGCGCACCGCGGTGATCGATGCCGTGGACCAGGGCTGCGACGGCGTGCTGATCCTGCATGGCACCGACACCCTGGCCTACAGCGCAGCGGCCATGGCTTTCCAACTGCTGGGCCTGCCGGTGCCGGTGGTGTTCACCGGTTCCATGTTGCCCGCCGGCGTACCCGACAGTGATGCCTGGGAAAACGTCAGCGGCGCGCTGCAAGCGCTGGGCGCGGGCGTGGTGCCGGGCGTGCACCTGCACTTTCACGGCGCGATGATGGCGCCGACCCGCTGTGCGAAAATCCGCAGCTTCGGCCGCAACCCTTTCGCGGCGTTGAACCGTCAAGGCGGCGTGGCGCATGCCGAGTCCATTCCCCAAGCCCTTGGCTATCGCCAGCCCAAAGCCCTGGCCAACGTCGGCGTGCTGCCGTTGGTACCGGGTATCGGTGCAGCCCAGTTGGACGCGATCATTGCCAGCGGCATCCAGGCGCTGATCCTGGAATGCTTCGGCAGCGGCACCGGCCCCAGTGACAACCCAGCGTTTCTGGCCAGCCTCCAGCGCGCGCAAGAACAGGCCATTGTGGTGGTCGCCATCACCCAATGCCATGAAGGCGGCGTGGAGCTGGATGTGTACGAGGCCGGTAGCCGCCTGCGCGGCGTCGGCGTGCTGTCGGGCGGTGGCATGACCCGCGAAGCCGCATTCGGCAAGCTCAACGCGCTGCTCGGCGCCGGGATCGACATCCCGCAAATCCGCCGCCTGGTGGAACTGGACCTGTGCGGCGAGCTGCGCTGAGCCACAGTCTAAGTAAGCACCACCGTTCCTGGCTGCACGCTTCCTAGCATGGCAACACCCCGGCTTTCTTCTGGGGTCGTTGCCATTCTTTTGCCTGCCAGGACGCACCATGACCACACCTCTTTCAACGTACTCCCATCAAAACCTCACCGACACGCTGGTCACGCAAATGTCCACCGGCCCGGCGTTTCGTGAAGTCGCCGCCACATTGCTGCGTGAGCAACTGCAAGAGCTGTATCCGGACCTAGACCTCGACCCGAACGTGACCATGGTGGGTACCCCAATCTGGGGTATTGAAGAGGGTCATGTCGTACCCATCGACCGCCATTACAAAGCGCTCACCGATGTCCTCGCCGTCCAGGCGGTGCTGGCCGTGCCTGCGCTGTATATCGAAGGCGAGCACTTTCTGACCCAACTGCCGATCGTTGAACCGGCAGTGCATTTGCCGGTGCGGATCCTCGACATCGCCCGCCTGATCAATACGCTGGCACCCGTGATGTTGCGTGGTTATCAACAGGCTCAGACGGAGTACTGGAACGCGTCCGAGGCTGACAGCGGCCCGCGCTGGCACGCGCTGGCCGCGACGCTGCGCGATTTCTGGAACATAACGCAGGCGCCCGGCTTGAGCGACGACGATTGCCAGATGGCACGCGAGCTGTATCGCACGCCGGACTTCGCCCAGCGCGGCCTCAATGACTCCCAGGCCGTCAGGGCCTACGTGATTGATATCGACAAAGTCGACGACGCAGGCAAGGCCACTCATCTGGAAGATCACTTGATCAGCGTGTTGATCGGCCGGAGAAATGGCCAAGAGGTGATCCTCACCCATTCCCTGCTTGGCGGCTTCAAGAAATACACCAGCCAGGAAAACCTGGGCGAAGACCTGCCGCACCTGTTGAGTACCGCACTGGGGCGCATCAAAGTGCAGTGGCGCCTGATAGAACCCGATGGCGATTTTTTCGACTACCTGGCCTGCACCTTTATCAGCCTCCAGATCACTGCCATTGGGGGCATCGACTTTTCCGGCCTGCGTGAGCCGGGCGCCTCCCAGCAACGCCTGGCCCAACCGCCAGCGCCTGATGTCACGCCCAGTGAGTCCGACATGCAGCAGTATGTAAACGCCCTTCCCGACTGGTTGACCGAGGCGTCGGCCTCAGACCAGGACGCCTTCTCGCGCCACCTCAAAGACCTCGCGACCCTGCACAGTTTGAGTCGCGGCAAGACCTATCAAGAGGGTATAAGCCCCCTCCAGCAATACACCCTGGACCAGCTTAACGCCGAGATGCTCAAGGACCATCCCGAGGCCTCAACGCGGTGGCTGGGCAGCCTCGACATCGTCGTGCGCAGCCCAGTGTTCTGGGGCTTGTTCCCGGTGCCCGGGCAGATCGACACATCGATATTCAGCGTGACCGAACTGGCGCTGCAAAACCTCATCGCCCTGCCTATGGGGGTCAAGACACTGCGCCAGCGTAGTCGGGAAAAACTGCCTGACTGGTTGACCGTCGACTACCTGGAAAGCCTGATCAGCCGCGTGGACATCGGCAACACTTACCCGGCCCTGATCAAGGCAACACTGCTGGACGACCCGCTGGAGACCGCTCGCCGCCAGTTGCTCTACACCCAGCACTTGCGCATCCAACTGCCGATGCTGGCACTGCAATGCAAGATCCGTGGTGAGGGCGGGATCAATGAACTGGGTTATCGATACATCAACGCATTGATGCAGGCTGTCCCCGCCGACCGCCAGGTGGATGGCCAGATGATCGTCATTCGCCCGCTGGCCTTTGTGCCGACCCGACGGCTGGACACCACGCCGGATGTGGTCGCTAACATGTTCGTGATCGGCCCCCAGAACATGAGCGCCGGCCCTTGCTTGCTCTACCGGCCGCTGCTCGATAACCCACTGTCGCAATTCCCGTCGCCGAACAATTTGATCTACGCCTTGCAACAGTCGACGAGCCTGCGCGAATCGGTCTTGGCCTGGCTGCCCGATAACGCTCGGGATGACTACGCCCAGTTCGTGTTTCCCGGTGATCTACCTTCACCTTGGGTGGCGATCACGTTCGTGGTGGACCCGGTCAAGGGGTGGGCAATGAGCGGGCCGATAAAATTGAGCCAGAACACCATAGACGGCGATCTGTTCACCACGCTGTACAACGCCAACGCCAACGCACTGGTGAGCCTGGCCGACCGGCAATCGGTGTCCAACGCCGAAGCCCGCTGGGCGACGTTCAAGCACATCGGTTGGGCGCTCTTCAACGCAGTCCTGCCGTTTCTCGGGCGCACCGTGGGCACGGCGGTCTGGATCTGGCAGATCATGGACCAAGTGCAACACGTCGAAGACACCCTGTCCCACCCCGAGCAAGAGTCGCCCTGGGTTGCCCTCGCCGACCTGCTGCTGAATATTGGCATGGCCATCACCTTGCACTGCGTCACCCACCGCTCGCCAGGCATCGCATCGAGAAACAATGCGTTTGCGCCGGTGCGCCCTCGGCCACCCGCCCAGCTAAAACCGGAGATAGTCAGCAAACTCGCAACCATCAGCTCCGATAACCTGGGCCCACACGACCGCCCTCTGCATATCAGTGGCGCAGTCAACCGCACGCCGGTGCGATTGGCCACCGTGCTGGACAGTTTCAAAGTGACCAAACCCGGCACCCTCGACGAGATCAACGACGAGGCAGGGCCTCACCAGCATCTGTATCGCAGTGGTGCGCACTGGTATGCCCCGGTGGGCGAGCGCTGGTTCCAGGTACTGGTGGATGAAAACGATACCGTCTTGATCGTCGACCCCGCCCGTCCCGAGCGCACCGGTCCGCCGTTGGTCCACAACAGCAAGGGCCAGTGGTTTGTCGATACGCGTCTGCGCCTGCGAGGGGGTGGCCCCAAGGTCATCAACAGAAGGGCGCTAGCGCTCGCCAAAAAAAGGGCCAGCGAACTGCGCAACGAACTGGATGAATTTGAGCGTCGCAAAGCCACTGCACAAGAGGGATTGGAACGTGCTCGCCGTGAATACGACGAAGCCCCTGCACAATCGATCGAGACCTTGCGCAAAGCCTACATCCAGGCCCTGGAGAACCAGCGCACGGACTACGAGTCGGCACTTCAAAAACTCAAAGAGCTAAACGTTCTTGACCCCAGGGCCACCTACGCGCCAAATGCCCTCAATTACATTAAGGCGCAGACCAAACTGACCCAAGAGGCAATACGAGACATTACCTCCCGCTTCACCCCCAAGTGGAGAACCGTGCAGGAACTACTGCAAAGCCAGGCCGAATTACCGCAAACGCGTGATATTGAAGTGTTTCGTGAGACGCACACGCTGACCAACGAGTTGCTTGCCCAGATCCAATATATGGATGGCCGGTTCATGGAGCTCAAACGTTTGGGTAAAGTCGGTTCGTTGCACTTGGTGGATCAGCGGGCAAAGATGCCCGTCTACACCTCCAATAGCCTCAAGGCTTTTCGCGTAACACTCAGCCGCAACCTGTGCCTGCGTGCAGAGACCCTCGACACTGCTCAGGACGCCTGGGCGCAGATTGACCAAATCATCAACACGGCCGATATCGCAATCCAGTGCCTGCACGACACCCTGGCAGAGATAAGCGAACGGCGTCTGGATGAGCGGATTGATAGCCTGAGCAGCTTGATCGAGCAGTTTCAGATGCTGGATGAACGCTTGCAGGATTTCCACGTGGAGTTCTCCGAACAAGCCCTCACCAATCCGCTGCTTGAGTTACGCAGGGAGCTCACCGACTTCCAGCGGCTCGCCACCCGTAACCTCGGTGAGCTCAGTATGGAAAGAACGGCTGTCAGAAGCCGCCCCACTCCGCCTTCATCCCCGCTTCGCCCTCAAAAGAGGTTTATTTACACCCGTTTCAACGGCCTGTTGATTGGCGAGCCGCGCTTGTCGGATGTCGGTCTGGACACTGGCATTGTGGATATTCGCTCACCAACGACCAATCAAATCCTCGCGACCTACCATGAGAAAACTGAGGGTGTGTGGGTTTTACGCATAAAGACCCCGCCGCCCTCGGCTGAATCCATTGCCGTGGACGTACAAACCAGTATCGATCAGGGCCAGGCCTTGCTCGATGAATTGCCGGTGTTTCTCGCAAGGGCTCGCGCTCAAGCTCTGTTCTCAGACCGAGCGCCCTTCGGCATCGAATACCTGTATCACCAGCATGCTCTGAAACTGGAACACGCCAGCAATACAATCGAACACGCTCTGACGCAACAAAACATCACCGAAAGCTCTGGGCACTACGCCTCCGCCAGTAAGGTGAACGCGGCCCTCGATACCGCGCTGAAGGATCTCTACCAACAGAGCAATCAGCTGGTACAGCGCAGGCTCAAACTGCATCCGCCGACTGTGACCGGCGTCCAATGGCTGGAACGGCACAAGGCAATCACCATCAAAAAAGAAACCGTGAAACGCCGCATGATCCCAGGCAACCCGAAAGACTTCCTGGATGAGTACAGCATCACTGACCGCTCCAACGGGACAGTGCTGTGGTACGCACACTTTCACTACAGCGCCGACTGGACATCGGACAACGCTTATCAGTCTGCCCGCTTGGTAACCCCGACAGAGCAACGTGCGGGTAACACCAGCTTTATGCCGCCAAACTTGACCCGGGCGGAAACGGTGGCGTTCTATCGCAGTGAGATCAGTGTGGCGCAGGCCCACATGCTGTTTTTCCAGAAATCGACGCCCAAATCCGTCAGTTGATCAATACCAGGGGACGGCATGCAACTTGCTGCCCCTCAGGCACACTCTGGCACCGGCTTCCCATGCTGCATTCACACCTGACCACCCTCAATGCGGTGTCCCTGGTCCTGGCCACGTTCCAGGACCAGGGCACGGCAAGCGATGTATTACTGGCCGGCAGCGGTATCGGAACCGCCGATCTGCGCCACGCAGACACGCGCATCACCACCTGCCAGGAAATGCGCGTATGCGCCAATGCCGTGGCCCTGCGGCAAGACATCGGCCTGGAACTGGGCCAGCGCATGCATGTGTCCGGCTACGGTTTGCTCGGCTATGCCCTACTCACCAGTGCCACCTTAGGTGACGCTTTGCGCCTGGCACTACGCTACCCGGCGCTGTTGGGAACACTCTTCGAGCTGAGCCTGGTAGACGATGGCGAACAGATCTGGCTGACCGCTGGCGACTATCGGGAGAACCCGGCATTGGCAGCGTTCAACGTGGAGTTCTGCCTGGTGTCGCTTAAGGTCATCTGCGATGACTTGCTGGGTCGCGCCTTGCCGTTGCGTGAGGCGCGCTTCGACTACCCAGCGCCGGATTACCACGCTCGTTATGCCGAGCGTTTCGGCTGCCCATTGCACTTTGCCGCCCAGGCCAACGGGTTTGCCTTCGACCAGGCATGGCTTAAGCAACCGCTGCCGCTGGCAGACGCCATCACCCACCGCGCCATGGCCGAGCGCTGCCGTAAACAGAACTCCGAATTCACCGGGCGCCAGGCCTGGCTCAACCGCGTGCGCCAATTGTTGGCCGATCAACTGCACGCCGCGCCCGGCCTTGATGGCTTGGCGGCACAGATGAACTGCTCGGCGCGTACCCTGCGGCGGCACTTGCAGGCCCTGGGATGCAGCTACCAGCAATTGCTCGACGAGCTGCGCTTTGAGCAAGCCAAGCAATGGCTGGCGCAAGATCAGATGCCGATCCATCAGATTGCCGAGCAACTGGGCTTTAGCGAAACCGCGAGCTTTCGCCATGCGTTTGTGCGCTGGAGTGGTGTAGCGCCCAGCCTGATGCGCCATTAATGGGCGAATTATGGTCAGCGTTTTTGGCCACATTTATCCCCTTCTGGCCGCTCCTGCCGTTCTCATGATTGCTGCGTGACGCAACACTGCAAGGCACAACAACGAGCCTGCGGGGAGTACCCATGCTGACGATCTACTCCGACGACCACCACCTGCACCACGGACGCTGCGAACTGATGGACGGGCAACTGATGCCCTGTTTCGAAATGCCCTCGCGCGCCGACCACGTGCTGCATCGGGTCAAGGACCGCGAGCTGGGCCCGGTACTGGCGCCGCAGGACTTTGGCCTGGCGCCCCTGCAACGCATACACAGCCGCGACTACCTGGATTTTTTCAAAGGTGCCTGGGCACGCTGGAGCGAATTTGGCCAGGACGGCGACCTGCTGCCCTACACCTGGCCCGCCCGCACCCTGCGCCGGGTGTTGCCCACCAGCCTGCATGGGCAACTGGGGTATTACAGCTTCGACGGTGGCGCCCCCATCACCGTCGGCACCTGGCAAGCGGCCTATAGCGCGGCCCAGGTCGCGTTGACCGCGCAACAGGCGATCCAGCAAGGCGCCCACAGCGCCTTCGCCCTTTGCCGACCACCGGGGCACCACGCCGCCAGTGACTTGATGGGGGGTTATTGCTACCTGAACAATGCCGCGATTGCCGCCCAGGCATTTCTCGACCAGGGCCGGCAGAAGGTCGCGATCCTGGATGTGGATTACCACCACGGCAACGGTACCCAGTCGATTTTCTATGAGCGCAGCGATGTGCTCTTTACCTCGATCCATGGCCACCCCGAGGCGGAGTTTCCGTTTTTCCTGGGGTATGCCGATGAGCGGGGAGAGGGTGCCGGTGAAGGCTTCAACTTCAACTACCCGTTGCCGGCCGGCTCGGGCTGGGACATCTGGAGCGCGGCACTGGACGCGGCCTGCGATGAGATCGAGGACTACAGCGCCGACATCATCGTGGTATCCCTGGGCGTCGACACGTTCAAGCACGACCCCATCTCCCAATTCAAGCTCGACAGCCCGGACTACCTGGCCATGGGCCGCCGCATCGCACGCCTGGGCAAGCCCACGCTGTTCGTGATGGAAGGTGGCTACGCGGTGGCAGAAATCGGCATCAACGCCGTCAACGTCCTCGAAGGTTTCGAACAACAAGGAGCTACCCGATGAAGATGCTCACCTCCCTGGCCCTGTGCATCGCCGTGTTGAGCGGCACGGTGCATGGCGAAGAAAAAACCCTCAAGGTCTACAACTGGTTCGACTACATCACCCCCAAGGCGCTGGAAGACTTCAAGGCGCAGAACACCAGCGTCAAGCTGGTGTATGACATCTTCGACACCAACGAAGCCCTGGAGGCCAAGCTGCTCACCGGCAACTCCGGCTATGACGTGGTGGTGCCGTCCAACGTGTTCCTGGCCAAGCAGATCGAGGCCGGCGTGTTCCAGCCCCTGGACCGCAGCCAATTGCCCAACTGGAACCACCTGGACCCCAAACTGATGAAGTTGATCGAGGCCAACGACCCCGGCAACAAGTTCGCCGTGCCCTACATGTACGGCACCATCCTGATCGGCTTCAACCCGGCCAAGGTCAAGGCCGCCCTGGGGGATAACGCGCCGGTGGACAGCTGGGACCTGATCTTCAAGCAAGAGAACATCAGCAAGCTCAAGCAGTGCGGCGTGGCCCTGCTGGACTCGCCGTCGGAGATCCTGCCCCTGGCCCTGCAACACCTGGGCCTGGACCCCAACAGCAACAACCCCAAGGACTATGAAAAAGCCGAGGCGCTGTTGCTGAAGATCCGCCCCTACATCACCTACTTCCATTCCTCCAAGTACATGGCCGATATTGCCAACGGCGACATCTGCGTGGCCGTGGGTTACTCGGGCAGCTTCTCCCAAGCCGCCAACCGTGCCAAGGAAGCCAAGAACGGCGTGACCGTGGACATGCGCCTGCCTAAAGAAGGCGCGCCGATCTGGTTCGACATGCTCGCCATCCCCAAAGGCGCTCAGAACCCGCAGGACGCCTACACCTTCATCAACTACCTGTTGCAGCCCCAGGTCATTGCGCCCATCAGTGATTTTGTCGGCTACCCCAACCCCAACAAGGACGCCACCCTGCAAGTCGACCCGGCGATCCGCAACAATCCCAACCTGTACCCCACCGACGCGGCCATGGCCACGCTCTATACCTTGAAGCCACTGGACAGCAAAGCCGAGCGCGCCAGAACGCGGGCCTGGACCAGGATCAAGTCCGGCACCTGATCGCAACGCCCGCTCCCGCCAGGGAGCGGGCCCCGGTACTTATCTACCGTCTACGCAGCACCCTCAGTGATTACTTTGCGGCTCCACAGCCCGAACGGGCTGGTGACCGACAAGGAGCTGAATGTGCCCAACGACGCCCCCAACCACAGCAATAACAACCGCCCCTCTACCAGCTATGGCCTGCTGACCCAGTTGACCACTGGCCCGACCACTCGAGAGGTCGCCAGCACCCTGCTGAAGACGGCGCTCAGCGAGCAATACCCTACGCTCAACCTCAACCCGGACCTGGCGATGCTCGTAACGCCACGCTGGCGAGCCAACAAGGAGGTGGTCGAGCCACTTGAACCACTGAGCGAATCCCTCACCAGCATCCTGGCCCGCCAGGCGCTGGGACGTGAACCGGTCACCTACCTGGAAGGCGAACACTTCCTGACCCTACAACCCAACACCACACCCTCCGTACACCTACCCGTACAGATCGACGCCATAGGCCGCCTGATCAACGAACTCGCCTTACTGCTGTACAGCGCGTTCCAGGAGCAACAACTGGATTACTGGAACGCGTCCTACAACAGCACCGGCATTCGCTGGCAAGTGTTTTCCAGTGCCTTGCGCAAAATATGGAATGTGACCCAGGTGCAAGGCTGGGATGAAGAAGACTGCGCCATGGCCCGCACGCTGTACCACTCCCCCGACCTGGCCATGCGGGCGGACAAGGACCCCTATCAGAGCCACGCCTACCTGATGGATGTAGACCTGCAAGGGCCCACCCACCAACAACACGTAGGCCTGTTGGATATGGCCATATTGGTGGGCACCCATCAGCAACGCACGATCATCCTCACCTACTCGCTGATCGCCGGATACGAGCGCTTCGACTCCATGGAGCAACTGTCGGACAGCCTGCTCTACAAGCTGAGCAACGTGCGCCCGGATGCCGAGGTGAAATGGCGGCTGTACGAGCCCCGCGGCAACTTCTTCGACAGCCAGGCGTGCGCCCTGATCGCCCTGCAAATCGACGCCATCGGCACGCTGGACAAGGACGCCGCCGACAACCGGGCCGAACTGTCTCGACATCGCCCGGCTGTCGCCCGGATCATGCCCAGCATCGAAGACCTGAGCGACCACCGGTTGTCGAATATCCGGGAGATCCACCAACGCTTGCCTGCCTGGATGATCGCGGCCTCGGACCTGGATATGGCCGCCTACAGCCGCCTCATGATCGACCTGGCCCAATTGCATACCCATTATCGCGGGCGCACCTTCAACGACGACATTGCACCGATCCGCGATTACGCTCGTGAGCAACTGCAAGACCGGATCAAGACGCATCCTAAGGGCGCGATGCTGAATGTGGACAAGATCCAGATCGTGATTCAGAGCCCGGTGATCTGGGGCACCTTCGTGGTCCCAGGGGGTGAGGAAATCACTCGCCGCAGCCTGATTGACCTGGCCCTGGACAACCTCACAGGCCTACCCACCGGCGTATCGAGTGTGATCTACAACGGTAACGACGCTCCCGACTGGCTGACTTTTGACTACTTGAAGGGAGTGATCGAAAGCCTGGATATCGGGGCAAACTACCCAGCCCTGATCCGCCAGAAGTTGCTGGATGCCCCCCTGGAGTCCAACCGCCGCCAGGCGCTGTACACCTCGCACCTGCGCCTGCAGCTACCCTTGTTGGCGCTGCAATTGAAAATGCAGCGGCGCAACGGGCTGGATGAGCGCGGTTTTTTGTATGTCGCTGCGGCAGTGCAGGCCGAAGCGTATGAGCGCCACGTCGACGGGCAACCCGCCGTGATCCGCCCCCTCGCCTTCTCCCCCGCCCTGCGGCCCGGCCACCGCGAGGACGTGGTTGCCAATATGTTCGTCATCGGCCCCCAGGACCACACCGCAGGCCCCTGCGTGCTCTATCGGCCCTTGCTGCAGCCGATGCTGCTGCAGTTTCCCTCTCGACAAAACCTGCTCTATGCCATCAAGCATGATTGTGCATTGCGTGAGTCCGTGCTGGCCTGGCTCCCCGAAGCAGAACGTTTCAATTATGGCCAGTACGTATTCCCCGGCACCCTGCCATCGCCATGGATCGCTGTGCGCGCACTGGTCGAGCCGGCGACCCTGGTGTACATGAGCGGGCCGATTGGCCTCGGTGACGAAGTCCTGCTCGGCGATCCACTGGCGACATTGTTCACCAGCAATGCCAACGCGCTGATCGAACTGGCGACCCGGCAATCGGTTTCCAACGCGCAAAAACGCTGGGCCACCCTTCGCCACGCAGGCTGGCAGATTTTTAACGGCGCCCTGCCATTCCTTGGACGCACTGTCGGTATCGCCGTGTGGATCTGGCAGATCATGGACGACCTCCAGGAAGCCGAGCAGTTGGTCGACACCCCCGAAGCCCATGCCCCCTGGACAGCACTGGTGGATATGTTCCTCAACCTGGGCATGGCCCTGGCCCTGCATGTCGCGTTGCGCCATCCCACTCGCGAAGTCATTCCCGAGTCCCTTGAGCCGCTGGCAGAACCCAAGCTCGAGCTCGACCTGGGTGAAATCACCAAAGAAGAACCCGCCCCAGCGATCGAACAGGTTTCGGTGACTCGTCAACCCGACGTTTCCGAACGCGAACTGCCCCCCTTGCACCAAGGCCCGCTGAACGCCAGTGGCGCCTTGCTGCGCACCCCCTCTAGCCTTGGCGCGACGCTGGACAGCTTTGCCACCCCCCAACCCGAAGGGTTGGGTGCGCCCAGTAAAACCGCCGGGGCACATATGCACCTCTATCCCCACGGCGATAAATGGTACGCACCCGTTGCACAGCGTTGGTTCGAAGTCACGCTGGACGCCAACGACAACGTGATGATCATTGATCCGCAAAAAAACACTCGTACCGGCCCCCTGCTGATTTGCAACCTGGCCGGGCAGTGGTTTGTCGACACGCGCCTGCGCCTGCGCGGCGGCGGGTTCAGAAACCGGCGGCGGGCCGCCCAGGAGCAGAAGCCCTCGCGGATCCAGACCCTGCGCAGAGAACTCAGCGCGTTCAACGCCGATGAAGATCGCGTTCAGGCTCAATTGTCCGCCGCACTGTTGGCGATAGGCACTGAGCCGGGCCCTTCCACCGACCTGCGCCGCGAAGCCTTTATCAGCCAGGTGAATGAACGCCTGGAGGCCTACGATGTGCCGATCCGCCAGCTTCGGAGCCTGGGCATCATCGACAGCGTGCCCAACTATCAGAGTGCGATGGTGGACTACCTGAACAAGCAGTTGATACTGACACGCACCGCCGTAGAGGAGCGCCTGGGACCGTTCCGCGACCTGCTGGAAACCACCGTGGAGGCATTGGAATCCAACCTGCCTGCCGACCCGCAGACCCAAGCCGCGTACGCGCAGACCATGTCGGACATGACCGTAGAGATGATTCGACGCATGCAGTACATCGAGACGCGCTTTCGGGAACTGGACGGCCTCGGGGCGGCGGGCGCCCGGGTCATCCAGAGCACCATGCGGGCGTTGCCGAACATTCGAGTCACCGACCTCAAGGCCCTGCAAATCACCATAGGCCGCTACTTGTGCAGCGCTATTACAGCGGGTGATGGGCAGGACGTTGCCCGTGGCCGGCTCAATGTCATCGTCGACGCCGTGGACCTCAGCGTGCAGAGCTTCATCGAGGTGCTCGACAAGATCAACGGTAGCCCGCTGGAGCAGCGCATTGAAGTCTTGAACAGCCTGGTCGAGCAGTTCACGCTCGGCGACCAGCGCCTGCTCGATCTGCATGCCGATTACCCGGAACACCTGCTGCGCGAGCCACTGGAAACCCTGCGCCAGTATATCGACGACTTCAATCAGCGGGCCATCCAAGACCTGGTAAAACTGCTGCGCGAAAGAAGGTCCCAGGAACCCAAGCCCGGGCCATCCAAGCCGCCAACCACGCCACAGCGCAAAATCATCAAGACCCGCTTCCAGGGTGTCGTGGTGGGCGAACCCCGCGAATCCGACAGTAGCCTGGTGGACGTCAAGGCGCCGATGACCGGTAAGATCATCGCCACCTTCCACGAGAAAACGCCAGGGGTGTGGGTTGAACGCGTAGCCCCGGTAGTGCTCCCGTCAACGCCGAAAAAGGTCGACCTGGACACAAGCGTCAACGCCGGCCAGAGCCTGCTGGAGGAAGAGGCGGCGACGACCCGGCGCATCCTTGGGCACTCCCGCAAAGCCGGACGGCTGCCGGTGGAGATTGAAGAAATGTTCAGCCAATACGCCACGCGCCTGGCACACGCCGCCAGCGAAGTAGAAACGGCACTGACCCAACTCAACCTGACCGGAATCGACCGCCCCCTTGTCGCCACCCTCAGCAAAAACCTCGCCGACGCCTCCACACGGCTGTTTGAACTGGGCAAAAACACCCGCATCAGCATGATCAAGCAGCAACCCCCTACCGCTACACGCCTGGAGTGGCTGCACAACGACGGGCAGGTGGCCATCAAACAAGTCGGCGCCCGTCGCCGCCTCAAGGGCCCGGGCAAGGACTACCTCGACGAATACGAAATACGCGATGCCCAGGACAATACAGTGCTGTGGTACGCACACTTTCATTACCCTTCGCCCCAGGCGGCTGTTGAAGCGTTCAGCGCCGCACACCTCAAGACCCGGGACCAACAGAAACTCGGCGGCGCCTTTGAGCGCAAGGGGGCCAGTGACCGTGACCAGATTGCGATTTATCGCAGTGAGATCAGCCCGGCATTGGCCAGGTCACTGTTTTTCCGAGGTTGAAGCCTGCCACGCCACCGTCAGACGCGCCAACGCCTGGGCGATGGCTGGCTCGGGCACGGCGGCAAACCCCAACACCAGGCCTGCGCGCTGGTCCACGGGGGTTGTGGATTGCGCCAGCCAGTAAGTGCTCAAGCCGTTGACTTCGACCTCTGCGGCCCTGGCCTGCTCAAGCAATTGCTGCTCGCGCGCCAGGCTGTCCACCCGCACCGTCAGGTGCAGCCCGGCCGCGACACCCGGTAACTGACCGACACCCGCCAGGCCGCTCGGCCAACCGGCGAGCAAGGCGTTGCGTCGGCTCAAGGCCGCACGCCGCATGCGCCGGATATGCCGCTGGAAATGCCCGGCGGCCATGAATTCGGCCATCACTGCCTGGGTACTCACCTCTGAGTGACGCATATCCACCGCACGGCGGCGGGAGAAGGCATCCACCAGCCCCGGCGGCAATACCAGATAGCCCAGGCGCAACGCGGGGAACGCGACTTTGCCGAAGGTGCCGACATAAAGCACGCGGCCGCTGCGATCCAGGGCCGCCAAGGGTGACAGGGGCGCACCGCTGTAGCGGTACTCACCGTCGTAGTCGTCTTCGATGATCCAGCCACCCGCGCGCTCGGCCCAGGCCAGCAACTCCAGGCGTCGCGCCAGGCTCATGACCACGCCCAGCGGGTATTGGTGGGACGGCGTGACATACGCCACACGGCAGTCATCCAGGCTATTGAGTACCTGGCAGTCGATCCCCTCAGCGTCGACCTGCACGCCGTGCAAGCGCCCGCCCGCCAGCGCGAACGCATGGCCTGCGGCGCGGTAACCAGGGTTTTCCACCGCAACCCCGTCGCCGGGCTCCACCAGCAACTGTGCACAAAGGCTAATCGCCTGCTGCGCACCACTGGTGATCACAATTTGTTCAGCACTGCACTGCATACCCCGGGAGCTGAGCAGGTAAGCGGCGATCAAACCACGCAGGCGTGCATCACCCGCCGGGTCGCCGTAGCACAGTTGCTCCAGGTCCGGTTTGCGCCAGAAAGCCCCATTCAGCTTGGCCCATACGTCAAACGGAAACAGATCGAACGCCGGTACACCCACGCGAAAAGCCCGTGGCGGACCCACCGGTGGTTGCGGCAAATGGTTGTTTTCCACGCGCCCCAATGCAGCTCTGTGGATAACTTCCGTGGAGGAATTGACCGGCAGATCCAGCCAATTTGTGGATAAGGCTGGGGATAAGCCTGTGCGTAACCCTGTGGATACTTTTGTGGATAATTTTCCCGCGCCTGGCAGTTGCGCCACATAAGTGCCATCACCGACCCGGCTTTCGATAAACCCTTCGGCGTACAGCTGATCGTAGGCACGCACCACGCTGTTGCGCGAGATCGACAGCGCCGCCGCCAAATCACGACTGGCGGGCAAGCGCGTGCCACTGACCAGACGCCCGTCCAACACCCGTTGGCGCAGGGCTTCGTAGAGTTGGCGGGCCAGCCCCTGGCGACGATCCAGTTCGATACCGGCGGGATTGAACGACATTGGCGGCATATTGGACCTATGAAATTGGCCTTAGATGGCTCTTACAACGAACCATTAGCCTGCCTAGGATGGGCGCATTCGCCAAGGAAATTTTCCATGTACACACCCCGCGCCTTTGCCCTCGACGATTTGCCCGAACTGCATCAGTTGATCCAGCACACACGCCTGGCGCAGTTGGTGACGTTTGGCGAACAAGGCCTGCTGGCCAGCCATTTACCGCTGCTGCTCAACCCCGATGAAGGCCCGAACGGCACGCTCTACGGGCACTTGGCCAAGGCCAATCCACAGTGGCGGGACTTGCAGAACGGCCGCGAAGCTTTGCTGATCTTTGCCGGCGCCGAGGCCTATGTCAGCCCGGCGTTTTACCCGTCCAAGGCTGAGCACGGCAAAGTCGTGCCCACCTGGAACTACATCGCCGTGCACGCCTACGGTACTGCCGACGTGTTCAGCGATGCCGAGCGGCTGCTTGGGGTGGTCAGTGCGCTGACCGATCGCCATGAAACCGGTCGCACCCAGCCGTGGAAAGTCAGCGATGCCCCGGCCGACTACATTGACGGCATGCTCAAGGCTATCGTCGGCTTCGCCCTGCCCATCGAGCGCCTGATCGGCAAGCGCAAACTCAGCCAGAACCGCAGCCCGGCCGACGTCGCCGGGGTCCGCGAAGGCCTGGCTGCCAGCACCGATGTGCGCGACCAGAGCCTCGCCCGCTATATTCCCCAAGGAGTTGCAGAATGAGTTCGATCGAGATCCGCCAGGTGACCGCCGCCGACCACACCGCCTGGCTGCCGCTGTGGCAGACGTACCTGAAGTTCTACAACACCGAACTGCCGGACGCCGTCAGCCAAAGTACCTGGCAACGCCTGATCGACCCAAGCGAGCCGACCCATTCGGCGCTGGCCTGGCAGGATGGCAAGGCGGTGGGCATGGTCAATTTCATCTACCACCGTTCCAACTGGAGCATCGAGAATGCCTGCTACCTGCAAGACCTGCTGGTGGACCCGGCCCAACGCGGCACCGGTGTCGGCCGCAAGCTGATCGAATTCGTCTACACCACCGCCAGGGCCGATGGCTGTTGCAAGGTGCACTGGCTGACTCACGAGACCAACGCCACGGCGATCCAGTTGTACGAACGCATCGCCGAACGCCCCGGTTTCATCCAATTTCGCAAAGGTCTTTAAGGAGCGCAGCATGTCCACTTCCCTCGCCGACTGGAAAGGCGCACCCGCCCCCACCGTGCAACTGCTTGAAGGGCGCTTTATCCGCCTGGAAAAACTCGACCCGGCGCGCCATGCCGAGCAGTTGTGGCAAGCCCTCGAAGGCCCCGGCGCCGATCCCAAGCTGTGGGACTACCTGCCTTACGGCCCTTTCCCGGAGCGCAGCGCGTTCAACGACTGGCTCAACAACCACGCGACCCACAGCGACCCGTACTTTTTCAGCGTGGTCGACCGCGCGACCGGCCAGGTGCAAGGCATTCTCAGCCTGATGTCCATCGTGCCGGCCCAGGGCCGCATCGAGATCGGCCACGTCACCTTTGGCGCGCCGATGCAGCGCTCGCCAAAAAGCACCGAGGCGGTGTATTTGCTGGCCAAATATGCGTTCGAGCAGGGTTATCGTCGCTTGGAGTGGAAGTGCAACAACGGCAATGCCCGCTCCAAATATGCGGCTGAGCGCTTGGGCTTCAGCTTTGAGGGGGTGTTCCGCCAGCATATGGTGGTCAAGGGGCAGAACCGGGATACGGCGTGGTATTCGATCATTGACTCGCAATGGCCGCAGATCGGGGCGGGGTTCGAGCAGTGGTTGTCGGAAGAAAACCAGTCAGGCTCGGGCCAACTGAAGTCCCTGGCTGAATGCCGAAGCCCAGGCAGCGCATAACCCCTGTGGGAGGATCTATGGTTGAGGGGCAGCATATCCGCCAGCAGTGCCACCGCCTTCGCAGCCTCGCTAAAGCTCGACAGCTCCCACAAGGGATTGGCAGTGCCTGGGCGATCTCCAGCCAAACACTGACAGCCCGGCAACCCCAATCAACTGTGGGAGCGGGCTTGCCCGCGAAAGCGGTGGTTCAGGCAACCTCTCTGCCAGCAGTACCGCCGCCTTCGCAGCCTCGCTAAAGCTCGACAACTCCCACAAGGGATTGGCAGTGCCTGGGCAATCTCCAGCCAAACACTGACCGCCCAGCAACCCCAATCAACTGTGGGAGCGGGCTTGCCCGCGAAAGCGGTGGTTCAGGCAACCTCTCTGCCAGCAGTTCCACCGCCTTCGCAGCCTCGCTAAAGCTCGACAACTCCCACAAGGGATTGGCAGTGCCTGGGCAATCTCCAGCCCAAACAATCTGAAGCGGGGGCGGGCTTGCCCGCGAAAGCGGTGGTTAAGGCAACCTCTATGCCAGCAGCACCGCCGCCTTCGCAGCCTCGCTAAAGCTCGGCAGCTCCCACAGGGAACTGGCAGTGCCTGGGCGATCTCCAGTCGAACGCTGACCGCCCAGCAACCCCAATCAACTGTGGGAGCGGGCTTGCCCGCGAAAGCGGTGGTTAAGGCAACCTCTATGCCAGCAGTGCCGCCGCCTTCGCAGCCTCGCTAAAGCTCGGCAGCTCCCACAGGAGATTGGCAATGCCTGGGCGATCTCCAGCCGAGCGCCTACTGCCCATCAACATCGCTCCCACACAAGCCTGCTCCCACCTGTTGACGTGTGTGGGTTCTATTACCCCAGCTTCTGCGCCAACACCGCGATATGCTCCGGCCCAATCCCGCAGCAACCACCCAGGTGGCTGGCACCGCGGGCCTGCCAATCGGCCGCCCAGTGCAAGTAACCCGGTGGATCAAGGTCTTCGCGCAGCGGGTCCAGGCCATCGTTGGCCGTGGCTTCTTTCGGCTGCGGAGGAAAGGCGTTGGCGTAGGCCCCCACCTGAATCTGCACGCCCAGGCGTGCGAAAGTCTGGCGAGCGGCGTCGATGGCGTCGCCAATCACTTCCGGCTGGCTGCAGTTGAACAGCAGCACCTCAACCCCCAACTGCGCAGCGGCCTCTGCCGCTTGCGCCACCGGCTCGCCGGAGCGCAGGCGCGGCACGTCGTCGGTGTCTTCATCCTTCAAGGTAAACGACAGCCAGAACGGTTTGCCGTCCTTTGGCAGCCCGGCCCGGATGGCGCGTGCTTCGGCGATCGAGCTTTGGGTTTCCGCCAGCCACAGGTCGACAAAGGGCGCGAGGCCCTGCACCAGTGGCGTCAGCAATTCAGACACGCGCTGCGGTTCGAACAGGTCGGGACGATATGAACCAAACAGCGGCGGCAGCGAGCCGGCCACACGCACAGCCTTGCCGGATGCCTCCACGGCACGTCGTGCCAATTCACCCGCCAGCGCCGCCAGGGCCTGGCCCTCGGCGGCGAAGCGCGCCTCGCCGATATGGAACGGCACCACCGCGTAGCTGTTGCTGGTGATGACGTTGGCGCCGCTCTGGATATAAGCCGCATGCACCGCCTCAACCGCTTGTGGCGCCTCGCTCAAGGCCAAGGCTGACCACTCCGGCTGCCGGAACGGCGCGCCACGGCGTTGCAGTTCACGGCCCATGCCGCCATCGAGTATTACTGTTGTTGTGGCCATATGCTTTTTACTCATAAGCTTATGAAAATAACTCACTATGAGAGTCGTTCTTATAACTATTTAATACGTTCAATTCCGCTCATAACAACTCTTTTTTACTCAGGTGTCCTCCGTGAAACTAAAACCGCTGCTGGCCTTGGGCCTGACGATTCTGGCTGCTTCCACTCAAGCCTTCGGCGGCGTCACGCTGGATCGGGTCGAGAAAAACAAAGAACTGGTCGGCGTGCTGATGGAAAGCTACCCGCCGTTCTCGTTTCTGAACGAGCAAAACCAGCTCGATGGCTTCGACGTCGACGTCGCCAAAGCCGTGGCACAAAAGCTCGGCGTGAAGCTGCGCCTGGAAACTCCGTCCTGGGACGTGATCGCCGCCGGCCGCTGGAGTGGGCGCTACGACATCTGCATCTGCTCCATGACCCCGAGCAAGGCCCGCGCTGAAGTGTTCGACTTCCCGGTGGAGTACTACGCGTCGCCAGCGGTGATCGTGGTCAACGCCACGGATAATCGCATCCACAGCGCCAAGGACTTGAGCGGCAAGAAAGTCGGCCTCACCAGCGCCTCCAGCTACGAGAGCTACCTGAACAAGAACCTGGTGATCGAAGGTGCCGAGGATACCCAGTTGCAGTACCCGTTCGACAACGTCGAAATCGCCCCCTACGACACCGACAACGTGGCCTTCCAGGACCTCGGCCTGGGTGCCGGCAAGCGCCTGGATGCGATCCTCACCAACCTGGTCACCGCCCAGCCGCGCCTGACCGAAGACAAGCGCTTCAAGCTGGCCGGCGAGCCGCTGTATTCGGAGCCCAACTCGGTGGCCATCGAAAAAGGCGACCCGCAGTGGGACAGCAAGGTGCGTGAGGTCTTCGCCCAGTTGAAACAGGACGGCACCCTGAGCAAGCTCTCGCAAAAATGGATCGGCGCCGATATCAGCCAATGACAGCGTTCCCGACACCTCCCAAGCCACCGGTGAGTGCATCGCGGGTGCAGCGGCTGTTTGGCTTTCGCACGCGGCTGTACCTGACCTGGGCTGCGCTGCTGTGCCTGTTTGCCAGCTTCTTCCTGAGCTTTGACCTGAAGTTCTCGATCATCCTCGACAAGCTGCCCAACCTTGTCGGTGTGCACCTGGCGCCCAACGGCTTCCTGCAAGGTGCGGCGTTGACGCTGTTTTTATGCCTGTGCTCGATCGCAATTTCGTCGGTGCTGGGCTTTGTCACCGCACTGGGGCGCTTGTCGAAAAGCGCCGTGGCCTTCGGTATCGCGAGCTTCTACGCCTCGTTTTTTCGCGGCACGCCGCTGCTGATCCAGATCCTGCTGATCTACCTCGGCCTGCCGCAGCTGGGTTTGGTGCCGGGCGCGATCGTCGCCGGGATCATCGCGTTGTCGCTGAACTACGGCGCCTACCTGAGCGAAATTTTCCGCGCCGGCATCCTCGGCGTCGCCCACGGCCAGCGCGAAGCCGCCCTGGCCCTGGGCATGCGCGACAGTGCGATCTTCTGGCACGTGACCCTGCCCCAGGCCATGCGCACCATCATCCCGCCGGCGACCAACCAGTTCATCTCGATGCTCAAGGACTCGTCGCTGATCTCGGTGATGGGCGTGTGGGAAGTGATGTTCCTGGCGCAGTCCTATGGACGGTCGAGTTATCGCTATATCGAGATGCTGACCACCGCTGCGATTATCTACTGGGTGCTGTCGCTGGGCCTGGAACTGATCCAGGCACGGATGGAACGGCATTACGGCAAGGGGTATGTGCGCCGTAGCTGATGCTCAGCTGTAGTGACGGCGCAGTTTGACCACGCCCATTTGCACACCGGGCAACTGCAATAAAATGCAGGTAAATGACGGCTGTGCGATTTTGTACGCAATAAAATGCAGACCCTACTTGAACGCGTGCCAATAGAGACAACTCCCGCAAACCGGCAGCCCTTGCCCTGACAGTTATCCCCCCGCCATCTCGCTAAATTCCCGGCCTCATCCACAAGAGGTCGGGAACTCATGCCCATAACCCCCCGCAGAATCGCATTTTTCATCAGCCTTGCGGTTGCCGCCAGCCTTCCCCATGCGCAAGCACGGGGCGACATCGAATACATGCCCTATTGGGTTCACCCTTACGACGCACTGGATGACGAATGGGCGTATGAACCGACAATCGAAGCCGCGCCCATCGACGGCTATTTCACCCGGCAAGCCACCACGTACAACGGCTTGCAGGTCGCGAAAGTGCTAGAGCCCGCAGTGGTTCGCCTGCTGGAATCCGGCCAACTGACCTCCGAGCAACTCAAGGCCTTGCAAACACTCAACGCCGAACTTGCGCAGCAACCGAATGGCTTTGGCGCGGCCCTCGAACAGTTGGCCGGTAGCCAGAATGCCAACCTGGCGGCTGCAACACAGAGCACCACCCAGCAGCTCGGCAGCCGCGTGCTCTCGGCCTTGCGCGAACTGCCCACCGACACCGACGGTCACTTCTGGGTCAAGAACCTCGGCAGTGAAGGCGGCCTCGACAGCCAGCGCGGCACCGCCGGCCTGAACACGGCCAACCAGGGTGTGCTCATGGGCGCAGACTGGGCAGTCGATCATGCTTGGCGAGTCGGGGTGCTGGGGGCCAAGTCCAGC
The DNA here is from genome assembly GCF_030687535.1 of Pseudomonas sp. FP2335. NCBI lineage: Bacteria > Pseudomonadati > Pseudomonadota > Gammaproteobacteria > Pseudomonadales > Pseudomonadaceae > Pseudomonas > Pseudomonas sp. FP2335. The sequence goes on from NZ_CP117437.1 coordinate 5,976,808, forward strand.
AGTCGCTTCGACGCCCAACGCTTTACTGCCGACCTGGACAGCTGGCACCTGGGCGGCTACGCCGTGCGTCAGGACGGCCCATTGGCGTTGCGCCTGGGGGCGATCTACAGCAGCCATGCCGGGCAGAACCGTCGCGGCATTGAGATCCTCAGTTACAAGGAAACGCTCAAAGGCAAGTACGACGCCAGCAGCCAAAATGTGTTTGGTGAAGTGGGCTACCAACTGGGCACTGGCAGCTTGAGCATCGAGCCATTTGCCGGGCTTGGCTACCAGCGCTACAGCCGTGACAGTTTCAGGGAGCAAGGCGGGCCGGCGGCGTTGCATGTCGAGGCACAAACCCAGCAAAACCTGAGCAGCACCTTTGGCCTACGCCTGGCCAAGCAGATTCGGTTCGATAACCAGATGAGCCTCACACCCCACCTGAGTGCGGGCTGGAAACACCTCTACGGTGACGTTGATAGCCAGGTGCGCCAATCCTTTCGCCAGAGCGGCATTGAAGCTTTCACCATTCAGGGCTCCTCTCTGGATCGCAACAGCCTCAGCCTGCAAGCCGGGCTGGACCTGGCACTGTCGGAAAACCACACCGTCGGCCTGGCCTACGTCGGCGAAAACGGCACCCATAGCAGCAACCAGGGTTTGATGGGCCAGTGGCGCATGCGTTTCTAAGCAAATTTCAGGCGAAAAAAAAGGGGGGCACCTGCCCCCCCGAGGATTAAGCGGTCGTGTCGAAGGCTGGATCAGCCTTCGATTTCAATCAGGATTTCGCCAGGGTTGACCCGGTCGCCCTTGGCCACGTGAACGGCAGTCACCTTGCCGGCAATCGCTGCCTGCACTTCGGTTTCCATCTTCATCGCTTCGGTGATCAGCACGGCCTGGCCGGCCTTGACCACGTCGCCGGCCTTGACCAGTACGTCGACGATATTGCCCGGCATCGCGGTGCTGACATGGCCAGGCTCGGTGGCTTGCTTGCGCTTGCTGCTGCCGCCGCCGACAAACTCGTTGAGCGGTTCGAACACCACTTCTTCCGGCATGCCGTCGATGGACAGGTAGAAGTGCCGCTTGCCTTCGGCCTTCACGCCGACACCGGTGATGTCCACGCGGTAGCTCTCACCGTGGACGTCGATGACGAACTCGGTCGGCACCCCTTCGCCACCGGCACGCGCCACGCCGCCGGCTTCAGGGATTGGCAGCAACACTTCTGGAACCAGGGTACCGGCGTCGCGTTCTTCGAGGAACTTGCGGCCAATGTCCGGGAACATGGCGTAGGTCAGGACGTCTTCTTCAGACTTGGCCAACGCACCGATTTCGCCGCGCAGCTTGGTCATTTCCGGCTTGAGCAGGTCGGCCGGGCGTACGTCGATCACTTCTTCGCTGCCGATGGCCTGGCGCCGCAGTTGTTCGTTCACGGTGCCCGGCGCCTTGCCATAGCCGCCTTGCAGGTACAGCTTCACTTCGTTGGTGATGGTCTTGTAGCGCTCGCCGGCCAGCACGTTGAAGAACGCCTGGGTGCCGACGATCTGCGAGGTCGGCGTGACCAGCGGCGGGAAGCCGAGGTCTTCACGCACGCGCGGGATTTCGGCCAGCACTTCGCCCATGCGATTGAGGGCGCCCTGCTCTTTCAACTGGTTGGCGAGGTTGGAAATCATCCCGCCCGGCACTTGGTTGACCTGCACACGCGTGTCGACGGCGGTGAATTCGCTTTCGAACTGGTGATACTTCTTACGCACAGCGTAGAAGTACAGGCCGATCTCTTGCAGCAGTTCCAGGTCGAGGCCGGTGTCGAATTCGCTGCCTTTGAGGGCGGCGACCATCGACTCGGTGCCCGGGTGACTGGTGCCCCAGGCGAAGCTGGAGATGGCGGTGTCGATGTGATCGGCACCGTTTTCGATGGCCTTGAGTTGGCACATCGCGGCCAGACCCGCAGTGTCATGGGAGTGGATAAAGATCGGCAGGGTCTGCTCGGCTTTCAGCGCCTTGACCAGTTCGCCGGTGGCGTACGGGGTCAGCAGGCCAGCCATGTCCTTGATCGCGATGGAGTCGCAACCCATGGCTTCCAACTGCTTGGCCTGGGCCACGAATGCCTCGACGGTGTGCACCGGGCTGGTGGTGTAGGCGATGGTGCCCTGGGCGTGTTTGCCGGCGGCTTTCACGGCCTCGATGGCAACGCGCAGGTTACGCACGTCGTTCATCGCGTCGAAGATGCGGAACACGTCGATGCCATTCACGGCGGCCTTGGCGACGAAGGCTTTGACCACGTCGTCGCTGTAGTGACGGTAGCCCAGCAGGTTCTGGCCACGCAGCAGCATTTGCAGGCGCGTGTTGGGCAGTGCGGCGCGCAGTTTGCGCAGGCGCTCCCACGGGTCTTCCTTAAGGAAGCGCACGCATGCATCGAAGGTCGCGCCGCCCCAGACTTCCAGGGACCAGTAGCCGACTTTGTCGAGCTTGTCGCAGATCGGCAGCATGTCGTCGGTGCGCATGCGGGTGGCCAGCAACGATTGATGGGCGTCGCGCAGGATGGTGTCGGTTACGAATATTTTCTTAGTCATTGTTCTATTCCTCACAGGCCTGCGTGGGCGGCGATGGCGGCGGCGATGGCCAGGGCCAGCTCTTCGGGTTTGCGCTTGATCGAGTAGTTGGTCAGCTCAGGGTGGCTTTCAACGAAACTGGTGTTGAACTGGCCGCTGCGGAATTCCGGATTGCGCAGGATTTCCTGGTAGTAGGCGGCGGTGGTCTTCACGCCTTGCAGGCGCATGTCATCCAGGGCACGCAGGCCGCGGTCCATGGCTTCTTCCCAGGTCAACGCCCACACCACCAGTTTCAGGCACATGGAGTCGTAGAACGGCGGGATGGTGTAGCCGGTGTAGATCGCCGTGTCGGTGCGCACGCCGGGGCCGCCGGGGGCGTAGTAACGGGTGATCTTGCCAAAACTGGGCAGGAAGTTGTTTTTCGGGTCTTCGGCGTTGATCCGGAACTGCAACGCGAAACCACGGTGCTGGATGTCTTCCTGTTTCACCGACAGCGGCAGGCCCGAGGCGATGCGGATCTGCTCACGGACGATGTCGATCCCGGTGATTTCTTCGGTGATGGTGTGTTCCACCTGCACCCGGGTGTTCATCTCCATGAAGTACACCTCGCCCTCGGCGAGCAGGAACTCCACGGTGCCAGCGTTCTCGTAGCCCACGGCCTTGGCGGCACGCACCGACAGGTCGCCGATGTAGGCACGCTGTTCCGGAGTCAGCTGAGGGCTGGGGGCGATTTCGATGAGCTTCTGGTTACGACGCTGGATCGAGCAATCGCGCTCGAACAAATGCACCACGTTGCCAAAGCTGTCACCCAGGATCTGCGCCTCGATGTGCTTGGGATTGACGATGCATTTTTCCAGGAACACTTCCGCCGAACCGAACGCCTTGGTGGCTTCGGAAATCACGCGGGGGAAGGCTTGTTCGAGTTCTTCGCGGCTGTTGCAGCGACGGATACCGCGACCGCCACCACCGGAGGTGGCCTTGAGCATCACTGGGTAACCAATGCGGTCACCTTCGGTGAGTGCCTCAGCGATGTCGGCGACGTTGCCTTCGGTGCCGGGAGTGACCGGCACACCGGCCTTGATCATGCTGCGGCGCGCTTCAGTCTTGTCGCCCATGCGGCGGATCACTTCAGCGGCCGGGCCGATGAACTTGATTCCACGTTCGGCGCAGATGTCCGCCAGTTCGGCGTTTTCCGACAGGAAGCCGTAGCCGGGGTGCAGCGCGTCACAACCGGTTTCCACAGCCAGGTTCACCAGCTTGCGCGGGTTCAGGTAACCGGCCAGGGGCTCGGCACCGATGCTGTGGGCTTCATCAGCACGTTTGACGTGCAACGCGTGGCGGTCGGCGTCGGAGTAGACCGCGACCGAGCGAATGCCCATCTCGGCGCAGGCACGCACGATTCGTACGGCAATTTCACCACGGTTGGCGATCAGGATCTTTTTTATCACTTGGAAATTCCCTTGAGCCGATTGCTGCGTTCTTCGACCCGCTAGACCCGGGTCGACGCGTGACCAAATGTTTCATGACAGTCGCGAGACACACACTAAGCCCGTGGAGGGATTAACAAAAATCAATAATTATTGGGTCGTGCATAAGTAAAGACTTATAGTTGGCCGAACGGCCTCCCGCGAAAGGACTATAAAAATGCGTAAGTCATTGATGCGTATGACATTGCGTCAATTGCAGATCTTCAATGAGGTGTGCGATTTGCGCTCCTATAGCCGCGCTGCCGAGGAAATGTCCCTCACGCAACCGGCCGTCAGCCTGCAAATTCGTCAGTTGGAAGAGCTGATCGGCCAGCCGTTGTTTGACTACGTCGGCAAAAAACTCTACATGACCGAGGCCGCCGAAGCCTTGCAGCGCGCCAGCCGGGATATTTTCGGGCGCCTGGAAAACCTCGATATGCAGCTCTCGGACATGCAGGGTTCGCTGCAAGGCCAGTTGAAGCTGGCGATTGAGTCCAGCGCCAAATACTTCGTGCCGCACCTGTTTGCCGCGTTCAAGCGCCAGCATCCCGAAGTGCAACTGCACCTCACGGTGGTCAACCGCGCCCAGGTGATCCGCAGGCTGTCGGATAACCGGGACGATCTGGTGATCATGTCCATGGTGCCCCAGGACATGGGCCTGGAATTCCTGCCGTTCCTCAACAACCCGATTGTCGCCGTGGCGCGCCTCGACCATCCCTTGAGCCTGCAAGGTCCGCTGCGCCTGCAGGATCTGGAGCCGTACACGCTGCTGGTACGCGAGCAGGGTTCCGGCACGCGGATGGCTTGCGAGGAGTACTTCAAGGAGAAGCGCGTGCACTTCACCCAGACGGTGGAAGTGTCGTCCGCCGAGGCCCAGCGCGAATGTGTGAGCGCAGGTTTGGGCGTGGCCTTGCTGACGCGCCACGCGGTCAACCTGGAACTGGCCACCGGCGGGCTCAAGGAGCTGCCGGTGGAAGAACTGCCGCTGTACCGCAGCTGGTGCCTGGTGCAGGCCAAGGCCAAGCGCCTGTCACCCGTGGCCCACGCGTTCCTGGGCTTTATCCGCAGCGAACGGGTGCAGATCAGCGCGCTGGCTGAGCGTTTCGCTGGGCAGCTACGGGTACCTGCCAATGGAGTTCCGGGTAGTCACTGATGCTTTTGAGCAATTGGCGTTCTTCACAACGGTCTTCGATTGCACGACGGAACGCCATGCGGCGTTGGTCTTCCTGCTGACGGCGGGTTTTTACGGCGCTGTTGCTGTCTTCGTAGGGACGGGCCATTTCGAGTCTCCCAATGCGAGTACGGGAGTTCAGGATGGGCTCTGGCGGTTACGGTTTGGCGGCGGTGGGATGACAGGACGATGAATCTGCTGGAAATACAGGAGATCAAAATGTGGGAGCGGGCTTGCTCGCGAAGGCGGAGGATCAGTTAAAACATCTTTGACTGACACGCCGCCTTCGCGAGCAAGCCCGTTCCCACACAAGCCCAACCCCACATGGCTCCGCGTCCGACCTATCAGTCGTCGAGGGCTTTGACGGACTTGGGCGACAACCGCAGGCTGCGCAAGCTGCGCTTCACGCTCTTGAGGTGGTTGACCAGGCTCGGCCCGCGCGCCATGGCCACGCCCATCGCCAGCACGTCGATCACCACCAGGTGGGCAATCCGCGAGGTCAGCGGCGTATAGATCTCGGTGTCTTCGTGCACATCGATCGCCAGGTTGACCGTGGACAGCTCCGCCAATGGCGTCTGGCTCGGGCACAGGGTGATCAGGGTCGCGCCGCTTTCACGCACCAGGTTGGCGGTGATCAGCAGGTCTTTGGAACGGCCGGACTGGGAAATGCAGATCGCCACGTCGGTGGGCTTCAACGTCACCGCCGACATCGCCTGCATGTGCGGATCGCTGTAGGCCGCCGCCGTCAGCAGCAGTCGGAAGAATTTGTGCTGAGCGTCAGCCGCCACCGCGCCCGAAGCGCCGAAACCATAGAACTCGACACGCTGGGCCTGGGACATGGCCGTCACGGCTTTTTGCAGCTCGATCGGGTCGAGTTTCTCGCGCACTTCCATAAGGGTGTGCAGCGTGGTGTCGAAGATTTTCAGGCTGTAGTCGGCGACGGAATCGTCTTCGTGGATCGCAAACTGCCCGAAGCTCGCACCGGCGGCCAGGCTCTGGGCCAGCTTGAGTTTCAAGTCCTGGAAACCCGAGCAACCGATGGCGCGGCAGAAGCGCACGATGGTCGGCTCGCTGATGCCCACGCTGTGGGCGAGGTCGGCCATGGAACTGTGCATCACGGCCGCAGGATCAAGCAGCACGTGGTCGGCAACCTTGAGTTCCGATTTGCGTAACAGGTGGCGCGACTGGGCGATATGTTGCAACAGGTTCAAAGGGCAGGACTCTTGTTATTGGCAGGTGCCAGGGATGTAGCAAGCTTGTAGTTATACTACAAGAATTGTCGTTTTGCCCGTCTGATGCATCACTAAATCGCCCTGCTGCCCTCTGATTCAAAGGGCAGGCGCTTTGTAGCCCGCAGGGCGGCCTTGGTGCGATCAGGGAAAACCTGCATTTTTCCGTAACAAATCTGCCAGCCCTTGTGCCTGCATCGGCCGGCTGATCAGGTAGCCCTGCACTTCGTCACAACGCTCCAGCCGCAGGAAGTCCAACTGCTGCTGATCTTCCACGCCTTCGGCCACCACTTTCAGCGCCAGGCCATGGGCCATGGCAATGATTGCGCGGGTGATCGCCGCATCTTCGCGGCCCTGGCCGAGGCCACGGATGAAGGTTTGGTCGATCTTTACGTAATCCACCGGGATGCGCTTGAGGTAGCTGAGGGAGGAATAACCTGTGCCGAAATCGTCGATGGCCAGCTTCACGCCCAGGTCGCGCAACTGCTGGAAGGTCGAGATGATGTGTTCGACGCTGTCGAGCAGCTGGCTTTCCGTCAACTCCAGCTCAAGGTATTGCGGGTCCAGCCCGGTTTCTTCGAGGACCTGGCGCACCAGGCTGACCAGCTTGCCCTGGCGCAACTGATGCACCGACAGGTTCACCGACACGCGAATCGGCACCAGCCCCTGGCGTTGCCACTCACACGCCTGCCAGCAGGCCTGGCGCAGCACGAACTCGCCCAACGGTGCGATCAGGCCGGTCTCTTCGGCCAGGCCGATAAACTCGCCCGGCGGCACCATGCCCCACTGCGGATGCTCCCACCGCACCAGCGCCTCGGCGGCATTCAGCTTTCCAGTGGCCAGGCACAGCTTGGGTTGGTAGAACACCGTGAGCTGGCGCTCGTCGATGGCCTTGCGCAGCTGGTTTTCCAGCTGCAAACGCTCCAGCGTGCTGGCTTGCAGGCTGTCGGTGTAGAACTGGAAGTTATTGCCGCCCAGGTGTTTGGCATGCTGCATGGCCATGTTCGATTGGCTGACCAACGCGGAAATTTCACGCGCATTATCCGGCAGCAGGCTGACGCCCATCGAGGCGCTGACCACCAACTCATGCCCGTCCACCGTCACCGGCACCCGCAGCTTGGCCAGCAGCCGGGTGGCCACGCGTGCCAGGCTCGACAGGCTGCCGTATGCGTCGAACAGCACGGCGAATTCATCGCCGGACAAGCGCGCAATGGTGTCCGCCTCGGGCAAGGCGTTGATCAGGCGCCGTGACATTTTTTGCAGCAACTGGTCGGCGACTTCATGGCCGAGGCTGTCATTGAGCAGCTTGAAACGGTCCAGGTTGATGTGCAGCAACGCCAGGCTACGCCCGCCCAGGCGCACCCGTGAGTGAGCTTCGCGCAGGCGTTCGCGGAACAGCGAGCGGTTGGCCAGGCCGGTCAGCTCGTCATAGTGGGTGAGGTAGCGCATGCGCTCTTCGGACTCGCGGCGCGCGGATAGATCGGCGAAAAAGCCCACGATATGGCTGACTTTTCCCCGAACATCGCGCACCACATTCAATTGCAGCCACTGCGGGTACAGCTCGCCGTTCTTGCGCGTTTCCACCAGCTCGCCCTGCCAGGTGCCGTGGCTGAGCAACGCCTGGCGGATCACCGGGAAGTGCCGGCGCGCATCGCGGCTACTGGGCAGCTCGACGACGTTGCGCCCGAGCATGTCGTCGATCTCAAACCCGGTGACGCGGCTGAACGCCTGGTTGACCGCGATCAACTTGTAGTCCGGGTCCAGAATCACGATGCCTTCGCTGGCCGCCTCGAATACCGTCGACGCGAGCCGCTGCTGTTCTTCCAGGACCTTGCCGGCACTGATGTCGCGGCGTGTACCGAGCATTCGCGTGACCCGGCCACTGGGCGCACGCTCGACAGCGCGGCCACGGTCTTCGATCCAGACCCAGTGGCCGGCACCGTGACGCACGCGGTACTCGACTTGATAGTCCTCGCTGCGGCCCTTGAGGTGCTCGACCAGCGCGCGCTTGAGCAACGGCAAGTCATCGGGGTGCAGGCGCGGCTTGAGGTGGCTGAGCATCGCCGTGACGTACTCGGGCTCCAGGCCGAACAGTTCCTTGAGTTGAGTGTGGTGGACTTCGTCGGTTTGCAGATTCCAGTCCCACAGGCCCAGTTCGCTGGCTTGCAACGCCATGGCCAGGCGCGCTTCGCTTTTATTCAGGGCGAGGCTGGCGGCGTCGAGCTCCTGGCTGCGTTGCGCCACCCGGTCTTGCAGGCCGGTCTGGGCATTGCGCAGTTCCTGTTCGATCTGGCGACGCTGTTCGACTTCGCGCACCAGGTCTTGATTCAACTGCTCGCTGCGCTGCTGCGCCTGCTGCAGATGTTCGATCAGCGCCTGGTTCTGGAAGCGCCGCAGCAGCCCGCGCTGGATCAGGCGGTTGACTTGCCACGCCACCACGCTCAAGGAGGCCAGCAGGATCAGGCCGAGCACGCCCCAGCCTTGCTGCTGCGGGGCGCCGTTCCAGAACAGATAGACAATCGCCGGCAACAGGCACGGCACGGCAAACGACAAGAACGCCGGCAGGCTCACGGCGTAGGCCACGCTGGCCGACAGCGTTGCGGCGCCGATCAGGCCGAATACCCACGCCTGCTGCATGAAGCTGTCCGCTGGCACCAGGGCGATGGCGGCGATGGCCAGGGTCAGGCCGCTGACCGCCGAGCCGAGCATGAACATGCGCCGCCACACCGGCTGCGCCTGGCGGCTGGGCATCGCCGAATCAAACGCCGCCACCTGGATCACCCGCATCGCGACCAGTGCCAGCAGCCAGACCAGCCAGATGCTGTCCAGCAGGTATTGCTTGGGGTTCCACAGCAACCAGGCGCAGACCAGGCCATTGATCAGCATCAACAAGGTGGGCAGCAACGAGCCCTGATACAGCAGGCGCGTGCGTTCGACCGCCATCTCGGTGGCGTACTGCTTGCGGATAACCTGCGCCGGCGCCACCGAGGGGCTGAGCAGGTCGGTACTGAGGGTCATAGGCAGTGTTCTTATAATGGTGAGCCCGAAACGTCGACGGAGCATACACAAGCAAAGGTCTGCGCCAAACTGCTCCACGTCATAAAATCCCCCAGGATTTACCTGCAAACCACGGGGGCAGACCCCTCAAGCGAAGCGTGGCGGGGCCTGGACCCTATGACCGACCGGTCATCCGCCCCGGCAGAATTATCGACCATCCGGCATTGGGGTTTGCCCCACTCCGCCGAGGGCCATAGAATGCGCCGATGCGCGATGATCTCTCCCTTTTGCTGAACTCCCTCAACGATGCCCAACGCCAGGCCGTAGCGGCCCCCGTTGGCCGTCAGTTGGTCCTGGCCGGTGCCGGCTCCGGTAAAACCCGAGTGCTGGTGCACCGTATCGCCTGGTTGATCCAGGTCGAAAACGCGTCGCCCCATTCGATCCTGTCGGTGACCTTCACCAACAAGGCCGCTGCCGAGATGCGCCATCGCATCGAGCAGTTGATGGGCATCAGCCCGGCCGGCATGTGGGTCGGCACCTTCCACGGCCTGGCACACCGCCTGTTGCGGGCGCACTGGCAGGAAGCGGGTCTGGCCCAGACCTTCCAGATCCTGGACAGCGATGACCAGCAACGTCTGGTCAAGCGGGTGATCCGCGAGCTGGGCCTCGACGAACAACGCTGGCCGGCGCGCCAGGCACAGTGGTTCATCAACGGCCAGAAAGACGAAGGCCTGCGCCCGCAGCACATCCAGGCCAGCGGCGACATGTTCCTGGCCACCATGCGCAGCATCTATGAAGCATACGAAGCGGCCTGCGCGCGCGCCGGGGTGATCGACTTCTCCGAGCTGCTGCTGCGCGCCCTCGACCTGTGGCGCGACAACCCGGGCTTGCTGGCCCATTACCAGAAGCGCTTCCGGCACATCCTGGTGGACGAGTTCCAGGACACCAACGCCGTGCAATACGCCTGGTTGCGCCTGCTGGCCAAGGGCGGCGACAGCCTGATGGTGGTGGGCGACGACGACCAGTCGATCTACGGCTGGCGTGGCGCGAAAATCGAGAACATCTACCAGTATTCCGAAGATTTCCCGGACGCCGTCACCATCCGCCTGGAGCAGAACTACCGCTCCACCGCCGGTATCCTCAAGGCCGCCAACGCCTTGATCGCCAACAACACCGGGCGCCTGGGCAAAGAGCTGTGGACCGACGGCGGCGAAGGCGAGGCGATCAACCTGTACGCCGCGTTCAACGAGCACGATGAAGCACGCTATGTGGTGGAAACCATCGAGAGCGCGCTGAAAACCGGCCTCGCCCGCAGCGACATCGCCATCCTTTACCGCTCCAACGCCCAATCGCGGGTGCTGGAAGAAGCCTTGCTGCGCGAACGCATCCCGTACCGCATCTATGGCGGCCAGCGCTTCTTCGAGCGCGCCGAAATCAAGAACGCCATGGCCTACCTGCGCTTGCTGGAAGGGCGTGGCAACGATGCGGCGCTGGAGCGGGTGATCAATATCCCGGCGCGTGGCATCGGCGAGAAAACCGTCGAAGCGATCCGCGACCACGCGCGCCACGCCGATGTGTCGATGTGGGAAGCCATGCGCTTGCTCATCGCCAATAAAGGCCTGACCGGGCGCGCAGCCGGGGCGCTGGGGGTGTTTGTCGAGCTGATCGAGAACCTCGCCGCCAAATGTGCCGAAATGCCGCTGCATTTAATGACGCAGACAGTGATCGAACAGTCCGGGCTGATCGCCTATCACGAAGCGGAAAAAGGCGAGAAAGGCCAGGCTCGGGTAGAAAACCTTGAGGAACTGGTCAGCGCCGCCCGTGCGTTCGAAAACACCGAGAATGAAGAAGACCTCACGCCGCTCGCCGCCTTCCTTGGCCATGCTTCGCTTGAAGCCGGGGATGCTCAGGCCGACGAGCATGAGGACAGCATCCAACTGATGACCTTGCACAGCGCCAAGGGCCTGGAATTCCCATATGTGTTCCTGGTGGGCATGGAAGAAGGCCTGTTCCCCCACAAGATGAGCCTGGAAGAACCCGGCCGCCTTGAGGAAGAGCGCCGCCTGGCCTACGTGGGCATTACCCGGGCGATGCAGAACCTGGTGATGACCTACGCCGAGACACGACGCCTGTACGGCAGCGAGACCTACAACAAGGTGTCACGCTTCGTACGCGAAGTGCCGAAGGGGCTGATCCAGGAAGTGCGCCTGTCCAACAGCGTCAGCCGCCCGTTCGGTGGCGGCCAGCAGCAGAGCGCAAGCAGCTTGTTCGCCGGTTCCGCGATCCCGGAAACCGCGTTCAGCCTGGGCCAGCAGGTCAAGCATGCGATCTTTGGCGAAGGCGTGATCCTCAACTTCGAAGGCGCCGGTGCGCAGGCACGGGTGCAGGTTAACTTCGCCGAAGGCAGCAAGTGGCTGATGATGGGCTACGCGAAGCTCGAAGCAATCTGACACATCTTCCTAGGATGAAGGTTATTGGCCCGCCCTTGTAATTCACGAGCGCGGGCCAATATCTGTAATAAGTCCTACGGACACTTCCGAATCCGTCCTACGCAAAAGCCCGAAACATTATGTCGCTAGCCACTGTCACGACACCTGTGCAACATGGCGCGCGTGCAATCCACAAATGGGAATTCCCTTTATGAAACGTTTTCTTAGCATCGCCATGGCGTTGTGCATCGGCCTGACGATGAGCCTCGACGCCAACGCCAAGCGCTTCGGTGGCGGCAAAAGTTCGGGCGCAGCACCGACTCACCAGACCAGCCAAATGGCTCCATCCGCCGGTGGCATGGGCGGTGCAGCCGCGACCGCAGGCGCAGCCGGTGCCGCTGGCGCCGCTGCCAAGGCTGGCGGTGCTTCGCGCTGGCTGGGCCCTCTGGCCGGCATCGCGGCCGGTGGCCTGCTCGCTTCCATGTTCATGGGCGGCGGCTTCCAGGGCATGCAGATCTTCGACATTCTGATCCTGGCGGTCATCGCCTTTGTGATCTTCCGCTTTATCGCCGCCCGTCGCCGCAAGCAGCAGGAGCACATGGCTCCAGCCGGTGCGCCGATGCAGCGTGAAGTGTTCGAGCAAAAGCCAGCCATGGGCTCGATCTTCGGCGGCGGTTCGCCAGCCGCTGCTGCCCGTCCGGTGATCAACGCACCGGCGTGGTTCAACGAAGAGCGTTTCGTCGAAGCAGCCCGCAGTCACTTCCAGTCCCTGCAACAGCACTGGGACGCCAACGAAATGGACAAGATCGCCGAGTTCGTGACCCCGCAATTGCTGGAGTTCCTCAAGCGCGAACGCGCTGAGCTGGGCGATGCGTTCCAGTCGACCTACATCGACGACCTGCGCGTGCAACTGGACGGTGTGGATGACCGCGCCGACAAGACCATCGCCACCCTGACATTCAGCGGCGTGTCGAAAAACTCGCGCTTTGACCAGGGCGAAGTGTTCAGCGAAAGCTGGAACATGGAACGCCCACAAGGTGAAAACCAGCCTTGGCTGGTCGCCGGTATCCGCCAGAACGGCTGATCACCTGGCGCCTTGAGCGCGCAGTAAACGACCCCGACGGTGTATGCAAATACACCGCCGGGGTCTTTTTTTGCCGGGCGGAAATGCGTTGCGGTTTTTACTGGATTAATGAGAAACATTCTCACTATACTCGTGCCCTCTCCCGGTTCTGCCCGAGCATAGGAACGTGCCGCCGTGCTGGAAAAACTCTTCAATCAACACGCATCCGCGCTGCATCGCTACCTGTTGCGCAAAAAATGCACACCCAGCCTGGCCTCGGACCTGGTGCAGGACACCTTCCTGCGCATCGCCCAGCTGGAGAACGTGGAACGCATCCTGTGTGCGCCGTCCTACCTGTTTCGCGTCGCGCACAACCTCATGATCGACCACCATCGCCGCTACGGTGAAAAGCGCTTCGACAACGATGCCGCCGCCTATTTCGATACGTTGGTGGATGAGGCCAGCGGCCCCGAAGAACAGGCCCTCGACGCCCTTGCCCTGGAACAACTGGAAAGCCTGCTGGAGCGCATGCCAGAACGTACCCGTGACATCTTCCTGCTGTGCCGGGTCGAGGGCATGACGCACAAAGAGACCGCCCGCTATTTACGGATTTCCACAAGCTCTGTACAAAAACACATGGCGATGGCGCTGGCCAGGATTGGTAAGGCGCTTGACCCAGACCAGGAGGGCTAAGCCTTGGGTCTCTTGCAAAGCGATAAGGTAAACAGTCAGAACCGTGAATGCTTCCCCACAAACGACCGACCCGTTGGAGCGCAAAGCTGCCGATTGGGTGATGCGTCATCGACAAGGCCAGCTGTCGGCGCGTGAGCTAGAAGCTTTTCAGCGTTGGCAGGAAGCCGACCCCAGGCATGCCGCCGCTGCCGGTCGGGCGGATCGCGCCTGGCGCGCCACCGCCGCGCTCAAACGCCGCCCAGGCTATGTCAAACCGCAGCGCCCGCCACGCAGCCTCTGGACACGCTGGACAGCCACCAGCGCTGTCGGCGCCCTCGCGCTGGGGTGCTGGATGCTGCTTGCACCGCCCTTCTGGCTGCAAGCGCTGAGCAGCGACTATCACACCGGTTTCGGCGAGGTTCGCCACATCACCCTGGCGGATGGCAGCCAGGTTGAACTGGGCAGCCACAGCATCCTGAACATCGCCTATGACGATCAGACCCGCCTGGTGAACCTGAGCCAGGGCGAAGCGGTGTTCACCCCATCGCCAATCAATGATCAGGAACGCCGCCCGTTTACCGTGCGCGCCCCCGGCGCCGACATCACCGCACGCGGCACGCGCTATCTGGTCGGTATCGGCCAGGAGCGTGAAGGCTGGGTTGGGGTGTTGCAGCATAAGGTCGAGGTCAATCTCACCCCTGCCCAGCGCGATGACGTGGCCGGGTCCGCGCTGCTGGAGCAAGGCAACAGCCTGCGCTTCAGCCCGAAAGCCGGGTTGGTGCCGCTCACCACGCACCCGGATGAACTGGCCAGCTGGCAGGAAGGTCGCCTGGTGTTCCAGCGCGAAGCGTTGGGCGATGCCGTGGCGCGCATCAACCGCTATCGGCCGGGGCTGATCGTAGTCAAAGGCGACACATTGCGCGCCGTGCGAATCAGTGCGGTGATGCGCCTGGACAACCTCGACGACGCCGTCAAACGTCTCGCACAGCAAGCCCACGGGCGCATTCTCGACCTGCCCGGGCTCACGCTGATCTACTGAAAGGCCGCGTCTGCGGGCCTTTTGACATCATTCATATATAAAACGCGATACATAGACCATATCGATCTATCGCGTTTTGACTGCTGCTGCGTTTCTACTACATGTGAATAACTCTTATTTGCTTTAGTGAGGCCGGTTTTGCAGATGCAACAGAACCACAAGAAGCGCAAGGCAACCCATCGCACTCGGCTGAGCCTGGGGATTCAGCTCGCCGTGTTCGCGCTGGCCGCCGACGCCGCCGACATCCATCCGCTGCAAACTCGCCCGGCCAGCAGCGCGGCCCAGGTGCAACCCCAAAGTACGTATCACGACTTCGACGTCCCCGCCCTGTCACTGGACGAAGGCCTGGTCCTGCTGGCGCGCCAAGCCGGCGTCGAGGTGTACCTGGGCAGCAATGACCTCACCGGCACCTACGGCAACCCGGTCAAGGGCCGGCTATCCCTGGAAGCCGCACTGCAACAACTGCTCGCCAACCAGGCGCTGACCTACAGCCTGGGCAACCACCCCGAGCGGCCGATCATCCAGGTGCAACCCGCGCCGGGCATGAGCGGCATCCAGCAAGGCGACCTGCACCCGATCTACGTGCACGGCCTGGATGGCAAGGAGTCCCGCGACGAAAAAGGCTACAACGACATCTACGATCAGGACGTGTCCTCGGTGTATTCCGGCAAGGAACAGATCGAACGCTACAAAGGCGCCGCCCCCGCCGATATGTTCAAGGGCATGCTCAACGTCTACAGCGGTGACGGCCGCAACAGCGGCGCGCTGGACCCGAACGTGCGTGGCATCCAGGGCCCCGGCCGCGTGCCGCTGACCATCGATGGCACCGAGCAGGCGCTGACGGTGTATCGCGGCTACATGGGCGCCAACAACCGCAATTACATCGACCCCAACCTGATCGGCAGCATCAAGGTGCTCAAGGGCCCGAACCTGGAGCGCAACGTCTACAGCGGCGTGGGTGGCGCGGTAGTCGCCAACACCCTGAACGTGGATGACATCCTCAAGGAAGGCCAGGCATTCGGCGGCGAGCTGAAGGTGGAAGGCAGTAACAACTCGGTGTCGCCCAAGCTGCCGCACTTGATGACCGGCCAAAGCCCGCCCGCCGACTATCAGTACATCCCGATCTCTTCCTACTACGACCCGTCGTTGTACAAGCACCCACGCACCAGCCGCGACAACAACCTGATCACCGGCGGCGACTCGGCCTATCGCCTGGCCCTCGGCACCCGCCAGGAAAAATTCGAACTGCTCGCCGCCTACGCCTACCGCGAAAAGGGCAACCACTACGCGGGCAAGAACAAAAGCGGGTTCTACGCCACTGGCGAACAGGTCAACGGCCAGTTCGACTACATCCCCAATCTGGCCAACATCTACAAGCCGGGCGATGAAGTGCCCAACACCTCCAGCAAGATGGAGTCCTGGCTGGCCAAGGCCAAGCTCAAGATCGACGACGACCAATCCCTGGAGTTCGGCTACCGCGACACCGATTCGCTGTACGGCGAAATCCTGCCGTCACGCATTTCGTTCTTCCGCCCCGGCGACCAGTTCGATGCCGAATCCAGCGGCGTGCCGCAGTGGCCCCTGAGCCATGTGCAGAGCAAAGCCTACAACCTGGAATACAACCTCAAGCCCGAGGGCAACCCGTGGGTGGATTTCTATTCGAACCTCTGGGCCACCAATACCCAAAGCGACACCTACTCAAGTGGCGGCGTGCCCAACGCCACCAGCGCCGCCGACCCGGTGTTCAGGAATACCGCCGTCGCCAATGCCCAACATGACCGGGCCGGGGTGACCGTCAGCAACAAACTCAAGTTGATCGACAGCCTGGACCTGACCCTGGGCGCGAGCTACCAACATGAGAAGTTGGGTTCCAAAGACAACTATTACGACGCGGCGATCTTCGACACCTTGCGCATGAACCCGCGCGCGGGACGCCGTGAAGAAAAGGAATACAAC
Source organism: Pseudomonas sp. FP2335 (assembly GCF_030687535.1). Taxonomy (NCBI): domain Bacteria; kingdom Pseudomonadati; phylum Pseudomonadota; class Gammaproteobacteria; order Pseudomonadales; family Pseudomonadaceae; genus Pseudomonas; species Pseudomonas sp. FP2335. Next base: position 5,993,355 of record NZ_CP117437.1, read on the forward strand.
TTCAATTTCGAGTGGCGACCGGTGAGTTTTGCCAAGTTCACCGCAGGCGCGCGCTATTCATCGTATTGGGCGTTTGATGACTACTTGAAAGAAACCCAAGACAAAAGCGGTGCAACCACGCAGTGGGTCAATACGGCCTATCGCGTGGATTACACCACTCGCAAAACATTGACGGATGCTGAATGGAATGCCGCCGTTGATAAGAAAGTTGCCGACCTCAACGCCGCATTTGATCTGTTTGGCATTCCGCCGGAATTCCGCATCATTGATGTAAAGCAGTTGCAGGCAGAAACGCCGCGGGTTGAAGACACCCAACTTCGGGCTGTGTGGAATGCGGATGATAAAGGTCGCCTTGCCCGTTATAACGACCCGTGCATTCTGGCGGCCAATGCGGGCCAGAATGTAGTGTCTTGCGGCGTGTCCGATACCGGCATTGGCTACCAAAAAGACGTGACGGCCAAACATCAGAAAGACAGCGCCTGGGCGCCGACACTTTCCGGTACGTTCTATACCTCCGAGAACGGTCGGGTTTACATCCGCTACAGCGAGGCCATTCGCTACCCGAGCATGTTTGAAAGTACCTTGGGCTTTTCCTCCTCTCTCAACCCATGGGGGCTTGAACCCGAACACGCCTATAACTATGAGGCCGCGTATATCCATAACCTGGCCGGGTGGGGCGGCAGTGAACGCGCCGACGTCAAACTGACCTATTACCACAACACCACCAAAAACGTGATTGAACGCAGCCCGGAACTGGTGTTCAGCAACGTTGAAAAACAGACCACATCCGGCCTTGAGTTTCAGGGGCGTTATGACAGTGGGCGGTTCTTCACTGACCTGAGCGTCGCCCATGTGTTGAAGAACCGGGTGTGCGATGAGAGGTCGGCCATCACTATTACACCCGACGGCAGTACCCCAAACTGCGTAGATGATGGCTTTGTCGGTGGTTACCTGGCGAGCATGTCGCAACCCGAATGGTCGGCCAACCTCGGGCTGGGCGGTCGATTTTTCAACCGTAAGCTGGAAGTTGGCGGGCGCGCCATTTATTACCGCCAACACGAAAACAAGTTTAATAAAAACTACCCCAACAGCCCCATGGTCAGTTACTACATCAATACACCGATGTCGTGGGACAAGATTGTCACGTATGACGCCTATATCAATTACAAGTTAACCGACGACGCCTCGATCGAACTCACCGGCACCAACTTGAGCAATCTCTATTACGTCGACCCGCTGACACGCTCGGCCATGCCCGCGCCGGGGCGCACATTAAAACTCGGCTTTACCACTACGTTCTAACTTATGAGGTGCACCATGGGAGGCTAAAGAAGAAATTGGCAAATGCTCTACGTGTTGACTTAATTAAATTCACTCAATGGAACATGAAATGAAAACTTTTAACTACACCGTACTGGCAGTGGCTTTTCTTGGTTTGGCTGGCGTTGCTCAAGCAGATACTTCTTCCGGTCAAAGTTATGACGGCACCATCGTTGTAGATGGCTCCAGCGGCACGGGCACTACCAATCACCCGGGTGCAGCGGGCCAACCTGCCGTGGGCGTAAAAGCCTTTTACAACGGCGCCAAAGTGACGTTTGCCGGCCTGAAAGGCATGGTCCCCACCGACACCAACGGCGTCACCACCATTACCCCGGCAATGATGCCAGCCTCCCACTCTGCACTGGGCAATTTCGACTTCAAGCAAGTTGCCAGCCAGCAGGTGTACTACGGCGAGTGGTCGCAGAACGGCACCCACAACGATCCGACTCGCGTCGTGTACTACTCCGGCGACACCACCGGCCGTGTGCTGCCCACCACCAGCGTGACCTACGCGGTGCAGGGCATCAACAACTACTCCGGGGCTAACCTGCTGTCCGGCGACCTGACCGCCACCTTCGGCACCGCATCGCCCACGCTCACCGGTTCGCTGACCAACGCCGCGCTGAAAGTCGGGATTTCGGCCAACATCAACACCGCCACCGCCGGTTTCAGCGGCAGCGCCATTGCCCAGAACCCGACCACCAGCGCAGTGCTGGCAGCCGGCACCACCCAAGGCAGCTTCTTCGGTGCAGGCTCCACCGCGTCGCTGGCCGGTATCGCCAAGTTCACCAACCGCAACTACGACACCGCTTTCGGCGGCGTAGCCAAGTAACTGCGGCTTGCACTGACGTAGCACCACGAAGCAAGTGCCTGGTCTCCAGGCACTTGCTTTTGGCGTTTTGAAGCGATCTCGAGAGCCCGGTAATGCCCCAGCCCTACTGCAAGCGATCCCTCACGTTGCATGTTTTGCCCCTTTCCCTGCTGCTGTTTACGGCCCCAACGGTGTTCGCCGCCGACCAGGACACCAACCTGCGCCTGAACCAGAGCATCGAGTACCGCGCCAACAAGCAAGAGCGCGAGTTGCTCAAGGATGAACTGCCGAGTGACGGTGCCGCGCCGTCGCTGACTATCGACGGCCAGGTCTACAGCGTCGGCAACAACCTCGACGAGCTGGGCCGCGCGGTGTACCTGAGCGTCGAGCGCCAGCAATGGCCGCAAGCCCGCGACTATCTCAAGCGCTACACCGCCCTGCCCGGCCACGACCCGATGCTCACCGCCTACGCCAACGGCGGCCTGGCCCGCGCCGATGGCGACCTGGAAACCGCCGAACGCTATTACCAGGACCTGCTGGCCATCCAGCCCGACTTCCTGCCCGGTCGCCTGGAGTTGGCACGGGTACAGTTCGAGAACCGCAAGGATCGCGACTCCAAAGCCGTGTTCGAACAGATCAGCAGCAGCCTCAGCCCGTCGGACGCCCAAGCCATGGGCCTGGGCAAGACCGTCGACAGTTTTATCCAGGCCCTGGACCATCGCGAAGACTGGCAAGGCTCATTCGCCATCGGTCCGACCTGGAGCGACAACCTCAACCAGTCCTCCGAAGGCAGCGTGACCTACCGCTATGAGACCGCTGAAGAGACCTACGTGGTCAAGCAATCCCTGCCCAAGGCGGTGTCGGCCCACGGCCAGGACTATGAGGCCACGCTCAACAAACGCATCTCCATCAGCGGCCATCACGGGCTGTTCGTGCGTTCGCTGCTGTACGGCCAAGCGTACGAAAAAGAGAGCAAGTACAACGAAGCCACCGTGATCAACAACGCCGGCTACAGCTACCACGATGCGCGCAACCAGTACGCATTCGGACCGTCCTACGAGTTCAACACGATCGGCGACAACGCCATGTACAGCGCCTGGGGCCTGCGCGGCGAGTGGATTCACACGCTCTCGGCCACACGTATGTTCAAACTCGAAGGCGAGTACAAGGACATGACGTACAAACACTCGATCAACAGTAACCTCGACGGCGGTATCAGCTCGGTCTACGCCACCCTGTGGCAAGTCTTGCCCCAGCAATGGACGCTGTTCGGCGGCGTCGACATCACCGAACGCGACGCCCGGGACCGCGTCGCGGCGTACCTGCAAAAAGGTGTGCGCCTGGGCATCGCCAAGGACTTCGATATAGGCGTGAGTGCCGTGCTGTTTGCCTCGTACCGTAAGCGTCAATACGATGCCTACAGCGCAATCGTCGATGACACACGGGAAGAGAATGAGCAGGGCTACACCTTCATCCTACGTGCGCCAAGACTGGCGGTGTACGACGTGGTTCCCAGCCTCACCGTCAAGTACAACAAGGTGCAGAGCAACATCGACTGGATTTATTCCTACGACAAAAACAGCATTAGCCTAAAGCTGGAGAAACAGTTCTAATCCGCCGCTGTCACAGGGATTGTGCTTGTGCCGGAATATCTATTTCACGGTTGCACTTATAGCGAGCTACTGTATAAAACGCCCCTATAAACCGCGCCATCAGCAAGAGGATCCCGGCCGTGGAAGAAATCATCGAACAATTGCGTGAAGCCAACGAACCGGTCCCGGTTCCTCTGGAACTGCCTGACGAAGACCAACTGGTGGAAATCGAAGAACAACTGTTCATCGACATCCCGTTTGTCTTCCGTGAATTCCTGCTGACCGTCAGCGACGTGGTGTACGGCAGCCTGGAGCCGGTGACCGTCACCGACCCGCAGTCCCACACCTACCTGCCGGACGTGGCCGCCAACGCCTGGGACGCCGGTGTCGATCGCAGCATGATCCCGATCTGCCAGGACGGCGACGACTACTACTGCGTCGAGGAAGACGGCACCGTGGTGCTGTGGTCCGGCGAAGAAGAACTGGTCACCGAAGAAACCTGGGAATCGGTCTGGCACTGGGCGCGGGACGTCTGGCTGGAAAGCTGATCCAGAGCGCGCGCGTGGCGAGGGAGCTTGCTCCCGCTGGGCTGCTTCGCAGCCCCCCCGACATTAGCCACTAGTGCTCCGCCGTATCCTTATGGTTATCCAGCGTCTCCAGCAAGGCGACCTGCATCCGCGTATGCACGCGGATGAACCAACGCCAGAGCACGGCCGCCACCGCCGCCGTGACTACGGCGATCAACACCAGCAACTTGTTGGTTGGCAGAATACTGGCCGATAAGGCTGCCAATAGCAGGAAGATCACCAGCAGCGACAGGATCGGGATCAACTCCGCAATCACCCGCCGCACGCGCTGGGTATGCCGCCCGGCCATCTCCGGCTTCACGCTCATCTCCGCCAACAGCATCGACAGCGCCTTGAGCTTGCGATAAGCCGCAATCAAAAACGGCAGCGATAACAGCAACGCCCCGCCCCAGATCAACGCCTTCTGCCAGCTTGGATCACTGATCCAGCTTTGCAGATAACCGCCAATGCGCACTGCAAAAAAGCTGCCGGCGAAGAAGATCGCCACCACCAGCGCCAGGTTCACCCCCACTTGCAGGATGATCTTGCGGATCATCGACGCCAGCATCGCGCCTTCACCCTGGGGCTGAATGCTGCGCAGCCACTCGCCGTACAGGCCGAACACCCGGCTCATGCGCTTGGGCATCACCGCCGCGATCTTCAATGACAGTGGGTCGGCCCCCCGGATCAGGTAAGGCGTGAGCAAGGTTGTGATCGCCGAAACCGCCACCGCCACCGGGTAGAGGAAGTCGCTGGTCACCTGCAGCGTCATCCCCAACGCCGCGATAATGAAGGAAAACTCACCAATCTGTGACAACCCCATACCTACTCGCAACGAGGTTCGGCCATCATTGCCGGCGATAAATGCCCCCAGGCCGCAGGACAACATCTTGCCCAGCACCACCGCCACCGTGATCACCGCAATCGGCCAGGCGTATTGCAGGAGGATATGCGGGTCGATCATCAGGCCGATGGCGACAAAGAAGATCGCACTGAACATGTCGCGAACCGGCTCGATCAGGCGCTCGATGTCGAGCAACTGCTTCGATTCGGCCATGATCGCGCCAATCAGGAACGCGCCCAGCACCATGCTGTATTCCAGCTTGACCACCAGCAGACAGAAACCGAAACACAGGCCCAATACGGTGATCAGCAACATCTCGTTGCTTTCGAACTTGGCCACGTAGGCCAGCAGGCGCGGTACCAGCAGGATGCCAATGACCAGCGCGACGATCATGAACAGCGACAGCTTGCCAACGGTGGAGAACACCTCGCCGGAGCTGACCGTGCCACTGACGGCGATGCTCGACAGCAAGGCAATGATGCCGATGCCAAGGATGTCTTCGACGATCAGCACGCCGAAAATCAACTGGGCAAAGCGTTGGTTCTTCATCTTCAGGTCGTTGAGCGCCTTGACGATGATGGTGGTGGAAGAGATTGCCAGGATCGCGCCGAGGAATAGCGAGTCCATGGTATTCCAGTCGAACCAGCGGCCGATCTCGTAGCCGATCCAGATCATCAGGATGATCTCCAGGAACGCCGCGATAAACGCGGTGGCCCCGACCTTGAACAGCTTGCGCAGGCTGAACTCCAGGCCCAGGCAGAACATCAGGAAGATCACCCCCAGCTCGGCGAGGGTCTTGATCGTGTCTTCGTCGTGGATCAGGCCAAACGGCGGGGTATGCGGGCCGATGATGAAGCCGGCGACGATGTAGCCCAGCACCACCGGCTGCTTGAAGCGATGAAACAGGATGGTGACCACCCCTGCCACCAGCATGATCACGGCCAGGTCCTGGATAAAGCTGATGGCGTGCATGGCGAGGGGCTCCTTGAGGGTACTGGTGCTTTTCCCACTTCCGCTCGCGCCGCTGAAATGTCGCAAAGCGCGGAAGGAAAAGTCTGCCGAAATCGTAAGAAATGCCCTGGGACGGGCTTTTGCAGGTTAACACCGCGACTTCCGGCAGAAAGCCGGTGCAATATATGGAAACAGATCGGCCAGCGCGTGACGGCAAGCCGCCCGCCGGCGTCCCGTTATGGATGGCGCAGTAAAGATTCCAGCACCCGCAGAGGTGCCCCCCAACAGATGCCTACAACCCGTGAGTGTGCTATGGAACCCGGAAACGCCCAGCTGTCGATGACGGTGCTGATGACCCCTGATATGGCCAACTTCTCTGGCAATGTCCACGGTGGCACCCTGCTCAAGTACCTCGACGAAGTGGCCTACGCCTGCGCGAGCCGTTATGCCGGTCGCTACGTAGTGACATTGTCCGTAGACCAAGTGATTTTTCGCGAGCCGATCCATGTCGGTGAGCTGGTGACCTTCCTCGCCTCGGTCAACTACACCGGCAACACCTCGATGGAGGTGGGTATCAAGGTGGTGACCGAAAACATCCGCGAGCGCTCAGTGCGCCACACCAACAGCTGCTTTTTCACCATGGTGGCTGTGGACGACCAGCGCAAACCGGCCGCCGTGCCGCCGCTGCAACCGCACAACAGCGAAGACAAGCGCCGTTTCGTGCAGGCCCAGCAACGTCGGCAGATTCGCCAGGAGCTGGAAAAGCGTTATCAGGAAATCAAAGGCTGAGGCGCTGACAATCCCAGGGTGTAAACCGGGTCAAATGTGGGAGCGGGCTTGCTCGCGAATACGGTGGTTCAGTTGGAACATCTTTGACTGACACACCGCTTTCGCGAGCAAGCCCGCTCCCACATTTTTGCTGTGCGGTGTTACAGGCCGATCGGCGTGGCTTCGAAGCGCACACGCGGATGGGCGATGCGATCCTGAGCCCGCACCAGTTCCAACTCGTAACTGGCACACGCCTGGGTTTCCAGCAGCACTTCATGCACCGCCGCTGCGGTGAACTCGAAGGCCGCCACCAGGCTGTCACCCAACAGCACCCGAGCCAGGAACAACCCGGAAGTCAGATCCCCCACCCCCACCGGCTGACGCGGAAACGCCAGCAATGGCCGACGCAGGTGCCAGCTGCCATCAGTCGTCACCAACAACATCTCGAAACCGTCCGGCAACTTGCCCGGGTAATCCAAATGTTTCACCAGCACAGCCTTTGGCCCGCGTGCCAGCAACGCCTTGGCCATTGCCAGGCAGTCGAACAGCGATTGCGGCTTGCGCCCGGCAAAACTGTCCAGCTCCAGTTGGTTGGGGCACAGGAAGTCGGCCATGGCAGCCGCTTCGTCGAGCAGGAAATCGCTGACTTCCTGGGGCACGATGCAACCTTTCTCCGGGTGACCCATCACCGGGTCGCACAGGTAAAGGGCCTTGGGGTTGATGGCCTTGATGCGCGCCACGCCGTTCAGAATCGCCCGGCCCTGATCCGCACTGCCCAGATAGCCAGACAGCACCGCATCGCAGTTGCCCAGTTCGCCAATCGCGGCGATGCCTTCCACCAGCGCCGGAATTTGCTGCGGCGCCAACACTTCGCCGGCCCACTGGCCATACTGAGTGTGGTTGGAGAACTGCACCGTGTTCAACGGCCAGACGTTTACCCCGACCCGCTGCATGGGGAACACGGCGGCGCTGTTTCCGGCATGGCCAAAAACCACATGAGACTGGATCGCAAGCAGATGAGGTGTGCGTTTCATGCAGGGGATTTCCGTAAAACCGATGAAATTCTGGCCGCGCAGTATGCGACTAAACGCAGCCTGTACGACAGACCGGCGACACAGTTAAGCTGCTCTCACTTTGTTGGAGTTTTTCGCATGCTGACCCTGGGAAATATCTTCGTGTTGATGCTGCTGGCGACCGCTGCCGCCTGGGTGTGGCACAACCACGGCCTGCGCGAGCGCGCGTTGGAGCGGGTCAAGCAGCATTGCGCCAAGCTCGACATCGAACTGCTCGATGGCGCCGTGGCGCTCAAGCGTATCGGGTTTGTGAAGGATGCCAAGGGGAGGCGACGCTTGGCGCGCATCTACAATTTCGAATTCACCGTGACCGGCGAAACCCGCCATCCGGGGACCATCACCCAATTCGGCGCCCACAGTGCGCAGATCGAACTAGCCCCCTACCCGTTCGAGATCAAGACGCCGCTGCCCAGCGCCGAAGTGATCGAGCTCAGCCAATGGCGCCAGGACCACGCGAGCAAGAACCGTCACTGACGGCAGGCGGCCAGCGCGGCCTGTAGCGTCGCCACGTCCTGTGGCGCGCTGAAGATCAATTCGATACGTGAATCGCGGCGCCATTCGCTGGGCTGCCAGGCGACTGGGCTGTTATCCACAGCGTTGGCGCTGACCCAGCCTTCGGCGCTGTGGATAACCAGCTTGGCACGACGCCAGCTCAGGGATGACAGCCATTGATCAAGGCGCTCGGCACTGAATATCTGACCCGGATGCCAGCGCCAGCCGATACTCCAGCCGCCTTCTTGAGCCTGGCTGAGGCAGATGGGCAGCGTCGGGTCGCTCCAGATCGCCGGCATTTGCGCGAGCCCCTTGGGCACAGTGAAGTTATCCACAGCCGCGCCAGCCTTGATAGTCAGCCCCGGCAACTGCGCCAGCGGCAACTGCGCCTGGCGGGTCCAGTAGCGTGCACAGTCGGGCAATTGCCGTTCGATGGCCTCACGCTGTGCAGCGTCCAGCCCTTCATCCTTGTTCAAGACCAACAGCCCGGCACCGGCCAGCGCTTGCTGCTGGGCTTGCGGCAAAGGTTTGCCCGCGGCCAGGGCTTGGGCATCCAGCACCAGTACGCAGGGTTGCACCGCCAGCACGTTTTGCCACGGCGCCTCCTGTAGCTGCTTGAGCAACTGCGCGGGATGGCCCAGGCCCGACGGCTCGATAAACAACCGGTCCGGCTTGGCCTTACGCAGCAAGCGGCCCAGGCCTACCTGGAACGGCGCACCATTCACACAACACAAGCAGCCGCCGGCCACTTCGCCCAGGGCAATGCCATCGTCATCCAGGGTCAACAGCGCAGCGTCCAGGCCGATCTGCCCGAACTCATTGATCAGCACGGCCCAGCGCTCGTCCGCCGGGCGCTGGGTGAGCAGGTGCTTGATCAGGCTGGTCTTGCCGGCTCCCAAAGGGCCGGCAATCACGTGGGTGGGAATGTTCTGCAACATGGAGGGCATCGTTCAGGCCGTGTAGAGGGTTTGATCCTACGCGGTTATGCGAGCCAATCCAGTGTCAGGATCAAGCGCCGCTCATCGGCTTTTAATGCCGGCGAACGGTGGATCAAACCGTAGCCTTCGTTACCGTGCCATTTGGTGCCCTTGAGCAGGGCGACTTCGCCGCAGTGGATCTGCTCGATGCGCTCGCTGGGCTCGGCGTCCGCCTGGCTCAGTTTGCGGCGATCCATCACGCCTTCGCGCAACCACTGGCTGCCGATGCCAGCGTAGGTGGTGATCAGCCGCACCGGCACGTGATCGACGTGAAAACGCGGGCACATGGCCTTGTCCAACAAGCGCAGGCGCACGCCAATGCGCTTGGCGCCCAGCAGGCAGGCAAACGCGCTGACCAGCCATGACACGTCGGCGATAAAACCTTCGTAGCCTTCAAGATCGCGACAACTGGCCGCCAAACCGTGCAAGTTCGCCGTGGCATCTTCGCTGTTGAGCTCGATGACCATGGAATCCGCCAAGGGCTCGTTGAGCGCCACCAGCAAGGCGCCGAATTCGGCGATGTGCAGCGGCAACTGCCGCTGCCACAGCGCCAGGTTGACGCCATCTTCAAGGATTTCAGCGAGCACCAGCGGGGTTTCACCAGCGCTCTGGCGAATAACGGGGCGCAGGGCAATTACCGGGGCCAGCATCAGGCTGCCTGCTCAAACCAAGGGCCAAAAGGGTCGGCCAGCAAGCGCCAACCTTCGACTCCCAGGGCCATTTCTTCGTCAGTGAGCAAGCACGCGTCCAGCTCGGCGCGCATGTGTGCGAAGTCGATGTTCTGGCCGATGAACACCAGTTCCTGGCGGCAGTCGCCGGTGCTCGGCTGCCAGTTACCCATGATCGCCGCGACGCTTTCTTCGTCCTGGGGCCACTGGCTTTTTGGCACGAAGCGCCACCAGCGCCCGGCAAACCCATGGCGCATCAAGCCACCCGCCTGGGACCAACTGCCGGCGTCCTGGTGCTTGCTGGCCAGCCAGAAAAACCCCTTGGAGCGCAGCAGTTTGCCGTTCACCCAAGGGCGGTCGATGAAGTCGAAAAAACGCTGCGGATGGAACGGCCGGCGCGCACGGTAGGCGGTGGAAGCGATGCCGTACTCTTCGGTTTCCGGCACATGTTCACCACGCAGTTCCTGCAACCAACCCGGAGCCTGGGCGGCGCGTTCAAAGTCGAAACGGCCAGTGTTGAGGATCTTGTGCAACGGCACTTCACCCATGACCATCGGGATGATCTCGGCCTGGGCGTTGAGGCGTTCAAGGATCGCCATCAGCTCTTCGCGTTCGCGACTGCTGATCAGGTCGATCTTGCTGATGAGGATCACATCGGCGAACTCGATCTGCTCGATCAGCAGGTCGGTGATCGAGCGTTCATCCTCTTCACCGAGGGTTTCACCGCGCGAGGCGAGGCTTTCGGCGGCCTGGTAATCGAGCAGGAAGTTCATGCCGTCGACCACGGTGACCATGGTGTCCAGGCGTGCGATGTCGGCCAGGCTTTGTTCGTTTTCATCGCGAAAGGTGAAGGTTTCGGCCACGGGCAGCGGTTCGGAGATGCCGGTGGATTCGATCAGCAGGTAATCGAAGCGACCTTCCTTGGCGAGTTTTCCGACTTCCAGCAGCAAGTCTTCGCGCAAGGTGCAGCAGATGCAGCCGTTGCTCATCTCGACCAGTTTCTCTTCGGAACGGTTGAGGGTGACGTCGCGCTGAACTTCGCTGCCGTCGATGTTGATTTCACTCATGTCGTTGACGATCACCGCCACCCGCAGGTTTTCGCGATTGCGCAGGACATAGTTGAGCAGCGTGCTTTTACCGGCGCCGAGAAAGCCGGACAACACAGTCACGGGGAGACGATTGGACATCAGGTATTCCTCATCAGGGTTGGCCGGTCAAATCGCCCGTTTATGGCGTTCGCGCAGCTCTTCACGTTCTTTGGCTTCGATACACAGGGTGGCGGTAGGACGTAGCAACAAGCGCTGTAGGCCGATAGGCTCGCCGGTTTCACGGCACCAGCCGTATTCACCGCGGGCCAGCCGTTCGAAGGCCTCGTCGATCTTGTCCAACAGCTTCTTTTCCCGCTCCAGCAGGCGCAGTTGCCATTGGCGCTGTTCTTCGGCGCTGCCGACGTCCGCCGGGTCGCTGTTGGGTTCCTGCTCGCGCAGCAGCTGGAACTCGGCGTCGATGCGCGCTTGCAGCTCATTGCGCTGAGCCAGCAACAGCTCGCGGAAGAAGCCTTGCTGGGCTTCGTTCATGTAGTCGGCGGGCGGTTGGGCCAGCAGGTCTTGTTCAGTCATGGGGAGCGGTTCACGGGTCAGGCTGTGGCTTAATGTTATAGTATAACAATACAAATAAGCCAATCCCCCTTGCTCGACATGACGAAGGGCGCAATGCTTGAGCCTCTGCGCCCCTGAGAAGCCTTATGAAATATCTGGTATGCGCCCTGTTGTTGGCAGCGGCAGGACCTGCCTGCGCCCAAGCGCCGAGCCTGCTGGCGAAATGCTCGCGCAGCGCCAATCTGCTGGCCTGTGTAGACCCCCAGGGCAACGCCTATAGCGTGGCGACGGTCGGCAGCACCACCTATCTGCGCGGCTTCGAGGTGATCGGCAAACGTCGGTGGGCACAGACCAACAGCCGTTATGGGCAACTGACGTTTTTTACCGGGCTGGCTTCGGACGGTGAGGCGTGGGTCGGCTACACGCGGCGCGTGGGCTGGACCACCATAAACAGGTTCTCCAGTTCCGGTGGGAGCAGCGCCAAATTCACCTGTAGCCGGATAACGGGCTGTTAGACCTGGCCACTCTTCTGTTCCTGGGCCCAGGCCATGTAGCTGTTCATCGGCGGGTTCTTCTCGAAATACTTTTTCAGGCCGTCGAACAAGCCGTCTGCAACCGCCTGTTGATGACGCGCCGTGACCAGCCGCTCGGCGTCCCTGGCATTGGAGATAAACCCGGTCTCCACCAGGATCGACGGTACATCCGGTGATTTGAGCACCGCAAAACCGGCCTGCTCCACGCGCTTCTGATGCAGGGTGGTGATGCCTTCCAGGCTGCCCAGGATCGAGCTGCCCAGTTGCAGGCTGGAGGCGATGGTGGCGTTCATCGACATATCCAGAATCACCCCGGCCAGCATCGGGTCCTTGTCCTTGAGATTGAGCAGGGTGGTAGCCCCCAACAGGTCGGCACCGTTTTCGCGCTGGGCCATGAAACGTGCGGTGGCAGACGTCGCGCCGCCTTCAGACAACGCATACACCGAGGCGCCCGAGGCCGTCAGCCGTGGCGCCGCATCCGCATGCACCGAAATGAACATGTCGGCCTTGTGCTGACGGGCGATGTCCACACGTTTGCGCAGCGGCACGAAGAAGTCGTCGTTGCGTACCAGCTTTACGTCGAAGCCTTTCTCGCGCTTCAAACGTTTGGCCAGCAGTTGGGCGATGGACAGCACCACGTCTTTTTCACGCTGGCCTTTGGAGCCGATGGCGCCGGGGTCTTTGCCGCCGTGGCCGGGGTCGACCACCACGATGATGTCGCGCTTGGGGTGTGCCTTATCTACGGACCGTGCCGGTTCGGCGGCGATTTGACGAGGTGCCTGGGTGGCGCTGGTCAGGTCCAGTACCAGGCGATGGCCCTGGCCGTCCTGCGGCGGCAATAGAAAGCTGTTGAGCCGCATCGGCGCCGCCAAGTCCAGCACGATACGGGTATCGGCCTTGCCGAAATGCCCCGAGCGGATCGAAGTGATGCCGCTGTTCTTCAAGGCCAACTGCGAGAAATCTCCGCTCAGCCCCGCGCCACTGAGGTCGATGATCAAGCGTTCCGGCGAGGTCAGGGAAAAGGTCTTGTACTGCACCGGACCGCTGAGGTCGAACACCAGCCGCAGCTTGTCTTCCGAGCGCCATAGGCGTGCATTGCTGATCTGCGTGGCGTGGGCCGTAAACGGCAAGGTGAACAGCGGGCTGACCAGCAGCAGGTTAAGGAGCTGACGTCTGTGCATGAAAAATACCGCAGATAAAAGGAGCGTCCCTACTCGACATGACTGAAAAAAGACCGGAGCAGAAAAATCATCGTCGACTCAATAGTTATAATATAACATGTCTTTTTACTTCCAACGATGGACCTGCCCATGAATGCGCTGACTCTGCCGGATATTGCCGCGCAGGCTTCACGCCAAGCCTTGCCACTCGACTGGGTCGGCATGTGCGGCATCGCCCTGCCGATCCTCGTCGACGGCCAACGCCTCACCGCCAGCGCGGATGCCGGCGTCAGCCTGGACGATGGCGAGGCCCGTGGCATTCATATGTCACGCCTGTACCTGGCGCTGGAGATGCTTGAGCAGCAGCCCCTCACGCCGGCACTTCTGCGTAATGTACTGCAGCGTTTCCTCGACACACATGAAGGTTTATCTAAGAACGCCTACCTGCGCATCCACAGCGATTTGCTGCTCAAACGCCCGGCATTGGTCAGCCCGCTGACGGGCTGGAAAGGCTACCCGGTGAGCATCGAAGCGCGCCTGGAAAACCAGATGTTCCACGTGGAACTAAAAATTGACGTTACCTACTCCTCAACCTGCCCCTGCTCCGCCGCCCTCGCCAGGCAGTTGATTCAGCAGCAATTTCTTGAGGATTTCGGCAACGCCCCGCTCAAGCACGAAGACCTACTGACCTGGCTCGGCAGCGCCAACGGCATCGTCGCCACACCCCACAGCCAGCGCAGCAGCGCGCAACTGCACATCCATCTGCAAGGCGATCAACTGCCCTTCACCGACCTGATCGACAGCGCCGAAGCCGCCCTCGGCACCGCCGTGCAAACCGCCGTAAAACGTGCCGACGAACAAGCCTTCGCCCTGGCCAACGGGCAGAACCTGATGTTCTGCGAAGACGCCGCACGCCGCCTGAACCTCGCCTTGAAACGCTCGGATGCCGTCAAAGCCTTCCACCTGAAAGTGATCCACGCCGAAAGCCTGCACGCGCACGATGCCGTGGCTGAAAGCCGCTGGACGAGACACCCTGCATGATTACCTGCACCGCATTACGTTGGGGCGCCCCGGGCCAGCCGCTGACTCCCGCCCTGGACCTCACCCTGGAAAAAGGCAGCCTCACCGGGATCATCGGCGCCAACGGCACCGGCAAAAGCAGCCTGCTCAAAGTCATCGCCGGCCTGCAAAAACCGCTGGCGGGCAAAGTCAGCGTGGAGGTTCCACGGCGCGGTGGCCTGTCGTTCCTGCCGCAGCAACAACACCTCGACCGCCAGTTCCCCATCAGCCTGCAAGAGCTGGTCGCCGCCGGCTTCTGGGGCTCGCAGCTCACCCCGCAACAACGCAGCCAACGCCTTGAGGCGGTCCTGGAAGACTGGTGCCTCAGCGGCCTGCAACAGCGCCCGTTGATGGCGTTGTCCGGCGGCGAATTGCAGCGCGCCCTGCTTGCCCGCATGAGCCTCGCCGAAGCGCCCATCCTGCTGCTCGACGAACCCCACGCCGCCCTCGACGAAGACGGCCAGGCACTATGCTGGAAACACATCCACGCCTGGCACGCTGCGGGCCGCACGCTGATCGTGGTCTGTCACGACCTGGCCTCCGTGCGCCAACACACCCAGCAAGTGGTGCAAATCAAAAGCAGCGGCTGCGTGTTCGGCGACAGCAAAACCCTGATCCGCCCCCAACCACATATGCAGGTGGCCTGATGCACCTCGCCGCCCACCTGTGGATGCCCTTCGTCGACTTCGTATTCATGCGCCGCGCACTGCTCGGCGGGCTCGTGCTCGCCTGCAGCACCGCGCCGCTCGGTGTGTTCCTGATCCTGCGGCGCATGAGCCTGATCGGTGACGCCGTGGCCCACGGCATCCTGCCCGGCGCGGCCCTTGGTTTCTGGTTCGCCGGCCTCAGCCTACCCGCGTTGACGATCGGCGGCCTCGGCGCCGGGCTGAGCATGGCTGGCCTGTCCGCGTGGATCACCCGCCGCACCGGCCTGCGCGAAGACGCCAGCCTCGCCGCCATCTACCCCATCTCCCTGGCCGCCGGTGTGCTCATCCTCGGTCTGGCCGGCAAACGCCTGGACCTGCTGCACCTGCTGTTCGGCTCCGCCCTGGCGGTGGATCAGACCACCCTCACCGGCATGCTCTGGGTCACAGGCTTCAGCCTGATCGCCATGGCGGCGATCTACAAACCGCTACTGCTGGACACCCTCGACCCGCTGTTCCTGCAAACCGTCAGCCGCCTCGGCCCACTCGCCCACGGGCTGTTCCTGACGCTGGTGGTGCTGAACCTGGTCATCGGTTTCCAGGCCATCGGCGCCTTGATGGTGGTGGGCCTGATGATGTTGCCGGCCATTGCTTCACGTTTCTGGAGCCGGCGCCTGCCGGTGTTGATCGCGGTATCGGCGGTGCTGGGATGCCTGTCGGTGTGGCTTGGCTTGTTGCTGTCGTTCTACTACTCGTTGCCCAGCGGCCCGGCCATCGTGCTGGTGGCTGGCGCCGGGTATCTGCTGTCCGTGGTCTTCGGTCCGGTGCACGGCCTGCTGCGCCGCCCGCCCTTGCTGTCATCCCAATGAGGTGTTTCCCGATGCGCGCTTTACTCGTACTGTTCAGCCTTCTGCTGCCGCTGTCGATGGCCCAGGCGGCCGACAAACTCCAGGTGGTCACCAGCTTCAGTATTCTCGATGACATCACCCACCAGATCGGTGGCGAGCACATCCAGATCAGTAACATGGTCGGCCCGGACGCCGATGCCCACACCTACGAGCCGTCACCGGACGACGCCAAGGCGCTGCTCAAGGCCAAGATCATCATCAAGAACGGCCTGGGCTTCGAGCCGTGGCTGGACCGCCTGGTGACCAGCACCGAAACCAAAGCCACCGTAGTGACCGCCAGCAAAGGCGTGATTTCCCACACCATGGACGAGGACGGCGAAACCATCCCCGACCCGCACGCCTGGCACAACCTGGCCAACGCTGAAATCTATGTGAACAACATCACCAAGGCCCTGATCGCCGCCGACCCGGCCAACAAAGCCGACTACCAGCGCAACAGCCAAACCTACCTGAAAGAAATCTACCGCCTGCTCGCCGAAGCCAAGGCCAAGTTCGGCGCGCTGCCAGCCGGCAACCGCCGCATCGTCACCTCCCATGACGCCTTCGGCTACCTGGGCCAGGCCTACGGGATTCAGTTCCTCGCGCCCCAAGGCCTGTCCACCGAACGTGAGCCATCCGCCGCCGAAGTTGCCGCGCTGATCACCCAGATCCGCAAAGACAAGGTCAAGGCCGTGTTCATGGAAAACATCAAGGACTCGCGCCTGCTCAAGCAGATCGCTGACGAAAGCGGCGCGCAGATCGGCGGCACGCTGTACTCCGACGCCCTCGCCGCCGAAGGCCCGGCCAGCACCTTCACCGGGCTGTTCGA
Organism: Pseudomonas sp. FP2335; assembly: GCF_030687535.1. NCBI lineage: Bacteria > Pseudomonadati > Pseudomonadota > Gammaproteobacteria > Pseudomonadales > Pseudomonadaceae > Pseudomonas > Pseudomonas sp. FP2335. The sequence goes on from NZ_CP117437.1 coordinate 6,010,127, forward strand.
ATACAACCTCGACACCCTGTGCGCCGCCCTGAGCAAGCCATGAGCCTGCACATGCTCGACCTGGAAGGGGCTGCCCTCGGCAGCCGCTTTCCACTCGATCAGGTGCTCGACGCGCTGGCGTGGAACAGCGACGGCCTGATCGCGGCCATCGCCCAGCAATACGGCAGCGGCGAAGTGCTGATGCTGGCCTGGATGAACCGCCAGGCCCTCGACGAAACCCTCGCCACCGGCCAGGTCTGCTACTGGTCGCGCTCGCGCCAGCGGCTGTGGCGCAAAGGCGAATCTTCCGGCCACAGGCAACAGTTGGTGCAAGCGCGCCTGGACTGCGACGGCGATGCCGTGCTGCTGATCGTCGACCAGCACGGCCCGGCCTGTCACACCGGCCGACCCACCTGCTTCTACAACGCTATCGACGGCGACCTCATCCACATCATCACGGAGCCCTCAGCATGATCCGCAAAAACCCTTCCGGCGATCTGCCAGTGATTGCCGAATCGGCCTACGTCGACAAGACCGCCATCATCTGCGGCAAGGTGATAATCGGTGAGAACGTCTTCGTCGGCCCCTACGCCGTGATCCGCGCCGACGAGGTCGACGCCAGCGGCGCCATGGACCCGATCACCATCGGCGCCAACTCCAACATCCAGGACGGCGTGGTGATCCACTCCAAGTCCGGCGCCGCCGTGACCATCGGCGAGTTCACCTCCATCGCCCACCGCTCCATCGTCCACGGCCCCTGCACCGTTGGCGACCGCGTGTTCATCGGCTTCAACAGCGTGCTGTTCAACTGCGCCGTGGGCGATGGCTGCGTGGTGCGCCACAACTCGGTGGTCGACGGTCGCGACTTGCCCGACACGTTCTACGTACCCTCCACCACCCGCATCGGGCCCAACACCGACCTGTCGCAGTTTCCGCCAGTGAGCGTCAGCGCCTCGGAATTTTCCGAAGACGTCGCGCGCACCAACGTCGACCTGGTGCGCGGCTACAAAGCCCTGCAAAACGAGTTCTGAGCCATGAGCCGCCTGCTGATCCGCAACGCCCGCCTGGTGAATGAAGGCCAGCAATTCGACGCCGATGTGCTGATCGCCAATGGCCGCATCGAGAAAATCGCCGGCAGCATCGAAGGCTGCAACGCGCCCGTGGCCATCGATGCCCAGGGCCAGTGGCTGCTGCCGGGCATGATCGATGACCAGGTGCACTTTCGCGAACCCGGCGCGCCGGACAAAGGCAGCTTCTACAGTGAATCCCGCGCGGCGGTGGCCGGCGGTATCACCAGCTTCATGGACATGCCCAACACCAGCCCGGCCACCCTCACCCTCGAGGCCCTGGCCGATAAAAAACGCCGCGCCGCGCTGCACTCGGTGGCCAATTACGCCTTTCACTTCGGCGTAAGCAACGACAACCTCGACACCGTCGCCGCCCTCGACCCGCGTGAAGTGGCCGGCGTCAAAGTGTTCATGGGCGCCTCCACCGGCAATATGCTGGTGGACGATCCGCGCATCCTCGAGCGCCTGTTTGCCGAAGTACCGACCATCCTGCTGGCCCACTGCGAACACACGCCAAGCATCCTGGCCAACGAACAGCGCCTGCGCGAGCGCTTTGGCGAGCACATCCCCGCCGTCGCCCACGCGCTGATCCGCGATGCGCATGCCTGCTATCGCTCGTCGTCCTTTGCGGTGGAATTGGCCAAGCGCCACGGCACCCGCCTGCATGTCCTGCACCTGACCAGCGCCCGTGAGCTGGCGTTGTTCGAAGACAAACCGCTGGCGGAAAAGCGCATTAGCGCTGAAGTCTGCATCCACCACTTGCTGTTCGACGACCGCGACTATCACCGCCTCGGCCACCAGATCAAATGCAACCCGGCGATCAAGACCCGCGCCGACCGCGACGCGCTGCGCCTGGCCTTGTTGAGTGAACGTCTGGATGTGATCGGCACTGACCATGCGCCGCATACCTGGGCGCAAAAACAGTTGGGGTATCGTGAGGCGCCGTCGGGTTTGCCCCTGGTGCAGCATGCACTGCCGGCGTTATTGGAGTTGGTGGCCGATGGGCATCTGCCCCTGACCACCCTGGTGGCGAAGACCAGTCATCGCGTGGCCGACCTGTTTGCCATCCCCGATCGCGGCTACCTGCGTGAAGGTTATTGGGCCGACCTGGTGTTGATCCAGCCCGAGCCTGCCGGCAAGCCGGTGAGCAGCCAAGCGATCCTTGGCCGCTGCGGCTGGACGCCCTTCGCCGGGCGCAGCTTTCGCCATAGCGTCAGCACCACCCTGGTCTCGGGCCACCTGGCGTGGCACAACGGCCAGGTGGTCGACAGCTGCCAGGGCTTGCCCCTGCACTTTTTGCGTTAAGCGCGGGGTTTGACCGTACCGCAATCGTTGCCCAGCCACTGTGCGTGGCTGTCCAGGCTGCCCTTCTGCTGGATGCCGGTGGCATTGAAGGTGCCGTTGACGGTGGTGGTGAATTCCTTCTGGCTCTGGAAGGTCGCCACGCCGGTGCCCTGGGCTTTCGGGCAACTGAAGCGGAACTTCCACTGGTTGCCGGTCTTGTCGGTCACTTGCTGCTTGCAGCCCGATTGCGGGTCGGTCAGGGGGATCGAATCCGAGGCGACCTGCGCCGGAGTCAGGCACACCTGCACGCCTTTGCCGGCCATGGTGATGCCCTGCTTTTCCAGCATGGCGCGCTGTTCGGGGGTCATCTGTTGCTTGAGCTGACCGAGGATCAGCGACAAGTCCGGCAGCTCCTGGTTATCGACTTTCATATTGCTGGTGGTCAATTCCCACAAGCCTGGCGCCAGCATCTGCGCCTGTGCTGCCACCGGCAGCGACAAACCAACAACCATGGCTAAGCAGAGCAGACGTGCATTCATCGGGTAACTCCTGGGTAATTGTGGGCGTTAGACGCCGCAAAGCGGTCAGTGTTGCACGGCAAAGAAAATAGCGACATTCGTCACCAGACATGGTCTGTTAGGCATTGGATTGTCTGGAGTAACGTCGTCCATGGATTTCTTTGGCCCACACCTGCTCGCCTACGTCATCGCCACGCTGCACTTTCTCGGGACCCTCGCCGCGCTCCACGCGGTGCTGACCGTCAGGACCGCGCAAGGCTCGATCGCCTGGGCCTTGTCGCTGATGTTCATGCCTTATCTCACGCTGATCCCCTACCTGATCTTTGGCCGCAGCACCTTCGACGCCTACATCCAGGCACGCCGCCAGGCCAACCAGGAAATGCACACCGCCATCACCGAGCTGAACTGGCGCCCGTGGGTCGAGGAAGCCCTCGCCGCGCGCAACTCCAGCGCCTACGCCTCGCTGCGCGCCATGCCCAAACTGGGACGCATGCCGTGCCTGGCCAACAACGACGTGCGCTTGTTGATCAATGGCGACGCCACCTTCAGCGCGATTTTCGACGCCATCCGCCAGGCAAAAACGGCGGTGCTGTTCCAGTTCTTTATCATTCATGACGACGAGCTTGGCAGGCAGTTGCACGCTCTATTGAAGGAAAAGTCCGCTCAGGGCGTAGCCATTTACGTGCTGTACGACCGCATCGGCAGCCACGCCCTGCCCCACCGTTATGTGCAATCCCTGCGTGACGCCGGGGTACAGGTCAAGGCCTTCGCCACCCGCAGCGGCTGGCTCAATCGCTTCCAGGTCAACTTCCGCAACCATCGCAAGATCGTGGTGGTGGACGGCGTCACCGGGTTTGTCGGCGGGCATAACGTCGGCGATGAATACCTCGGCCAAAAGCCGCCGCTGGCACCCTGGCGCGATACCCACGTGCAGGTCACAGGCCCGGTGGTGGCGTGCATGCAGGAGTCGTTTGCCGAAGACTGGTTCTGGGCCGCACGGGAACTGCCGCCATTGATCCTGCCGGACACCTACCCGGAAGACGGCGTGCTTTGCCAACTGCTCGCCAGCGGCCCGGCCGACCCGTATGAAACCTGCTCGCTGTTCTTCGTCGAGGCTATCCACGCCGCCACCGAACGCGTGTGGATCACCAGCCCGTACTTCATCCCCGACGAAGCGGTGTTCGCCGCCCTGCGCCTGGCGGTATTGCGCGGCGTCGACGTGCGCCTGCTGCTGCCGTCGCGCCCCGACCACCGCATCGTCTACGCGGCCTCCAGCCTGTATGCGATCGAAGCGGTACGCGCCGGCGTGCGTGTGTTCCGCTACACGCCGGGTTTTCTGCATCAGAAGGTGGTGCTGGTGGACAGCGAAATCAGCGCCATCGGCAGTGCGAATATGGACAACCGTTCATTCCGGCTGAATTTTGAAGTGATGTTGCTGACGGTGGATGAAGCCTTCGCCCATGAAGTGGAACGGATGCTGCTGGACGACTTTGCCCTGGCTCACGAGGTCAGCCAGGAAGAAAGCCGCGAGACTCGGCGCCTGCAACAATTGGGCATGCGGGTGGCGCGGCTGATTTCACCCATTTTGTAAGTGACAGCGGCAATTGGCCTGGAAAATGTCTCGATACGACAAACGGCGTCTTCTCCAGCCGCCCCTGCTCTAGGCTTCAACCTGTCACTTATGACAATTGGAGCCCTTCATGAAAGCCACCCAAAGCGCCCCCTCGATCGTCGTGGAGATCGGCAAGCCAACCGACATCCTGTATTTGCACTACAAAGTGCTGTACCCAGACAAGCCCTTCGACCGGGCAGCGGTCTATCTCTACGACAATGGCATCTACCTTATCCTCTCACCCGGCGAACGCCATTGGGGCGTCTTCGTGATCGTCGGCGATATGAACGATCCACGCTGGGGAATATCTTTTATCTCACTGCCATCCACCGACTGGGGCGCATACCTGGCTCGCCATGATTTAACCTTTAGCCAGGCAACCAACGTATTTACCCAGCAGCTGTATATACAAAACGATCAAAACCCAGCCAAACAGCACGGCGTCTTCCACCGTTACAAAAACACCGTGGAAGACCCGACAACATTGACCTGGGAAAACATCCCTCACCCTCGATAAATATCGTCACGCGTCCAAGGCAGTTCATGGCTGCCATCTGCATGGGGCTTGAGTGCAAGGATTTGATGCAGATTTATCCAGCCCCGGGCAAACGCATAGGCGCACCCGGCCAGGTACAACCGCCAGATCCGCAACGCCTGCTCAGGCACCATCTTCGCCGCGGCCTCCAGGTTGTCCTCCAGGCGCTCGCTCCAATGGTCCAGCGTGCGTGCGTAGTGCAAGCGCAGGCTTTCGACATCGACCACTTCCAGCCCGGCCTCACTAAGCTCGGCGGTCATCATCGCCAAATGCGGCAACTCGCCATTGGGGAACACATACCGCTCGATAAACTCGCCGGCGCCGCGCCCCACCGGGCGGCCGTCGGTGTGCTTGGCGGTGATGCCGTGGTTCATCACCAGGCCGCCTTCGCGCACCGCGCCAAACAGGGTCTGGCAGTACTGCGCCAGGTTGGCGTGGCCGACGTGTTCAAACATGCCCACGCTTACCACTTTGTCGAAACGCCCGTCCTGGGGCAGGTCGCGGTAATCGAGCAGTTGCAGGTCGACCTGGTCCGCCAGGCCTTCGGCGCTCACCCGCTCGCGGGCCAGTTCCAGTTGCTCTTTGCTCAGGGTGATGCCAAATACCTTGACCCCGAACTCCCGCGCCGCAAACCGCGCAAGCCCGCCCCAGCCACAGCCGACGTCGAGCAAGTACTCGCCCGGCTGCAAGCGCAACTTGCGGCACAGGTGGCGGAATTTGTCTTGCTGGGCCTGATCGATGGATTCGCTGCCGGTTTCGAAATAACCGCAGGAGTACGCCATGTCCTGGTCCAGCCACAGCTGGTAGAACGCGTTGGACAGGTCGTAATGGTAGGAAATCGCCGCCGCGTCTGTAGCCTTATCGTGGATCGAGCGCACCGGGCGGGTGCCCTCGTCATCGTCGACCAGGGCAGAGCTCAACTCATCGCATACCCGGATCACTTCGCTGATGGAGCCTTCCAGCTCCAGTTTGCCCTCGATGAAAGCTTCGCCCAGTAGGTCGAGCGTCGGATGGGTCAGTTTCGGCACGACCGTGGGGTCCTTCACCACGATGGTCACACTGGGCTCGGGGCCCAAGTTGAATTCATGGCCATCCCAGAGTCGAAGACGCAGCGGCAGCTGAAGATTCTGTAAGGCCGGTGGAAGTTGCGCGAGCATGAGTAGTCCCCCCTTGTTTCAGACGTCTGAAAAGAGGGTAGACCATCCCAAGACAAGTAGGAGGCTATCGATCTGATAGCCCGTCACTATGGCGCCTGGCGCTCGAGCAAGCCCTCCTCGACCCACTGTTTCAACCATGTAACAGCCTGTAGCGGAGCGCCCTCCGAATAGGTGGCAGCCAACTCGCCGCACAGCTCGGAAAAGCTCCAGCCGGTGCTCACCATCCCCGCCAAGGCGCACGCTTCGGCCGGTTCCAGGCTGCGGTAGCGGCACACATTCTGGTGGCGCCACACCAGGCAGATGCGCGCCGTGTCCAAGGCTTGGCTGCCAGGGAAATCCGCTTGATCCTTGCTCGCACGCCAGATCGCCACGCTATTGAAGTGGCAAATCAGCTGTTGCACCGAAGGCGCCAGGCTGACGCGCAAATCCGGCCAATCCTCAGGTGACAGCAGCGCCATCGTATTCAGGCTCAGCGGTTCGCCCTGGGGCGCATCGAACGCCAGGGTGAACGCCCATTCCAAACGCGCCAGCTCGGCCAGTGGCGCACTCTGTTCGGCCACCAAGTGCTCGACGATAAACGCGGCAAAACGCTCGCCAAACCAACGCAGGCTGTAATGGGCCGATGGATAGCGCCGCACGTAGGCCTCGGCGAGCAACGCAAACTCCTCATCCCCCAGCCAATACCAGACTGCGCCGAAGTCATGACGCAACACTTCGTGCAACCGCGCACGATAGGCGTTGTGGTAAATCGCCAGGCCCGTGTCTACGTCCAGGCTCGGCCCGCCCAGCAACGTGGCGGCGAAGCCGGTGTCGGCGACTGAAGTGTCGGCAAGCAGGTGCTGCTCAAAGGCCAATTGCCATTCGGTCAGGCGCATAGCGGCCTCCTGGCCAGGGCGCTGGCCCCTAGTTCACGGGCCTTGCCCAGCTCGGTGAGCAGTTCTTCGAACGGCGGGAAATGGTCGTCGCGCTCCAACAGCGTCGAAACCGGCCCCAAGTGCTCCAGGGTCTGCTGATACAGCGCCCATACCGGATCGCACACCGGGTGGTCATGGGTATCGACCACATAGTCGCCGTAGTCCATATGCCCGGCCAGGTGCAATTGCCGGATACTCTGCGGCGGCAGGTTGCGAATAAACGTCCACGCGTCGAAGCCATGGTTACGCGAGCTGACATACACATTGTTCACGTCCAGCAACAACTGGCAGCCCGACATGTGGGCCAGGGCATTGAGGAATTCCCACTCGGTCAACTCATCCGCCTGGGCGCGCACATAGCTGGAGACATTTTCCAGCACCAGCGGACGCTGCAACACATCCTGCACTTGGCGCACGCGGGCGGCGACGTGGTAGAGACTCTCTTCGGTGTAAGGCAGCGGCAACAGGTCATGCAACTGGTGCGCGCTGCCGCGGCTCCAGCACAGGTGATCGGACACCCACGCCGGCTGGATACGCTCGGCCAGCTGCTTGATCTGTTTCAGGTAATCGAGATCGAGGGCGTGGGGCCCGCCGATGGACAGGGACACGCCGTGCATCACCAACGGATAACGCTCGGCGATCGCGTCCAGGTAGTACAAGGCCTTGCCGCCTTGCACCAGATAATTCTCGGAGATCACTTCGAACCAATCCACGGCCGGCGACTGTTCAAGGATCTGTTGGTAGTACTGGTTGCGCAGACCCAGGCCGTAACCGAGGCTCGCAAGGGAAGTGGACATAAGACACTCCTGGGCAAAGTGTCCGCAGCGGTGGACGGCAACCGCTGCGGGTGCACTCGTTTACTCGCCGACTTTACCGCCCGCCGCATCGCACGCGGCCTTGGTCATGGCCTTGAAGCCGTGGCCCTTGCAGACGGCCTGGCCCTTGCAGGCGTTTTCTGCGGTCTTGCAGTCGTTCATACCTTTGCAGGAAGTCACGCCGTAGCAGTGAACAGTCGCGTCGGCGGCTTGAGCCTGGGTGGCGACACCGGCAAACATAGTGGCGGCAGCGATAGCCAGGGCAGCACCGGAAACGGCGTTCTTGATGTTCATTGTTGTAGTCCTCAAAAGATCAGTAGGGGTGTCGGACCGCACGGAGTGTGCGGTCTCGACACACCACTAGAGAGAGGTGCCCGGCTGGCGTTACAACAAGCTCGAAATTTATTCTTCGAGCGTCAACAACGGCTCCTGGAAGCGCAGCAAACGCCCGGCGTTGCCCAGTACCAGCAAGGTGCTGAGGTTATGCAACACCGCAGCGATCATCGCCCCGGCAGCGCCCAACCAGCCAAACGCGGCGAACACCACGATCGCCAGCGTCCAGCCCAGGCCGATGATCACGTTGACCTGCAACGTCTGCCGGCACTGGCGACTCAAGCGCACACAGGTGCCCAGGCGCCGCAGGTCGCTGCCGATCAGCACCACGTCCGCCGAGGCCAGCGCGATGTCGGCGCCGCCTGCGCCCATGGCCACGCCGACCACACCGGCCTTGAGCGCCAGGGAATCGTTGATGCCGTCGCCCACCACCATCGGGCGAAAGCCGCTACCGATCTCGCCCAGCACGCGGTTGAGCTTGTCTTCCGGCAGCGCCTGGGCTTGGACGTCGCTGATGCCCACGTCCAGCGCCAGGCTGTCGGCCACGCTCTGACGGTCGCCGGTCAGCAGCAGTTGGCGGCCCAGGCCGAGGTCGCGCAACTCTTGCAGCGCCTGGCGCGCTTCCGGTTTGACGCGGTCGGCCAGCAGCAGCCAGGCGAGGAACTGGCCGTCCAGCGCCAACCCGGCAATCGGGCCGTCGTGAGTCGGCACCGGTGTGGTGACGATGCCCAACTGCTCGAACAGCTCCGGCCGCCCCAGCGCCGCTTCGCCCTGAGCGGTCTGCGCCACTACGCCCAGGCCCTGGCGTTCACGAATATCGGTCAGCCCCGGCAATTGTTCCTGCGTCGCCAACCCCGCCAACGCGCGGCTGACCGGGTGGCTGCTGGCCGAGCCGAGGCTGGCGGCCAGGTTCAGCAACCGTTGCCGATCCGGCGCAGTGGTCTCGATGGATTGCAGGCGCAGGGTGCCATAGGTCAGGGTGCCGGTCTTGTCGACCACCAACGAGGTCAGGTCCGCCAGCTCCTCCAGAAACGCCGAGCTGCGAATCAAAATCCCATGCCGCGCCGCGACCGCGATCCCGGCAATCGCCGTGGCCGGCGCCGACAGCACCAACGCACACGGGCACGCCGCCACCAGCACCGCCAGCATCGCCTGCGCGTCGTTGGTGACAAACCAGGTGACCGCCGCCAGCAGCAGCACCAACACCATATAGCTGCCGGCATAGCGCTCCAGCAGCCGCGTGATCGGCGGTTTGGAGCGCTCGGCGTTCTGCATCAGCGCGATGACTTTGCCCAACGTGGATTCATGCCCGGTGCGCGTCACTTCCAGGCGCAGCAAGCCGTCGAGGTTGATCGCGCCGCCAAACACCTGCACGCCGGCACTCGCTTCCAGCGGCACCGACTCGCCGGTAATCGGTGCGGTGTCCAGGCTCGCCTGGCCCGACAGCACCACGCCATCGGCGGGCACACGGTCGCCGGCGCGCACTTCGACAATATCGCCGGTGTGCAGCGTGCCGTTATCCACCTCGACGATGCTGCCATCGGCCTGCACCAGCCGCGCATGGCTGCGGGTCAGTTTGCCCAGGGCATGGATCGCCTCCTGGGAGCCGATCACGCTGCGCTCTTCGAGCACGTGGCCGAAGATCATGATGATCGGCAACAGTGCGGCCGTCAGCAGATCTCCAGTGGCCCAGGCCCCAAGCATGGCCAGGGCGATCAGTTGGTCGGTGATCCCATGCAGGCTCGGAAAGCGCAGGCTGTACCACGCCGAACGCATCACCGGCACGGCCACCAACAGCGAGGCAACCCCCAGCAGCAACTGGCTGACCCCGCTTTGATCCGGCGCCAGCCAGCGCCACACCAGGCCCAGCACCAGCAAACCGAGGGCCAGCATGGCCAGGGTCAATTGCCGCGCAGCACTGCGCTGCTCGGCGGAGGTCAGCATGGGTGCGCTCATTGTTCGGCTCCCTGAATGATCAAGCGGGAGTCGTCTTTCGGATCGACTGTGGTCACGGAACCGGCCTGGCCGAGAATCTTCGGCAGGCGTTCGCGGTACAGGCGCAGCAGCAAGCCCGGGTCTTTGACCTGGGCCAGGCTGGCGACGGTGGCGGTTTGCGCCCGGGCATTGGCCAAGCGTTCGCTGGCCTGGGCGTGGGCGACTTGCACCAGCCGGTCGGCCTGCTGGTTGGCGGCCTGGGTGAGTTTTTCTGCGTCGGTGCGGGCGTTGGCCACGGCTTTGTCGGCCTGCTGGCTGGCGGTCAACACTGCGTTGAAAGCATTCACCGCCGGGCCCGGCAGGCTCGATTGCACATCCACCCGGGTGACTTCGATACCCAGGCCCAAACCACTGGAGGTCAACTCCGCCAGGCGTTTATTGATGCCTTGCACCAGATCGCCACGCAGCCGTTCGCGACGTTCGGCGGCGCCGTTGTCGGAGCCGATCAGCTCGGGGCGCGCCACCAGGATCGTGTCCAGGTCCCGCGCCGCCGTAAGGGCCACGGCGCTGCGCGTCACCAGTCGATCCAGCGCTGGCAGCACATGCCCGCCCTGGAGCACAAAGGCATAGGGCTCGGTGACTTTGTAGAACACCCGCACATCCAGCTGCACCACCCCGGCATCGCCGGTCAGCAGGTAACCGGAGCCGGCCAGCGCATCACTCAATGGCGTGGCGAAACTGGCCACGCGGTCAGCCTGGGTCGCCGCCTCGGAGCGCAACAGGTTCTCGACCCGGCGCTCGATCACGCGGTCGGCCGCGGGCAACAGCACCACTTGCTCGAACGGCTGCGGCCAGGCCAGCAACAGCCCGGCATTCTGGATACGGTCGAGGGCGCCGAAGTGCAACACCACGGCACGGTTCTGCGGGTCGATCTGGCGCACATTGGAAAACGCCCAGGCCAACGCGGCCAATACGGTCACCGCGTACAGCGCCAGGAACGTCAGGCGCCCGGCCTGGACCCATGGGCTGTCCGGGCTGTCACGCTCGGTCATGGCTGGACGTCCTTCGGCCCGTCCACCAGGGCGCGGAACGGCGCCGCGTCGGTGCGCAGGATGATCCTGGTGCCTGGCGAAACCACGGTGCCCAAGGTGTCCAGCGAGCGCAGCAGGTTGTAAAGCTGCGGATTACCGGCGTAGGCACGGCCGTAGATCTGCGCGGCTTCGACCCGCGATTGCGCCTCGATGTCGGCGGCTTTGACCGTGGCATCGGCCTGCACGATGCGCGCGTCACGCTCGGCGGCGGAGCGGATCTGCGCCGCTTCACGCTTGCCCACGGCCGTGCGCTCGGTGGCGATGGTTTCACGCTCGGCGCGCATGCGGTCGACGGTGGCGGTGAGCGTCACCGACGGCAAGGTCAGCAGTTCGATACCGACTTGGGCCACGCGCACGCCGTAGGTAGTGAGCAATTGTTGATCAATCTGCTGGCGCAACTGCGCTTCAAAATCAGCAATGCGCACTTGGCTGGCATCGGTGTTGATCAAGCTCGACAGGTCAAAGCTGGCTGCGGTGGTTTCCAGCGCCGAACCGACAAAGGTACGAATCTGCCGCGCCGCTTCATCCGGCTGGTTCTGCACGGCGCGCATAAAGCGCTGCACGTTGTCGGCATCGCCCTGCACCTGCCACGCCACGTACGCCTGCACGATGATGCGCAGGCCATCGCGGGTGCCCACGTCCTGCAAGCCGCTGGAGGTGGTGCGCAGGCGCAGGTCCACCGGGATCGCCGCTTCGAACGGCGCCGGCCAGCGCCAGCCCAGGCCCGGCTCCAGCAGCACCCGCGCCGGGTTGCCGAAACGGGTAATCACCGTGGCTTCGCCGGAGCGCACTTGCACCAGGCTCGCGGCCGCGACCGCAAACAGCACCAGCAGCACCGCCCAGGCCATGCGTCGCCACGGGAACGGGCCGGCGGCGGGTTCGTCGCCATGATGATGGTGGTGGTGGTGATGGCCATGATGATGACCGTGATCGTGAGAATGAGCGCTCAACAGACCGACTCCTTATTGAACGGCTTTGCGCGGCAGCGACGGATCGGCCGGCAAGGAAAAAGAACGCAGATCGATCGTCGGCGCACTGTCGGCGCCCAGGCGATGATCCAGAATCAACAGCTTGGCGTGGGCCAGGCCCTGGCTCAGTTGGCCGAGGTACTGTTCCAGCACAAAGGCTTTGCCCGCGCTGGCGTAGGCCTTTTGTTCGGCGGCGAAACGCAGGTCGGCCGCTTGGGCACCGGCATTCACTTCGCGCGCGGTGGCCGTGGCCTGGTCACGGGCGCTGCTGGCTTGCAGCAGGGCCAGGTTGGTTTGTTCGCTGGCGGCGCCGCGTTCACGGGAGATCAGCGCCTGTGCGCCGATCTGCGCAGCTTGCACGCCGTGATAGGCATTAGCGGCGCCGGCCGGTGGGTGGATCGCTTCCACCACCGTGGCGAGGATTTCCACGCCGCTGTCGAGGTGATGCAGATCGGCCTGCACGGCGCGGCCGATCTCGTCGGCGAGGCTGGTGCGTTGCTCGCCGAGCAATTCGTCAAGGGTGCGCGAGGCAAAGTCGTGGACCAGGATGCGGCTGGCGGTGCTGCGGATCAGGGTCGGCACATCCGCGCTGTTGTAGGTGGCGGCCAGCGCGGCGTGGTCGTTGAGGCCGATGCGGTAGACGAAACGCACGTCCATGTTGACGATCTGGAAGCCCTGCTTGTCGCCGCTGCTGCTGGCGATGACCTGGGATTTGTCATTCACGTGGCTGGCGTCCCACAGGCGGTTGGCGATCAGCGGCGCCGGGCCTTCAGCGGCGGCCAGCTCCGGGGCGGCGGCCTCACTGACGCTGGTGGCGAGTTCATGCACCACGCCGTTTTCCACAGTGATCACGCGGCCCAGCGGCCAGGGCAGACCGGCATGCAGGCCAGGGCCGAACACCTCCACCGGCTTGCCGAAGCGCTCATAAATCCCGCGACCTTGCAGGGGCACTTCGTGCACACCAGTAAGCGCCCAGCCTACCGCCAGCACCACCAGCAACACCGGCAGAAATGCGCGGCGGATGTAGGTAAACGCCCAGATCTGGCGCAAGTCGATGCCAAAGCGGTTGTGCAATTCGTGCTGCAAGGCGAGCAAGGGTTGCGGTGGCCAGCGCAGCAGCCCGGCGATAAAGCTTTGCGCCATCAGGCGCGGTTCGAGACGCGGTTGGCGCGGGCTGAACAGCGAAAGGGCAGCCCTGAGCAGAAACTCGATGGCGACCAACGCGGGCAGCACGCCGACCAGCACCGCGAGCCGCAATGGCCAGACCGCTTCGGCGCTGGCGAACAGCAGGCAAATGGCACTGAGCACCAGGCAGATAATCGCCACCCGGCTCAACTGCGCCAGCTGCGAGGCTTCCGGCCATTGCACGGCGGTTTCCTGGGCGAGGCGGCGTTCGAACACCAGCAGGCCAAACGCCAGGGCCAGTGCCAACGCGGCACCGATGCTGGCGGATTGACCGACTGCTGCAGCGGGCAGGGCCAGGTTCCAGAACTCGACGACACTGACCAGCGCCAGCAGCGACCAACCGCCGAGCCACACCACCGGCGTACCGATCTGCTGGGCGAAGCGCTCGGTGAAGCGGGCGTAGCGGCTGGTGTCCTCAACCGGCACTTGCGCCGCAGGTTCTTCCAGCGCCTGGGCGCGCCAATCGGCCACCCACCACGCCGACTGCAAACCGGCCACCAGCAACAGCAACGCCGACGCACAGTTGATCAACACCACCGGCCAGATCGACAGCGGCGCGAACAGCGCGACGAACAGCGCCATTACCCACCCGCACAGTGCCACAGCCGTCAGGCTGATCCCGGCCTGGCGCAATCGACGGGCATGGAACAGCCCCTGCTGAAAACGCGGCAGGCCTTCCACCGAAGCGCCGTCAGCCTCTAGATCCACTTGCATCCACTTACGTCCGCTTGCACACAATTGGTTACGATATAACACGGGGCGTGAAATTTTTGTCCGGGGAATGTCGCTTTCAAACCCAACCACCGATTCCCTGTGGGAGCTGGCTTGCCTGCGATGCTGACAACAAGGTCTTCCAGCAAAACCGAGGTAATTCAATCGCAGACAAGCCAGCTCCCACATTGAACGTTTCCACTTCTATACCTCGTTGTGCTCGGGAGCGTGACTAAACCCCCATAAACACGCGCCATCACTGGTGCAGGCCAGGATTAAGCGGCACACTCCAAGCCAGTTTTTCGCGGGTCCACGGACAAGGAAGCGTCACCTCCCATGATTTCGATCTATCAGCTCAAACCGCGTTTTCAAAACCTGCTGCGCCCCCTCGTGCAGCGCCTCTACGACAACGGCACCACCGCCAACCAGATCACCGTGCTGGCCGGCGTGGTTTCCCTGCTGGTCGGCCTGCTGATCGCCAGCTTCGCCCAACACCTGTGGCTGTTTGCGCTGATCCCGCTGTGGATGATCCTGCGCATGGCCCTCAACGCCATCGACGGCATGCTCGCCCGGGAATTCGGCCAGCAGTCGCGCCTGGGCGCCTACCTCAATGAGTTGTGCGACGTGATTGCCGACAGCGCGCTGATCCTGCCGTTTGCATTGATCCCCGGCGTGAGCCTGGCGCCGGTGCTGCTGGTGGCGTTGCTGGCGGTGTTCAGCGAATACGCCGGGGTGCTCGGGCCGATGGTGGGCGCATCGCGGCGCTACGACGGGCCGATGGGCAAGAGCGATCGGGCGTTTGTGCTCGGCGTGCTGGCCACTGGTGTAGCGCTGGGTTGGCTCGGCGCCAGCTGGGTGGATGGGGTGATGTGGCTGGTCGCCGCCCTGCTTGCCTACACCCTGGTCAACCGGGTGCGCCAGGGCCTCAAAGAACAACAAGACTCCCCTTCTGCATAAGGATTTTGCGATGCGCGAACAACAAGCACACACCTTCAGTACCCACGATGGCGTCGAGCTGTTCTACCGGCACTGGCCGGCCACCGCGGGCGACGGGCCACGCAAGGCCATCGTGTTGTTCCATCGCGGCCATGAGCATTCGGGGCGCATCGCCCATCTGGTCGATGAACTGGACCTGCCACACTTCGACTTCTTCGCCTGGGATGCCCGTGGCCACGGCCAGTCTCCCGGCGAACGCGGCGACAGCCCCAGCTTCGCCACCAGCGCCCGCGACGTGCAAACCTTCTGCGACCACATCGGCGCCACCTATGGCATCGAGGAAGAGAACTTCGCCGTCATCGCCCAAAGCGTCGGCGCGGTGATCGCGGCCACCTGGGTGCATGACTACGCGCCAAAGATCCGCGCGCTGGTGCTCGCCTCGCCGGCGTTCAAGGTCAAGCTCTACGTGCCGTTCGCCCGGCCGGGCCTGGCGCTGATGCGCAAGTTTCGCGGCAACTTTTTCGTCAACAGCTACGTCAAGGCCAAGTTCCTCAGCCATGACCCCGAGCGCGTGGCGTCTTACGACAGCGACCCGCTGATCACCAAGGCGATCTCGGTCAATGTGCTGCTCGGCCTGTACGAAGCGGCCGACCGGGTTGTGGCCGATGCCCAGGCGATCCAGGTGCCGACCCAATTACTGGTGTCCGGCTCGGACTTCGTGGTGCACCGCAAACCCCAGCAGCAATTTTTCGACCGCCTCGGCAGCCTGAAAAAAGAGCTGCACATCCTCCCCGGTTTCTTCCACGACACCCTCGGCGAGCGCGACCGCGCCACCGCCGTGAGCAGCGCCAAGCGCTTTATCCTGCAGAACTTCGAACACCCGCTGGACCGCGCCTCGCTGCTCGACGCCGACAAGATCGGCGCCACCTGCGCCGAATCCGAAGCCCTCGCCGCGCCGTTACCGCGCAACTCCCTGCGCGACCTGTACTGGCGCCTGACCCGCGCCAGCATGGGCCTGGGCAAGAACCTGTCGGACGGGGTCAAGCTGGGCTTCGACACCGGTTTCGACTCCGGCAGCACCCTGGACTACGTGTACCGCAACAAGCCCACCGGCAAGGGCGGGCTGGGGCGGATGATCGACACCAACTACCTCAACTCCATCGGCTGGCGCGGCATCCGCCAGCGCAAGCTGAACGTCGAGGAACTGCTGCGCCTGGCCATGGCCAAGTTGCGTGCCGATGATCGCGAAGTACGCATCGTCGACATCGCCGCCGGCCACGGTCGCTACATTCTGGAAGCCTTGCAGGGCGTTTCGCCGCTGCCGGAGTCGATCCTGCTGCGCGACTACAGCGACATCAATGTGCGTGACGGTGGCGCGCTGATTCGCGAGAAGGGCCTGGGCGACATTGCCCAATTCGTCAAAGGCGATGCATTTGACCGTACGGATCTGGCCGCGCTGGCGCCCAAGCCGACGCTGGCGGTGGTGTCCGGGCTGTACGAATTGTTTGCCGACAACGCCATGGTCGGCGGCTCGCTGGCCGGGCTGGCTGAAGCGGTAGAGCCCGGCGGTTATCTGGTCTACACCGGCCAGCCATGGCACCCGCAACTGGAGCTGATCGCCCGTGCGCTGACCAGCCACCGCCAGGGCCAGGCCTGGGTAATGCGCCGGCGCAGCCAGGCGGAGATGGATCAACTGGTCGAGGCGGCGGGCTTTCGCAAGATCACCCAGCGGGTGGACGAATGGGGCATTTTCACCGTGTCCGTGGCACAGAAGATCTGAACATGCGCGAACCCGGTCTGCTCAAGCCCGCCGTCCTCTGGCTGCTGCTATTGGCGCCGCTGTTCTTCAGCACCTACGGCTTCGCCACCTGGGTCACCAGCCAGCGCAGCGACGTCGGCACGCTGGTGTTCGACTGGGAAACCCACATGCCCTTCCTGGCGTGGACCATCGTGCCCTACTGGTCCATCGACCTGCTTTACGGGTTCTCCCTGTTGCTGCCCAACAGCCGGCATGAACTGAAGCAACATGCGTTGCGGCTGTTGAGTGCGCAGGTGATTGCCGTGAGTTGCTTCCTGATTTGGCCGCTGCGTTTCACCTTCGAGCGACCCGAACTGGATGGCGTGTTCGGCTGGCTGTTTGCCGTGCTGGCCGGGTTCGACAAACCGTTCAACCAGGCGCCGTCGCTGCACATCGCGCTGCTGGTGATCCTGTGGGTCATGTACCAGCGCCACACCCAGGGTGTCTGGCGCTGGCTGGTACACGGCTGGTTCGCGTTGATCGGTATTTCGGTGCTGACCACTTATCAACATCACTTTATCGACTTACCCACAGGCGCCCTCGCCGGCTGGATCTGCGTGTGGCTATGGCCGGTGGAACCTCCGAGCCCGCTGCTGAATGCGCGGCTGACGCGGGACCCCAAGCGCTGGCGGCTGGGCGTGCGTTACGGCCTGGGCGCGTTGCTGCTGGCGGTGCTTGCGTTGGCCCTGGGCGGCGGCTGGCTGTGGCTACTGTGGCCGGCGGTGTCCCTGGCCTTGATCAAGGCGAACTACCTCGTGCTGGGCGCCGCAGGCTTCCAGAAGCGCGCCGATGGTCGACTGACACCGGCCGCGCGCTGGCTGTATGCGCCTTACCTGGCGGCGGCGTGGATCAACTCGCGCCTGTGGACACGCAAACATCCACAACCGGACCGGATTGTGGATAACGTCTGGCTCGGGCGCATTCCCACGACCCGCGAGCAGGAGCCCTTCAAGGCCATCGTCGATCTCTGCGCCGAATTGCCGATTAATCCACAGGGCCGTGCCTATCAGGCCATCCCCGTGCTGGACCTGATCGCCCCGACGCCCGCCGAATGCCTGCTCGCCGCCGAGGCCATCGAACGCCTGCGCGCCAGTGGCCCGCTGCTGGTGTGTTGCGCCCTGGGCTATTCGCGCAGCGCAACGGCGGTTGCCGCGTGGCTGCTGCACAGCGGGCGGGCCACGACGGTGGAGGATGCGCTGACTATTATTCGTACAGCGCGGGCCGATGTGGTCCTGCACCCCGCTCACCGTGAAGCTTTGGAGGGTTTGCCCCATGCCCGCTGATATGGAACTCCAGGTCGTCGCCAGCCTGCTGCGCCGCGGCCGTTCGCTGGATCAGTTATCCACAGGCCTGACCCTGCTCGGCGTGTTGTTCGGCCTGGCCCAACTGCTGATGGCCAGCATTACGCCGATCTGCCTGCTGCTCAGCCTGTGGATGATTATCCTTGGGCTGCTGCAAAAGTACTGGGCGCTGCGCGTGGCCTTCGATGCCGACCTGTTCGCCCTGCTCGCCCGCGACACCGAACGCACCGCCGACCTCGACCTGGCCCTGCAAACCCTTGGCCTGCAAGCGCCCAAACGCGCCGGCCGGCCCTGGACCGAACGCCGTCGCGGCGCTCTCAAACTGCTGCGCAAACAAGCCTGGTTGCTGGGTGCACAAACACTGCTGACCCTGGGCGCGATCCTCGCCAGCCCCTGGCTGCCTTTCGCCGGATAAGGAATTCCCATGTTCGAACCCGTGGTCGCCACGCTGATTACCTCCATGGCCCGCACCGTTACCGGCGCCCGCAGCCTGTGGCTGGGCTGCGCACCTGTGCCGGTGCAACGCATCTACTTCGCCAACCACAGCAGCCACGGCGACTTCGTGCTGCTGTGGGCCTCATTGCCGCAAAACCTGCGCAAATTCACGCGCCCGGTGGCCGGTAGCGATTACTGGAGCAAAAGCGCCTTGCGCCGCTACATCATCAACCGTGTGTTCAACGGCGTGCTAATCGACCGCGAGCGCAAGGACCCTGTGGATAACCCGTTGCAGCCCATGTTGGCCGCATTGGAAGGCGGCGACTCGCTGATCCTGTTTCCCGAAGGCACGCGCAATCTGGAAGACGGCCTGCTGCCGTTCAAAAGCGGCTTGTATCACTTGGCAAAAAGTTACCCACAGGCCGAACTGGTACCTGTGTGGATAGCCAACCTCAACCGGGTCATGCCCAAGGGTCGCGTATTGCCGCTGCCCCTGCTGTGCACCACCAGCTTCGGCACGCCGTTGCATTTGGAAGAAGGCGAAGACAAGACCGCGTTCCTCGCCCGCACCCGTGACGCCCTGCTCGCCCTAGCCCCGGAGCATTCCTGATATGCATAGCCAGACCATAATGCTGTTCGGCGGCATCGGCGCGATCCTGGTGCTCGCCTCGCTGATCGGCCTGATCCTCAAGCTGCGCACCCGAGGCACGCCCAACGCGGTGATCGACAACCTCAACGCACGCATCAACGCCTGGTGGGTGATGGTGGTGGTCATCGGCATCGCCTTCTGGCTCGGCACCGGGGCGGTGATCCTGCTGTTCTACGCGGTGTCGTTCTACGCCCTGCGCGAATTCCTCACCCTCACCCCCACCCGCCGCAGCGACTACCCGGCGCTGGTGGCCGCGTTCTACCTGGCGCTGCCGCTGCAATACCTGCTGATCTACTCGGACTGGTACGGGCTGTTCTCGATCTTCATCCCGGTGTACGTGTTCCTGCTGCTGCCGATCCTCGCCTCCCTCGGCGGCGACAGCACACACTTTTTGGAACGGGCGTCGAAGGTGCAATGGGGCCTGATGATCGCCGTGTTCTGCGTGTCGTTCGTGCCGGCCCTGCTGACCCTCGACATTCCCGGCTACGAGGGCCGTAACCTGCTGCTGATCGCCTACCTGGTGATCGTGGTGCAACTGTCGGACGTGCTCCAGTACGTGTGTGGGAAGTTGTTCGGCAAACACAAGATCGCGCCCAACCTGTCGCCCTCCAAAACCGTGGAAGGCTTTGTCGGCGGGATCTTGCTGTCATCCCTGATCGGCGCAGCCCTGTGGTGGACCACGCCGTTCAACCCATGGCAGTCGTTCCTGATCGCGCTGTTGATCAACCTGCTGGGGTTTGCCGGCGGCATCGTGATGTCGGCGATCAAGCGCGACCGGGGTGTGAAGGACTGGGGGCATATGATCGAGGGGCATGGCGGGATGCTGGATCGCTTGGACTCGGTGTGTTTTGCCGCGCCGATTTTCTTTCACCTGGTGCGGTTCTGGTGGACCTGAGTCCACCATTCTCCAGCCATCCAAAAATCAAAAATGTGGGAGCGGGCTTGCTCGCGAAGACGGTGTGTCAGCCACTTGATAGGTTGGCTGACACACCGCCTTCGCGAGCAAGCCCGCTCCCACATAGGCTTTGCGGTGACACCTAAAAACTTGTATGCCTACAGGCTTACAAGGGTCGGTAATTTGTAAGCCTATAGGCTTACAAATCGTGCCAAACCCCGTCAGCAAACCTGCGTGCATTTGTTCTGCGGCAAAGTCTGAAACAAGCACTCCTACCACTCGCGTCCCTTTCTTTCGCAGGACATTTCCGAGAGAATCCCATCCGCTTGTGCCCTGCCTTTTCGGTAGCTAGTCTGCGTTCGTCACTGCCCATTCAGTGACCGGGTTTAGCAGCTCGAATGTTCAACATTGGGCGCACAAGCGCCATCTCAAGCATGGCGTTTTTTTCTGCCAACGCTTTATGGTGGCTGTGCGCAGGGCACCTTCGGGTGCGTCGGATTCCCAATGTTCCGGCCTGCTAACCTGCGTACAGCTGCCACCCATTGTTTAGCAGCGATGGCTGTCAGCTCCAATTTTCTACATTGGAGTTAACGCAACGAGCAAAGTAAGGCCCGACCCACCCCATCCCTTTTTCATCACCCATCCCGAACTCAGCTTCGAAGACGCCCTGGCTTACGCCTCAGACCTGCTCCAGTGCGCTGAAGCATTAGGTGACTCACCCAAAGCCGCCAGCTATCTGGCGAAAATGGCCAAAGTCATGGTGGATCGCTCGCTGGAATGTATGACCCCTTCGTAACATTCCCTCGCCACAAATAGTGCGGCGTATCGGTGTCATCTTTTGTATCAAAGACACTGTAAGATACGCCGCACTTAGCCAGGGATGCTCACCATGCTCGACTCGTTCAAAACGATCTGTCGCCGTTTGTACGGTGCATTAACGACTGTGGTGGGTGCCTTGTTCGGCCAATGGAGCCCGCCGCTCTGGCTGCGCGCCATCGGTGATGGCGTGCTGGCGCTCGGTCAGAAGGCCCGCGCTTATCCGCGCCAGGCCGGGGCCGGCGTGCTGGGCCTGGTGCTGCTGGGCGCCGCCGGGTTCTACGGCTGGCAGTGGTATTCCCACCTGCCCAAGCCCCACACCGTGGGGTATTCGCTGCACAAGCCCAACCTCACCGATTACACCCAGCCAACGCCGGTTGTGGATAACTTGCAGGTGCGTTTCGCCGAGTCCGTGGCCCCACTGGCGGCGATTGGCAAGCCGGTGAGCGAAGGCATCACCCTCAAGCCGAGCGTGGCGGGTACGTGGCGCTGGTCCGATGACCGCACCTTGCTGTTCGTGCCGGAGAAAGACTGGCCGATCGACGCCGGTTACACCCTGGACCTGGCGAAGAAAAACCTGCTGGCCGACGGCGTACTGCTCGACCAATACAGTGCCCAGTTCTCCACCCAACCGTTCCGCGCCACCCTGGCGCAAAACGAGCTGTACCAGGACCCGTCCAATCCAACGCTGAAACAGCTAGTAGCGACCTTCCACTTTTCCCACCCAGTGGATGAAGACAGCCTACGCAAACGCGTGACAGTGACCCTTGGCAAAGGCCTGGCCTACCGCGACGCCCAGTTGCCCAATCGGCCGGAAGTGACGTTCGACGAGAAAAAACTCAACGCCTACGTGCGCTCCGCCGCCCTGGCTACACCGCTGGAAAGTACCCCGGTCAGCGCCAAGCTCGACGAAGGCCTCAAGGCCCGCGACGGCGGCAACGCCAGCACCGCGCCGCTGGTGGCGCAAGTCACTGTGCCCGGGCGTTATCGCCTGACATTCACTGGCGCCGAAGTCAGCTTTGTCGACAACCAGCGCGGCGAACCCGAGCCGGTGCTGATGTTCAGCAGCTCCAGCGCCGTAGCCGATGACACCATCGCCGGTAAAGTGCAGGCCTGGCTGCTGCCGGAAAAAGCCGAGGACGATACGCGCCCCTACAACAGCAACGACATCGACGATGCCCTGCTCGTCCGCAGCATCAAGGTCAACCTGACCCACGTGCCCAGCGTCGAACCGTTGAACACCCTGCATGCCTTCAAGTTCAAGGCCCCGGCCGGCCGGGCTATCTATGTGCGCGTGCCCGCCAACCTGGAAGCCATCGGCGGTTATCTGGCGAAGAATCCTACGGCGTCGCTGATCAGCATGCCGGCGTACCCGCGCACGTTGCAGTTCCTGTCTGACGGCGCCCTGCTCAGCCTCAACGGCGAAAAACGCCTGGGCTTCATGGCCCGTGGCGTGCCCGGCGCCCATGTGGAAATTGCCCGCCTGCTGCCCAACCAATTGCAGCATCTGGTGGACCAGAGCAGCGGTAGCTTTGCCCGGCCGAATTTCGGCAACGAGTACTTCGACCGCATGGTGGAACGTCAGACGCTGGACATTCCACTGTCGTCCAATGACCCGGCGAAAACCGTCTACGACAACGTCGACCTCAGCCACTACCTCACCGCCAACGGCGGCCGTCGTGGCATTTTTGTACTCAAGCTCAGCCCCCAGGACGAGCCGGTCGAGCGCACCTTCGAGTACGACCGCAGCAGCACCAGCGACCTGCGCTTTATCGTAGTGACCGACCTGGGCATCATCGCCAAGCGCTCCAGCGATGGCAGCCACGATGTGTACGTACAGTCCATCGGCAACGGTTCGCCGGTGGCCGACGCACAGGTCGACATCATCGGCCGCAACGGCTTGCCCGTGAGCAGCGGGCGCACCGATGGCGAAGGCCACGCGCATTTCGCCAAGCTGGATGAATTGCGCCGTGAGAAAACGCCGCTGATGTATGTCGTCACTCGCGGCAATGACCAATCCTTCCTGCCGATTGCCCGTCAGTCCCAGCAACTGGATTTGTCGCGCTTCGATGTAGGCGGTTTGGAAGAAGACGGTGCGGTTGATCGCCTCAGCGCCTACCTGTTTACCGACCGCGGCCTGTACCGCCCTGGCGAGACCGCGCACCTGGGCATGATCGTGCGCAGCGGCAACTGGAAAGGTGCCCTGCAAGGCCTGCCGGTAGAGCTGCAAATCACCGACCCACGCGGCCTGGAAGTGATTCGCCAGCCGCTGAAGCTGTCCGCCAGTGGTTTTGAAACCTTTGATTTCCCCAGCAGCGAAGTCGCCCCCGCCGGGGACTACACCGCGACCTTGCAGTTGATTGGCCAGAAACAGACCCGCACCGACCTGGGCAGCGTCAGCTTCAAGGTCCGCGACTTTGAACCGGACCGCATGAAAGTCAGCCTGAGCCTGCATGACACTCCCGTGCAGGGCTGGATTCCACCCGACCAAGTGGTCGCCAAAGTCACCGCGATGCACCTGTTCGGCGCCCCGGCGGCCGGGCGTCGGGTGACCGCGAAAATGTCCCTGAGCCCAACGCTCGCGGCATTCGAGCGCTATCCCGATTACCGCTTCCGCCTCAACGACTCCCTGGAAGACGCCAGCACCGAAGACCTCGCCGAAACCACCGTGGATGACAACGGCCAGGCTCTGCTCGACCTCAACCTGCAACGCTTCGCCAACAGCACCTATCGCCTGCAGGTCATGACCCAGGTGTTCGAAGCCGAAGGCGGGCGCAACGTGGCGGCGCAAAGTGCCTTGTTGGTGTCGTCTGCGCCTTACCTTGTGGGTGTGAAAAGTCAGGACTCGCTGTCGTACGTCGCCAAGGATGCGCCACGCGAGGTGCAATGGCTGGCCGTGGCGCCGGACCTTTCGCCGCTGGCAGTGGAGGGCCTGACCAGCGAAGTGGTCGAGCACCGCTATGTGTCGGTGCTGGTGAAACAGTCCAACGGCACCTACAAGTACGAGTCGCGCATCAAGAACATCAGCCAGCCGGCATCCAAGCTGGTGATGACCCAGAACGGCGCCAGGCAGAGCCTCAACACCGGCACGCCGGGTGATTACACCCTGCAACTGAAAGACGCCAACGGCAACCTGCTCAACCAGATCGACTACAGCGTGGCCGGGCGCGGCAACACCTCGCGCTCCCTGGAGCGCAACGCCGAACTGCAACTGCGCCTGGATAAGCGCAGCTACGCCACCGGCGACGAGATCGCCATCAGTATCCGTGCGCCGTACACCGGGGCCGGCTTGATTACCATCGAACGGGACAAGGTCTATACCCAGCAGTGGTTCAAGGCTGACAGCACCAACAGCGTGCAACATATCCGCGTGCCTGCGGGGCTTGAAGGCAATGCCTACGTCAACGTGCAGTTTGTGCGGGACATGGGCTCGGCCGAGGTGTACATGAGCCCGCTGTCCTACGGCGTGGTGCCCTTCAGTATCAACCTGGACGCGCGACGCATGGCGCTGAAAGTCGAGGGCCCGGCGAAGGTCGAGCCGGGGCAAATGCTCGACATCAAGGTCAACGCCGACCGCCCGGGCCGCGCCGTGGTGTATGCGGTAGACGAAGGCATCTTGCAAGTGGCGCGCTACCAGACGCCGGACCCGTTGGGTTTCTTCTTCCAGAAGCGCGCGCTGGAAGTCGGCACCAGTCAGATCCTTGACCTGATCCTGCCGGAATTCAGCCGCCTGCTCAGTGGGGCAGCGCCCGGTGGCGATACGGAAGGCGCCCTGGCCAATCACCTCAACCCGTTCAAGCGTAAACATCAGCCGCCCGTGGCGTGGTGGTCCGGGTTGGTGGACCTGCCGGCCGGTGAGACTGTGCTGCATTACCAGGTGCCGGACAGTTTCAACGGCAAGCTGCACCTCTTCGCGGTGGCGGTGGACAGCGACAGCGTGGGTGTCAGTGAGGCCAATACCGAGGTGCGTGGGCCGATCGTGATCACACCGAACGTGCCGGCCTTCGTGGCGCCTGGGGATGTGTTCAATGTCAGCGCTGGAGTGTTCAGCAACCTCGACGCCGCGGCCGACGTGAAGTTTGAGGTGCAAACCAGCGACGGCCTCAAGGTGCAGGGCGACAAGGGCAGCACCTTGGCCCTGCAACCGCGCAAGGAAGGCACCGCCGAGTTCAAGATCAAGGTCGGTGAAACCCTGGGTTCGGCCGACCTGCGCTTTGTCGCGGTACTGCCGGATGGCAAGCGTATCCAGGTGGCGGAAACCACTTCGATCCGCCCCCTGAGTGAGCACCGCGTGGCCTTGAGCCTGGGCCGCTTCGACAGCGCCAGCAAAGAGCTCAAGCCGACCCGCGAGCTGTTCAGCCAACTGCGCGACGTGCAACTGGGCGTCGCCGCCTCGCCGCTGGTGTGGGCCAACGGTCTCAAGCATTACCTGGATGACTACGGCTACGCCTGCACCGAGCAATTGGTGTCCAAGGCCATGCCCGCGCTGATCTGGGGTGGCAACGCCCCCGAAGCCGAGCAGGCCTTCAGCAGCGCGGTGCGTATGTTGCGCCAACGCCAGAACCAGGCCGGCGGCTTTGGTTTGTGGGCGGCCAACCCGGATGTGGCGCCGTACGCCAGCCTGTATGCCACCGACTTCCTGATCGAAGCCAAGGAGCGTGGGTTGCCGGTGCCGGAAGACCTGCTGGTGCGCTCGAACGCGTATCTGACAGACCTCGCCAACGGTCCTAGCGAAGGCCTGTCGGAATTGCGCAACCGTGCCTACGCCAGTTACCTACTGAGCCGTCAGGGGATTCTGGTGAGCGGTGCCTTGAGTGACATCCGCGAGCGCTACGAGAGCTATTTCAAGGACAGCTGGCAGAACGACCTCGGCGCCGCTTACCTGGCCGCCAGCTACAAGTTGCTCAAGCAGGATCGCCAGGCCGATACGTTGTTCCGCAAGATCCCTTGGCGCGCCCTTGTGGATAAGTGGACCAGCGACGGTATGTACTACGACCCGCTGGTGCACGACGCAGAACACCTGCACCTGCTAGCGCGGCACTTCCCTGAACTGCTGGACGAAGTGCCGACGGCACTGTTGGACAAGCTCGGCAAGCGCTTGAACGAGCAGCGCTACAACTCGCTGTCGGCGGCACTGTTGCTGCGGGCCTTGGATAACTATGGCCAGCGTGCGCAAAGCGACATGACGCTCAAGGCCACGGCCTGGTTGGGCGACAAGCAACAACAGTTGCTGGAAATGGCTGGCCAGCCGCCGCGCGCCGCCGTTCCCGGGGCCACGCAAAAACTGGTCATGGAAAAATCCGACGGCCCGGCCGCGTTCTACATGCTCAGCGAAGCCGGTTTCGACAAGGGCGCCAAGCTCAAGCCGATCAACAACGGCCTGGAGATCATCCACGAGTACCTCGACCTCAAGGGCGACCCGGTGAGCAAGGTCGCAGTGGGCGATGAGTTCCTGGTGCGCTTGCGTCTGCGCGCCACCGATCGCGACCAGGTGCAGCAAGTGGCGGTGGTCGACCTGCTGCCGGGTGGCGTCGAGCCTGTGTATAACTTGCCGCCTGAGCCGGAAGCCGCCAACAGCGAAGAGAGTGAAGGCGAAGAGTCCGAGTATGTGGAAGAAGACAGCCAGGAAGCAGAAGCCTGGCAAGCGCCCATCGGCGAGACCGAGCTGAGCAACTGGCAGCCGGACTACGTGGATGTACGCGATGATCGAGTGGTGTTGTACGGCACTGCACTGCGCGATGTAGGCACCTTCGTGTACCGCGTGCGCGCCACCAATGCCGGTACGTTCAATACGCCACCGGCCTACGCCGAAGGCATGTACGAAACCACCCTGCAAGGGCGCGGCAAAGTAGGCCAGCTTGAAATTACCAAGCCTTAAACGCCTGGCGCCGCCGCTGCTGCTAGCGGCGGTGGTGCTGGCGGGGCTGCGCCTGTGGCCCCATGCCCCGCTGGAACAGGCCGTGACCTCGTCACGGCTGGTGCTGGCCGACGACGGCTCGCTGCTGCGCATGACCTTGGCGGACGACGGCCAATACCGCTTATGGCTACCGCTGGAGCGGATGTCTCCTTCACTGGTCGAAGCCTTGCTGCTCAAGGAAGACCGCAATTTCTACTGGCACCCGGGGATCAACCCGCCGGCCTTGCTGCGTGCGGCCATGGCCACCTACAGCGGTGGCCAGCGCCAGGGCGGTTCAACGTTGAGCATGCAACTGGCGCGGCGCCTGTGGGATCTGAACACCCGCCAGGTGCCCGGCAAGTTGCAGCAGATGGCCTTGGCGCTGTGGCTGGAGGCGCGCTACAGCAAACACGACATCCTGGAGGCCTACCTGAACCTGGCGCCGATGGGCGGCAATATCGAAGGCGCCGAGGCCGCGAGCCGCATCTACTTTGGCAAGGCAGCCGCACAATTGTCGTTGTCCGAAGCGCTGGCGCTGGCGGTGATTCCGCAACAGCCGGGGCGGCGCGCGCGTTTCGGGCCCTCGCTGCAAAATGCGCGGCTGCGCTTGATGGCCGACTGGCGCGAGACTTATCCACAAGACCCGCGTAACGACAGTTTGCTGGACTTGCCGCTGGAGGCGCGTAACCGCCAACAGATCCCGTTTCTAGCGCCGCATTTGAGTGAGCAACTGCTGGCGTCCCAGCCCGGCAATGAGCTGAACAGCACCCTCAACCTGCCGTTGCAGCAACTGCTCGAGCGTCTGATCAGCGGCTTTATCGCCGAACGACGCAGCACCGGCGTGGAGAACGCCACGGCGATCCTGATCGACAGCCGCGACCAGAGCGTCAAGGCGCTGGTGGGTTCGGCGGATTACTTATCCACAGGCATCCACGGTCAGGTCAACGGCGTGCTGTCGCGGCGCTCGCCGGGCTCCACGCTCAAGCCGTTTCTGTATGGATTGGCGTTGGACCAGGGGGTGATCCACCCCATGAGCATCCTCAAGGACTTGCCCAGTAACTTCGGCTACTTCCAGCCGGAAAATTTCGACGGCAGTTTTGTCGGCCCGCTGACGGCGCGCGATGCATTGATCCGTAGTCGCAATATCCCGGCAGTGTGGCTGGCCAGCCAGGTGAAATCGCCGTCCTTGTATGGATTGCTGCAACGCGCCGGTATCAAGGGCCTGCGTGACGAGAGCCACTACGGCCTGGCCCTGGCCCTCGGCGGCGGCGAGATGACCCCGGAGGAACTGGCGCGGTTGTACGTGATGCTGGCCGGTGACGGGCATTTGCGGCCGCTGCGTTATTTGCAGGAGCAGCCGCAATCCACCGGGGCGCAACTGCTCACGCCCCAGGCCGCGTTCATGGTGCGCGACATGCTGCGGCGTAACCCGCGCCCGGATGGCTTGCCCGGCCGCCATTGGCGCACCGCGTGGAAAACCGGCACCTCCTGGGGTTTTCACGATGCCTGGAGCGCCGGCCTGGTCGGCCCCTACGTGCTGGTGGTGTGGGTGGGCAACTTCGACGGCCGGCCGAACCCAGCGTTTATCGGGGCCAAGACCGCCGCGCCGCTGTTCTTCCGCATCGCCGACGCCCTGCCCCTGGCGTTGCCCAACGTGGTGATCAAACCCGACAAGCCGCCCGCCGGGCTGGTACGCATCGACGTCTGCGCCGCCTCCGGCGATTTGCCCAACCGCTGGTGCCCGCAAACCCGCAAGACCTGGTATCTGCCCGGCGTGTCGCCGATTCGCGTGTCGAACCTGCATCGCCCGGTGCTGATCGACACACGCACCGGCAAGGCCGCGTGCCCGCCCTTCGAGGCGCAGTACACCCGTGAAGAAGTCTTCGAATTCTGGCCCAGCGACATACAGCGCCTGTACCGCGCCGCCGGCCTGCCCCGGCGCACGCCGCCCAGCGTGATGAAAAACTGCCAACCCAACCGCATCAGCGACCAGAGCGAAGCGCCGCAGATCCGCTCGCCGCTGACCCAAGTGAGCTATCAACTGCGCCTGTCGCAACCCCAGGAAAGCATCCCGCTGAATGCCAACGCGGCCAGCGATGCGGCGACGCTGTACTGGTTCGCCGATCAAACCTTGATCGGCCAGGGCCCGCCGCAGGCCACGCTGAATTGGCGACCGGGCAAGTCGGGAGAGTATCGGCTGCGGGTCAGCGATGATCAGGGGCGCAGTGCGAGCCGGGGGTTGCGGGTGGAGTTTGTGCCGTGATCAGCGGCTACGTGACAAGCTCGGTGTAGCTGGACTCCCCACCTCCCGTCGCCCCCGACAACCAACCCCATACAAACGCCAGCGTAGTGCGCCCGGCAGCATCAACGCCGACCGTGCCGCGAGACCAGCCGGCCAATAACTCGCCCTGTGTGGTCACGCACTGAAACAGCAACTCGATCGTATCCTCGCCGGTTACACGCCCGACCTGCTGACCGATACGAATCCGCCCGCCTTGGTAGGTGCCCCAGATGGCATCGCCTTCGACTTGATAATGGAACACCGTACCGTCACCGGAGAGGCCCTGGGTGTTGTTTGCGACCGCAAACCGGCGATTGTGCAAACGCTCGCCGATTGGGGAAAGAGGGGTTGGCATCGAGGTCGAATCCTTTCGTCGTGCTGATCCTGGAGACCCGAGGGGCCTCCAGGCTACGCGGGGTTACTCCACCGTCACCGACTTTGCCAGGTTGCGTGGCTGGTCGACGTCGGTGCCTTTGAGCACGGCGACGTAGTACGACAGCAGTTGCAGCGGGATGGTGTAGAGGATCGGCGACAGGATGTCGTGGATATGTGGGATGTTGATGACGTGGGTGCCTTCGCCGTTGGTCATGCCGGCTTTTTCGTCGGCGAACACCACCAGTTGGCCGCCACGGGCGCGCACTTCCTGCAGGTTGGACTTGAGCTTCTCCAGCAGTTCGTTGTTCGGCGCGACGGTCACCACCGGCATGTCGTCATCCACCAGGGCCAATGGGCCGTGTTTCAGCTCACCGGCTGGGTAGGCTTCAGCGTGGATATAGGAGATTTCCTTGAGCTTGAGGGCGCCTTCCATAGCGACCGGGTATTGCGCGCCACGGCCGAGGAACAGGGTGTGGTTTTTGTCGGCGAACAGTTCGGCGACTTTTTCCACGGTGCTGTCCATGGCCAGGGCTTCGCCCAGACGGGTAGGCAGGCGACGCAGCTCTTCGACCAGGGTGGCTTCGACGCCGGCAGCAAGGGTGCCGCGGACTTGGCCGAGGGACAGGGTCAGTAGCAGCAGGCCGACCAACTGGGTGGTGAAGGCTTTGGTCGAGGCTACGCCGATTTCACGACCGGCCTGGGTCAGCAGGGTCAGGTCGGATTCACGCACCAGGGAGCTGATGCTTACGTTGCAGATCGCCAGGCTGGCGAGGAAGCCCAGTTCCTTGGCATTGCGCAGGGCGGCCAGGGTGTCGGCGGTTTCGCCGGACTGGGAGATGGTCACGAACAGGGTATCGGGCTGCACCACGACCTTGCGGTAGCGGAACTCGCTGGCGACTTCGACCTGGCACGGGATGCCGGCCAGTTCTTCCAGCCAGTAACGGGCGACCATGCCGGCGTGGTAGCTGGTGCCGCAGGCGACGATCTGCACATTGCGCACTTTGGCGAACAGCTCGGCCGCTTGCGGGCCGAACGCGTTGACCAGCACCTGGTGCTGGCTCAGGCGCCCTTCCAGGGTGCGTTGCACCACGGCTGGTTGCTCGTGGATTTCCTTGAGCATGAAGTGGCGGAATTCGCCCTTGTCGGCAGCCTCGGCACCGTCGCGGTACTGCACGGCTTCACGCTCGACGGAGTTGCCGTTTACGTCCCAGATCTGCACGCTTTCACGACGGATGTCGGCAATATCGCCTTCTTCCAGGTACATGAAGCGGTCGGTGACCTGACGCAGGGCCAGTTGGTCGGAAGCGAGGAAGTTTTCCCCCAGACCCAGACCGATCACCAACGGGCTGCCGCTGCGGGCGGCAACGACGCGGTCCGGTTGGCTGGCGCAGACCACGGCCAGGCCGTAGGCGCCATGCAGTTCCTTGACCGTAGCCTTGAGGGCGGCGGTCAGGTCGCTGTGGTCCTTGAGTTTGTGGTTGAGCAGGTGGGCGATGACTTCGGTGTCGGTGTCCGAGGTGAACACGTAGCCCAGGCCTTTGAGTTGGTCGCGCAGCACTTCGTGGTTTTCGATGATGCCGTTGTGCACCACGGCCAGGTCGCCGGAGAAATGCGGGTGGGCGTTGCGTTCGCACGGAGCGCCGTGGGTGGCCCAGCGGGTGTGGGCGATACCGAGGCGACCAACCAGCGGCTCGCCGTTCAAGGCTTGTTCCAACTCGCTGACCTTGCCCGGACGGCGCGTGCGCTCCAGCTTGCCGGCGTTGGTGAAGACGGCTACACCGGCGCTGTCATAGCCACGGTATTCCAGGCGCTTGAGGCCTTCGATCAGGATCGGGGTGATGTTGCGTTCAGCGACTGCGCCTACGATGCCACACATGGTGTTTCTCCTAGATGATTGCCGCGCATATCAGCGTAATGCCGCGGGCTTGGATCTGGTCGCGGGCCTCAAGCGGCAGGCGATCATCGGTGATCAGGGTATGGACGCTGCTCCAGGGCAGTTCCAGGTTGGGAATCTTGCGGCCGATCTTGTCGGATTCGACCATCACCACCACTTCACGGGCGACCTCGGCCATCACACGGCTCAGGCCCAGCAGTTCGTTGAAGGTGGTGGTGCCGCGCTGCAAATCGATGCCGTCGGCGCCGATGAACAGCTGATCAAAGTCATAGGACCGCAGCACCTGTTCGGCGACCTGGCCTTGGAACGAGTCCGAGTGCGGGTCCCAGGTGCCGCCGGTCATCAACAGCACGGGCTCGTGTTCCAATTCGCTCAAGGCGCTGGCCACGTGCAGGGAGTTGGTCATCACCACCAGGCCGGGCTGGTGGCCCAGTTCAGGGATCATCGCGGCGGTGGTGCTACCGCTGTCGATGATGATGCGTGCGTGTTCACGCAGGCGCATCACGGCGGCGCGGGCGATGGCGCGCTTGTACACCGAAATGGGCTGGGCGGCATCGCCGACCAGTTCCTGGGGCATGGTGATGGCACCACCGTAGCGACGCAGCAACAGGCCGTTGCTTTCGAGAGCGGCCAGGTCCTTGCGGATGGTCACTTCCGACGTTTCGAAATGCTTGGCCAATGCGTCCACGCTGACTTCGCCCTGTTCATTGAGCAAAGCCAGGATATTGTGGCGGCGTTGGGGTGTATTTCGTTTCGACATGGTGATGATAAGTTTCGTTTCGAAAGATAACGAAGGCAATCAAAACCTATTGGCGAAAGATCGTCAAGCGGGGCGTGGTAAATTTCTGGAAAAATCCCCAGCCAGCTCCCACAGGGGATAACGCTGGCCAGGGGAGCTGTGGATAACTCAGCTCTTTTTGATTTTGACCGGGCGTTTCCAGCCATCAATGTTGCGCTGACGAGCGCGCGCGACGCCCAGCTGCAAGTTATCCACATCCTGGTTGATGGTGGAGCCGGCCGCGGTGGTGGCGCCATCGCCGACTCTCACCGGGGCAACCAACGAGTTGTTGGAACCAATGAACACGTCTTCGCCCAACACAGTCTGGTGCTTGTTGGCGCCATCGTAGTTGCAGGTGATGGTGCCCGCGCCAATGTTGGTGCGCGCGCCGATCACGGCATCGCCCAAGTAAGTCAGGTGACCTACCTTGGCGCCCTCGCCCAGGTGGGCGTTTTTCAGTTCGACGAAGTTACCCACATGGGCCTTGGCCTCCAACACGCTGCCCGGACGCAAGCGTGCGAACGGGCCGGCATCGCTGCCCTCGCCCATCACGGCACCTTCCAGGTGGCTGTTGGCCTTGATCACCACGCCTTTGCGCAGGGTGCTGTCCTTGATGACGCAGTTGGGGCCGATGATCACGTCGTCTTCGATGATTACGCGGCCTTCGAGGATCACGTTGATGTCGATCAGCACATCGCGGCCCACGGTGACTTCACCACGCACATCGAAGCGCGCCGGGTCGCGCAGGGTCACGCCCTGGGCCATCAGGCGGCGGCCTTCGCGCAGTTGGTAGTGACGCTCCAGTTCAGCGAGTTGCTTGCGGTCGTTGGCGCCCTGCACTTCCATCGGGTCGTGGGGTTGCTCGGTGGCGACCAGCAGACCATCACTCACGGCCATCTCGATGACGTCGGTGAGGTAGTACTCGCCCTGGGCGTTGTTGTTGGACAGGCGGCTCATCCAGTCGGCGAGCTTATTGCCAGGCACCGCCATGATTCCGGTATTGCCTTCGGTGATGGCGCGCTGGGCTTCGCTGGCGTCTTTATGCTCGACGATGGCCGCGACCTTGCCGTCAGCGTTGCGCACGATACGGCCGTAGCCGGTGGGATCAGCCAGTTCGACTGTGAGCAGGCCCATCTGGCCGGGTACCACGTGCTTGAGCAGGCGTTGCAGGGTTTCCACTTCGATCAGGGGCACGTCGCCGTAGAGGATCAGCACGGTGTCGGCCGTGATGAACGGCACGGCTTGCGCGGTGGCGTGGCCGGTGCCGAGTTGCTT
This sequence comes from Pseudomonas sp. FP2335, assembly GCF_030687535.1. NCBI lineage: Bacteria > Pseudomonadati > Pseudomonadota > Gammaproteobacteria > Pseudomonadales > Pseudomonadaceae > Pseudomonas > Pseudomonas sp. FP2335. Next base: position 6,043,560 of record NZ_CP117437.1, read on the forward strand.
GTCTTGCAATACGAAATTCAGGTCGTCCGCAGCCAGGCGTTCACGTACCACATCGGCACCGTGGCCGATGACCACGTGAATACGCTGCGGATCAAGTTGCCGGGCGCTGTGGATAACATGGCCAAGCATGGAGTTACCGGCAACCGGGTGCAGCACCTTAGGCAGTGCCGAACGCATGCGGGTGCCCTGGCCTGCGGCGAGAATGACAATTTCAAGAGACATGAATGGCTACCAATCCTGGGCGGTCCGGCGTCAGACCAAAGAAGTGTTTTGCAAAAAAAGAAAAAGGGTAGCCGAGGCTACCCTTTTTAATCAAATCACACATGAAGCATGACGGCTGGGCCGCTTACTTCTTGCGGATCTGCTGGAGCGTGCGCAGCTGGGCTGCAGCCTCGGCCAGACGTACAGCAGCAGCGCTGTAGTCGAAGTCCGCACCCTTTTCATTCAGGGCCTTCTCAGCAGCCTTGACGGCTTCCTGAGCGGAGGCTTCATCCAGGTCGCCAGCACGTTGCACGGTGTCGGCAAGTACCTTGACCATGTTCGGCTGAACCTCGAGGAAACCACCGGAGATGTAGAACACCTCCTTTTCCCCGCCTTGCTTGGTCAGAGTGATCGGACCTGGCTTCAAGCTGGTGATCAACGGCGCGTGACCCATGGCAATACCAAGGTCACCGAGTTCGCCGTGTGCAATCACCATCTCTACCAGACCGGAGAAGATTTCCCCTTCCGCGCTGACGATATCGCAATGGACTGTCATAGCCATCTGATTGCCTCAACCTGATGAGCGCCCGTTTCCGGGCGCTTGGATTACAGTTTCTTGGCTTTCTCGATCGCTTCTTCGATGCCGCCGACCATGTAGAACGCTTGTTCTGGCAGGTGGTCGTAGTCACCGTTGAGGATGCCTTTGAAGCCAGCAATGGTGTCTTTCAGGGAAACGTATTTACCCGAGGCACCGGTGAAGACTTCAGCCACGAAGAACGGCTGCGACAAGAAGCGCTGGATCTTACGAGCACGGTTTACCAACTGCTTGTCGGCTTCCGACAGCTCGTCCATACCCAGGATCGCAATGATGTCCTTCAGTTCTTTGTAACGCTGCAGCACGTACTGAACGCCGCGAGCGGTGTCGTAGTGCTCCTGGCCGATCACGTTCGGGTCCAGCTGGCGCGAAGTCGAGTCGAGTGGATCGACCGCTGGGTAGATACCCAGGGAAGCGATGTCACGGGACAGAACGACGGTGGCGTCCAAGTGGGCGAAGGTGGTCGCTGGCGACGGGTCGGTCAAGTCATCCGCAGGTACGTATACCGCTTGGATCGAAGTGATCGAACCTTCCTTGGTCGAAGTGATACGTTCTTGCAGAACGCCCATCTCTTCAGCCAGGGTCGGCTGGTAACCTACTGCCGAAGGCATACGGCCCAGCAGTGCGGATACTTCAGTACCGGCCAGGGTGTAACGGTAGATGTTGTCGACGAACAGCAGAACGTCGTTACCTTCGTCACGGAACTTCTCGGCCATGGTCAGGCCAGTCAGTGCTACGCGCAGACGGTTTCCCGGCGGCTCGTTCATCTGACCGTAAACCAGTGCCACTTTGTCCAGAACGTTGGAGTCCTTCATCTCGTGGTAGAAGTCGTTACCCTCACGAGTACGCTCACCCACACCGGCGAACACGGAATAACCGCTGTGCTCGATGGCGATGTTACGGATCAGTTCCATCATGTTTACGGTCTTGCCTACACCGGCACCACCGAACAGACCGACTTTACCGCCCTTGGCGAACGGGCAAACCAGGTCGATAACCTTGATGCCGGTTTCCAGCAGGTCGTTGCCGCCAGCTTGTTCGGCGAACGAAGGTGCTGGACGGTGAATGCCCCAGCGCTCTTCGGTGTCGATCGGGCCGGCTTCGTCGATTGGGTTGCCCAGTACGTCCATGATCCGGCCCAGGGTCGCTTTACCGACCGGTACGGAGATGGCTGCGCCAGAGTCGATAACGTCCAGACCGCGCTTCAAGCCTTCGGTGGAACCCATCGCAATGGTACGAACTACGCCGTCGCCCAGCTGTTGCTGAACTTCCAGAGTAGTTTCCGCGCCTTGTACTTTCAGCGCGTTGTAGATGCTCGGTACGCTGTCGCGTGGAAATTCCACGTCGATAACGGCGCCGATGATTTGAACGATACGTCCGCTACTCATAGCTGGATCCTCTGAATATTTGAACCGTTAAACCGCGGCAGCGCCGCCGACGATTTCCGAGATCTCTTGGGTGATCGCAGCCTGACGCGCCTTGTTGTAGATCAGCTGCAAATCGCTGATCAGATCACCGGCGTTGTCGGTAGCGTTTTTCATCGCGATCATCCGCGCCGCTTGTTCAGCTGCGTTGTTCTCGACCACCGCCTGGTACACCTGCGACTCCACGTAGCGCACCATCAAGCCGTCAAGCAGCTCTTTGGCGTCTGGTTCGTAGAGGTAGTCCCAGTGGTGCTTGAGTTCCTGATCCGGAGTCGCCACCAGTGGAATCAATTGCTCCACGGTTGGCTGCTGGGTCATGGTGTTGATGAACTTGTTGGATACCACGGAGAGGCGGTCAATCCGGCCTTCCAGGTACGCATCCAGCATCACCTTCACACTGCCGATCAAATCATTGATCGACGGCTCTTCACCCAGGTGGCTGATAGCTGCTACGACGTTGCCGCCGAAGTTACGGAAAAAGGCCGCACCCTTGCTACCAACAACACACAGATCGATCTCGACGCCGTTTTCGCGGTTTACCGCCATGTCCTTGACCAGGGCCTTGAACAGGTTGGTATTCAAACCACCGCACAAACCACGGTCACTGCTCACAACCACATAACCGACGCGCTTAACTTCGCGGTCGATCATGAACGGGTGGCGGTATTCCGGGTTGGCGTTGGCCAGATGCCCAATTACCTGGCGGATACGCTCCGCATAAGGACGGCTAGCAGCCATGCGCATTTGTGCCTTGCGCATTTTGCTGACCGCCACTTTTTCCATGGCGCTGGTAATTTTTTGCGTGCTTTTGATGCTCGCAATCTTACTGCGAATCTCTTTTGCGCCTGCCATGTAACACCTATCAGGTTAGCAAGCGGGAGCCTTGCGGCTCCCGCTGCGGCTTACCAGGTTTGGGTGGCCTTGAACTTCTCGATACCGGCTTTCATGCCAGCGTCGATATCGTCATTGAAGTCACCCTTCACGTTGATCTTCGCCATCAGTTCGGCGTGATCGCGGTTGAAGTAAGCAATCAGCGCTTGTTCAAAGCTGCCGACCTTGGCGATTTCAACGTCGGTCAGGAACCCACGCTCAGCGGCATACAGCGACAACGCCATGTCAGCGATCGACATTGGGGCGTATTGCTTCTGCTTCATCAGCTCGGTAACGCGCTGACCATGCTCAAGTTGCTTACGGGTCGCTTCGTCCAGGTCAGAAGCGAACTGGGCGAATGCCGCCAGTTCACGGTACTGAGCCAGAGCGGTACGGATACCACCGGAGAGCTTCTTGATGATCTTGGTCTGAGCGGCACCACCCACACGGGATACCGAAACACCGGCGTTCACTGCAGGGCGGATGCCCGAGTTGAACATGGCCGATTCCAGGAAGATCTGACCGTCGGTGATGGAAATCACGTTGGTCGGAACGAACGCGGAAACGTCGCCAGCCTGGGTTTCGATGATCGGCAGTGCGGTCAGGGAACCGGTTTTGCCGGTCACTGCGCCGTTGGTGAACTTCTCTACGTACTCTTCCGAAACGCGGGATGCGCGCTCCAGCAGACGGGAGTGGAGATAGAACACGTCGCCTGGGTAGGCTTCACGGCCTGGTGGACGGCGCAGCAGCAGGGAAATCTGGCGGTAAGCCACTGCTTGCTTGGACAGATCGTCATAAACGATCAGCGCGTCTTCACCGCGGTCGCGGAAGTATTCACCCATGGTGCAACCGGAGTACGGTGCCAGGAATTGCAGCGCAGGAGATTCCGAAGCACTGGCAGCCACGATGATCGTGTTGGCCAGGGCGCCGTTTTCTTCCAGCTTGCGAACCACGTTGGCGATGGTCGATTGCTTCTGACCGATGGCTACGTAGACGCAGAAAATGCCGCTGTTCTTCTGGTTGATGATCGCGTCGATCGCCAGGGCGGTCTTACCGATCTGACGGTCACCGATGATCAGCTCACGCTGGCCACGGCCGACTGGGATCATGGCATCGACAGCCTTGTAGCCAGTCTGTACAGGCTGGTCTACCGACTTACGCCAGATCACGCCTGGAGCAACTTTCTCGACCGCGTCGGTCTCGGTGTTGCCCAGTGGACCTTTACCGTCAACAGGGTTACCCAGTGCGTCGACTACGCGACCCAGCAGTTCCTTACCAACCGGAACTTCCAGGATGCGGCCAGTGCACTTGGCGCTCATGCCTTCAGCCAGACTGGTGTACGCGCCCAATACAACGGCACCTACGGAGTCTTGCTCCAGGTTGAGGGCCATACCGTAGACGCCGCCCGGAAACTCGATCATCTCGCCGTACATTACGTCGGCCAGACCGTGAATCCGCACGATGCCGTCAGATACGCTGACGACAGTGCCTTCGTTACGGGCTTGGGAGGTCACATCGAGCTTGTCGATGCGGCCCTTGATAATTTCACTTATTTCGGAAGGATTGAGTTGCTGCATTGCTCTGCTGCCCCTTCAAACTCAAGATTTCAATGCTTCGGCAAGATTCGCGAGTTTGCCGCGAATCGAGCCATCGATAACCAGGTCGCCGGCGCGAATGACAACACCCCCAATGAGGGATGGGTCTTCCGCAACTTGCAGGCGCACTTCCCGGTCGAGTCGTGCACTGAGAACCTTGGCGAGTTTGTCTTGCTGTTCTTGGTTCAATGCAAAAGCACTGGTCACTTCAACGTCTACCGATTTCTCTTGCTCGGCCTTGTACAGGTCGAACAGAGCGGCAATCTCCGGCAGAAGCAGGAGACGGTCGTTTTCGGCAATGACGTTGATGAAGTTCTGTGCCTTCACATCAAACTTGTCGCCGCACACTTCAATAAAAGTGGCGGCCTTGTCTGCGCTCGTCAGTCGCGGGGCCTTGAGCACGCGCTGCATGGTGTCGTCTTGCGACACTGCTGCAGCCAGGCCGAGCATGGCTGACCAAGAGGCCAGCTGCTGGTGGGCCTGGGCGTGCTCGAAGGCTGCCTTAGCGTAAGGTCGGGCCAACGTGGTCAATTCTGCCATGATCGCCCTCGCTTAAATTTCAGCAGCCAGTTTGTTAACCAGCTCCGCGTGCGCGTTTTGATCGATTGTGGCACCCAGGATCTTCTCAGCACCGCCAACGGCCAGAGCACCCAGTTGGGCACGCAGCGCGTCTTTGACACCGTTCAGTTCCTGCTCGATCTCGGCCTGAGCCTGAACCTTCACACGGTCAGCGTCGATACGGGCTTTTTCAACAGCCTCTTCAACGATCTGGTTACCGCGTTTCTTGGCTTGCTCAATGATTTCGGCTGCTTGAGCTTTCGCTTCGCGCAGTTGTTGACCCGCTTTATCTTGGGCCAACTCCAGGTCGCGAGCTGCTCGTGCTGCAGCGTCCAGCCCATCCGCGATCTTCTTCTGACGTTCGTGCAGAGCTGCGATGACCGGAGGCCATACGAACTTCATGCAGAAAACGACAAAAATCAAGAACGCTAAGGACTGACCAATAATGGTTGCATTAATGTTCACGCCAATACCTCGCTCATTCGTTGCACAACACACCAATCACTCGAAAAGACGAGTGATTAACCGGCGAGTTGACCAACGAAAGGGTTCGCGAAGGTGAAGAACAGAGCGATACCAACACCGATCATGGTCACGGCGTCGAGCAGACCGGCGACGATGAACATTTTAACTTGCAGCATTGGAACCATTTCTGGCTGACGCGCTGCGCCTTCCAGGAATTTGCCGCCCAGCAGGCCGAAACCAATGGCAGTACCCAGGGCGCCCAGGCCGATCAACAGTGCAACAGCGATAGCGGTTAGACCAACTACAGTTTCCATCTTTCCTCCCGACTTTTACGTCGTATGGTTTAGGTTTTTTAGATTTTAAAGCGGTAAAACAAATCGTTTCATAGCCCGATAGGGCCTACCTTCCCGTTTTACCGGGAAGGACATCAGACTAGTCGAGACTGGTCTTAATGGTTCTCTTCGTGCGCCATCGACAGGTAGACGATGGTCAGCATCATGAAGATGAAGGCCTGCAGGGTGATGATCAGGATGTGGAACACAGCCCACGCCCACTGCAGAACAATGCCCAGGCCGCTAAGCCAGAGCAGGCCGCTGCCGAACATCACAGCGATCAGAATGAACACCAGCTCGCCGGCATACATGTTGCCGAACAGTCGCAGAGCCAGGGAAATAGGCTTGGCAACCAGAGTCACGAATTCCAGCAGGAAGTTCACCGGGATCAGCAGCGCTTGAACGAAGATGTTCTTGCTGCCGAACGGGTGCAGGGTCAGTTCGCCGATGAAGCCGCCGATGCCCTTGATCTTGATGCTGTAGAAAATGATCAACGCGAATACCGACAGGGCCATGCCCAGGGTAGCGTTAGGGTCCGTGGTGGAAACCGCACGGAAAGGAATGTGGTGATCGCCGGAGATCAGGATGGCCAGCTGAGGAATCCAGTCGACCGGGATCAGGTCGACGGCGTTCATCAGGAACACCCAGACGAAGATGGTCAGCGCCAGCGGTGCAATCACCGGGCTACGGCCATGGAAGCTGTCTTTCACGCTGCCATCGACGAATTCGACCAATACTTCAACGAAGTTCTGCAAAGCACCTGGCTGACCGGAAGTCGCCTTCTTTGCCGCCATGCGGAAAATGAAGACGAAGATCAGACCCAATGCGACCGACCAACCCAGAGTGTCCAGGTGGAAAGCCCAGAAGCCCATTTCTTTGGCCTCTGCTGCGGAGTGGGCAAAGCCCCAGCCGCCATTAGGAAGCTGACCGAAGGTCAGGTTCTGCAAGTGGTGCTGGATATAGCCCGAAGCGGTTGTTTCTGCCATGGTTGCCTCAAACGCCCTAAGGTTTCGAAAGTCTTGTTTTCATTAGCAGGGGAGCGAACCAGCTGACCAGTTGGGTCAACACGAAGACGCCGAATACAGCCAGCGGCGCCAATGGCTTCACACCTGCAAAGGTCAGTGCAAACAGCACTGCCGTCAAAATCAGTTTCCCTGCTTCGCCGGCATAAAATGACCGGACGATCGCCTGGGCTGCTCGGGCGCCGGAAAACCGAAAGGCCCTGTGAGCAAAATACATATTGGGCAGCAAGGCTATCAGGCCTCCGCAGAGTCCTGAATATCCGGCTACGACTCCATGCCAGTACCAAAGCGCCAAAGCGGCGATCAGCAAAATGACAAATTGAGCCAATAAAACCGGAAATACGGCCAAGCGATGGAACGGCAACGTGTTTGGCGTGCGGGTTTCCATCACTCTTGCTCCTCAATGGTCGGCTGCCGGAAATCAATAACTTGGCATAATTTGTGCCGACAAAATGCGCGCAGAGTATAGGGGCGGTTCTGCCCCTATTCAACTGTCGGGTAGTGATTTCCGATCACACGCTACATAAGCAAATGTTTCAGCGGATGTGGGCAAGGACGCCCTGAAGCTCATCGAGAGAGTTATAGCCGATGACCAATTGGCCTTTGCCCTTCTTGCCGTGGCGAATTTGCACCGCAGAGCCCAGCCGCTCGGCCAGGCGCTGTTCAAGACGGGCAATATCCGGATCAGGTTTGGCCGTTTCGACCGGTGCAGGTTTGCCGCTCAACCACTGGCGAACCAGGGCCTCGGTCTGACGAACGGTGAGCCCTCGTGCGACAACGTGTCGCGCCCCTTCAACCTGTTGATTTTCGGGCAAACCGAGCAAAGCGCGGGCATGCCCCATTTCCAGGTCGCCATGGGACAGCATGGTCTTGATGACTTCCGGCAGCGCTATCAGGCGCAGCAAGTTGGACACGGTCACGCGGGACTTGCCCACGGCCTCGGCCACTTGTTGCTGGGTCAGCTGGAATTCCTGCTGCAAACGCTGCAACGCGATCGCTTCTTCGATCGGGTTGAGGTCTTCACGCTGGATGTTCTCGATCAAGGCCATGGCGATAGCGGTTTCATCCGGCACATCGCGGACCATCGCCGGGATGGTCTCCTTGCCGGCCTGCTGGCTGGCACGCCAGCGGCGTTCACCGGCGATGATTTCAAAACGTCCGCCACCGATCGGGCGGACCACGATCGGCTGCATCACGCCCTGGGCCTTGATCGAATTGGCCAGTTCTTCCAGCGCCTGGGGGTCCATGTCCCGGCGTGGCTGGTATTTGCCGCGCTGGATCAGGTCCAGGGGCAGGTGCTGCAGCTCGCGCTCGTCGGCCTGCACCGCTTGTTCTTCAAGCGATGTGACGGTCGGACCACTCAACAGTGCATCCAGTCCACGTCCGAGACCTCGTTTCTTGACGGCCATGGGGATTCCTTAAGTTGGCTGGGCTGCAGCGGTGCGTGAGTTGCGGCGTTGACGACGAACCATCTCGCCGGCCAGGGCCAGGTAGGCAATGGCGCCACGCGAGGATTTGTCATACGCCAGCGCGGGCATGCCGTAGCTTGGCGCTTCGGCCAGACGGATGTTGCGCGGGATAACTGTGTCGTAGAGCTGGTCGCCAAAGTGTTCCTTGAGCTGCGCCGACACATCGTTCATCAGGCTCAGGCGCGGATCGAACATCGTGCGCAGCAGGCCTTCGATCTGCAGGTTCGGGTTGAGCAACTCAGCGATACGCTTGATGTTATCCACAAGGTCGCTCAAGCCTTCCAGCGCGTAGTACTCGCACTGCATGGGGATAATCACCCCATCGGCGGCCACCAGTGCGTTCAGCGTGAGCATCGACAGCGACGGTGGGCAGTCGATCAAGATGTAATCGTAATTCTCGCGGATCGGCGCCAGGGCGCTGCGCAGACGGCTTTCTTTCATCTGCATTTCCAGCAGCACCACTTCCGCCGCGGTCAAGTCGCGGTTGGCCGGCAGCAGTTGATAACCGCCGTGTTCGGAAAAGTGCATGGCCTGGGCCAGGTCGCACTCGCCGATCAGCAAGTCATAGACCGAGTTTTCCAGGCCGTGTTTATCCACACCGCTACCCATGGTGGCGTTGCCCTGTGGATCGAGATCGATCAACAGCACCCGGCGCTTGGTGGCGACCAGGGATGCTGCGAGGTTGATGCAGGTGGTGGTTTTGCCCACGCCACCTTTCTGGTTCGCTATCGCGAATACCTTAGCCATTCTTGCTTGTGTTCCCAATCATGCCGTGCGGCGCAGTATCAGCAGATGGCGTTGGCCTTGGCAACCGGGTACGGCCAAGGCGTGTTCGCTATCGAGGTGGAAGTCTGCCGGCAATGCTAACAGCTCGTCGCTTGGATGGACGCCCTTCATTGCCAGCCAGCGGGTGTCACGGTCGCCCAGGTGGCGAGTCCAGTTGCTGAAGTTGTCCATGCTGCTGAAGGCCCGGGAAACAATTCCGTTGAAAGGCTGTTCAGGCGTGAAGGCTTCGACGCGACTGTGGATAACTTGCAGGTTATCCAGCTTGAGTTCGAGTTTGACCTGGGTCAGGAAGCGGGTTTTCTTGCCGTTGCTGTCCAGGCAGGTCACTTGCGACTCGGGAAACAGGATGGCCAGGGGAATGCCCGGCATGCCGCCGCCACTGCCGACGTCGAGCCAGCGGCCGTTTTCGATAAACGGCATCACACTCAAGCTGTCGAGCAAATGACGCGAAACCATTTCGTCCGGATCGCGCACTGCGGTCAGGTTGTAAGCCTTGTTCCATTTGATCAACAGGGCCAGGTAGCCCAACAGCAATTCGTGCTGGGCCGGGGTCAGGTCGACACCCAACTGGCGCGCACCTGTGGATAACTCTTCGGCATGTTGCGAGGTGACAGACGAACTCAAGCGCTTTGCTCCAACTGACGGCCCGCGCCGCGTTTTTTCAAATGAATCATCAACAGCGAAATGGCTGCCGGGGTCACACCGGGGATACGCGAAGCCTGGCCCAGGGTTTCCGGGCGAGTTATCCCCAGCTTGCTTTGGATTTCTTTCGACAGCCCGGAAATCCCGGTGTAGTCGATGTCCACAGGCAGCTTGGTATCTTCGCTGGCGCGCAGACGAGCGATTTCGTCCTGCTGACGGTCAATGTAACCGGCGTATTTGGTCTTGATCTCGACTTGCTCGGCGACCTGTGGATCTTCTGCGCCACCGCCCGTCACTTCGACCAGACCAGCGTAGTCGATTTCCGGACGGGAAAGCAGGTTCAGCAGGTTGTACTCGTGGGTCAGCGGCGTGCCGAATTTTTCGGCAATTGCGTCGCCCTGCTCGGTACCCGGGCGAACCCAGGTACTTTTCAGACGCTGTTCTTCCAGCGCAATGCTTTCGCGTTTTTTGCAGAAGGCTTCCCAACGCGCGTCATCGACCAGGCCCAGCTCGCGACCTTTTTCGGTCAGGCGCAGGTCGGCGTTGTCTTCGCGCAGGATCAGACGGTATTCCGCCCGGGACGTGAACATCCGGTACGGTTCCTGGGTACCGAGGGTAATCAGGTCGTCAACCAGCACGCCGATGTATGCCTCATCGCGACGCGGGCACCAGCTGTCTTTGCCCTGCGCGCGCAGCGCAGCGTTGGTTCCGGCCAGCAAACCCTGGGCGCCGGCTTCTTCGTAACCGGTGGTGCCGTTGATTTGGCCGGCGAAGAACAGGCCGCCGATGACTTTGGTTTCGAGGCTGTACTTGAGGTCACGCGGGTCGAAGTAGTCGTACTCGATGGCGTAGCCCGGACGCACGATGTGTGCGTTTTCCATGCCGCGAATCGATTGCACGATCTGGATCTGCACGTCGAAAGGCAGCGAAGTGGAAATGCCGTTCGGGTAAAGCTCGTGGGTAGTCAAACCTTCGGGCTCGATGAAGACCTGATGGCTTTCCTTGTCGGCAAAGCGGTGGATCTTGTCTTCGATCGACGGGCAATAACGCGGGCCGATGCCTTCGATCACCCCGGAATACATCGGCGAACGGTCGAGGTTCGCAGCAATGATTTCGTGGGTACGGGCATTGGTATGGGTAATCCAGCAGCTCACCTGTTTCGGATGCTGCTCTTTGGAGCCCATGAACGACATCACAGGTATCGGCGTATCACCGGCTTGTTCGGTCATCACCGAGAAATCCACAGAACGCCCGTCGATACGCGGCGGGGTCCCGGTTTTCAGGCGACCGACACGCAGCGGCAATTCACGCAGGCGTTTTGCCAGGGCAATCGACGGCGGATCACCGGCGCGACCACCGGAATAGTTCTGCATACCGATGTGGATAAGTCCGCCCAGGAACGTACCAGTGGTCAACACCACGGATTCTGCGAAGAAACGTAGGCCCATCTGGGTGACAACACCGCGCACTTGGTCCTGCTCGACGATCAGGTCGTCCGCGGCCTGTTGAAATATCCACAGGTTCGCCTGGTTCTCCAGGGTTTCGCGCACGGCCGCCTTGTACAGGATGCGGTCGGCTTGTGCCCGGGTAGCACGCACGGCCGGGCCTTTGCGGCTGTTGAGCACGCGAAATTGAATACCACCCTTGTCGGTAGCCATGGCCATCACGCCGCCGAGGGCGTCGATTTCTTTGACCAAGTGGCTTTTGCCGATCCCGCCAATGGCGGGGTTGCAACTCATGGCACCGAGGGTTTCCACGTTGTGCGTAAGCAACAGGGTTTTTACGCCCATACGTGCTGACGCCAGTGCTGCCTCGGTACCGGCATGACCGCCGCCGATGACGATCACTTCAAAACGGGAAGGGAAATCCACCACGCACCTCGTGCCTGCTTATGTAGGTAATCAGGAATTGTCTGTTGAAAGAGATTTAGAGCTTTGGCGGCAAGTATAGGGACTTAGCCCTTCCTAAAGAACCCTTTGCACAAAATTTAACCAGCTGTGGATGAATCACAGACAATAGAAATTAAAAGAGAGAAATTTATTAAATCTTTGTTTTTATGTTTATTTCTACTGAGCCACCTTTCTGTGGATAGATCGCTACAGGCCTTTATTTACTTTGTGTACAGCGATTCAAAAGTCTGTGGTCATGTGCCAATGAGGCCGTTGGATAAGTGCTTTAAGCCTGTGGATTAAACAGGTGGTTATCCACAGATGGGTTTATCTTCAGTTTTCAGGCCCTGTTATCAACTGGGCACAGGGGCGGTTATTCACAGGGCTTAATCCACAGAAACAGACGAATCGCGGCATATTTGGCGCATGGGGAAGCCACCGAAATCTTTCGATTCGATGAGAGTTCTGGAAAAAGAGACCTATTGTGAGAAACCATAGTGCAGTTAATAATAGCGATTATCATTAACCTGTCCTGTCGCGCCCTATGTCCCCTCCTTCACACATGGCCGCCGTCCAACACATCTACGAGCAGCACCACTCGTGGTTGCATGGATGGCTCAAAGGCAAATTGCATAACGCCTGCGATGCGGCCGACGTGGCACACGATACGTTCGTGCGTATTCTGGGTGGACGGCATGCGGCACAGATCCTGGAGCCGAGAGACTATCTGGCGACCATCGCACGGGGCTTGGTGATCGATCGTTATCGCCGCCACGCCATCGAACAGGCCTACAAACAAAGCCTGGCCGAACGCCCTGAAACCTTCGCAATCAGTGAAGAAGACAAGGCAATCATCATCGAAACCCTGGTGGCTGTGGATAAAGCCCTGTCTGGCCTGGGGGAGCGAGCACGTCGGATTTTCATGCTGTCACAAATACAGGGCCTGACTTATCAACAGATCGCCGATCAACTGCAGGTTTCCCTGACCACTGTGAAAAAGCACATGATCCGTGCGCTGACCGAGTGCGCGCTGATCATGGCCAGCCTCTGATGTCCGCCCCCGACCGCAAGGCCTTCGAGGCAGCAGCCAGTTGGTATGTGCAGTTTCAGGCACAGCCGCCGACCCCTAGTGAACGACATGCCTGGCAACAATGGCTCAATGGCGATCCTTCCCACCAGGCCGCGTGGAACCAGATGGAACGGTTACAACGCAGCCTCGGTGCCCTGCCCCAGGACGTTAGCCACCGCGCATTGTCGACCCTCGAACAACGGCGACAGGTGCTCAAGTGGATGCTGGTACTTGGCGGTACGGGGTATGTCGGCTGGAACGTTCAGCAACACACTGACCTGCGGAATATCTGGGCCGACTACCGTACGACCGTGGGCGGCCGGCGGCGTATCGAACTGGCTGACGGCACACGGATCGATCTCAATACCAGCACCGCCATTGATGTGGCATTCGATGGGCGCCAGCGTTTGATTCGCCTGCGCGGAGGTGAAGTACTTATCAACACCGGCAAGTCGGGTGGGCAGACACCGTTCTATGTTGAAACCCGCCAAGGACGGGTGCAGGCATTGGGGACGCGATTTACCGTGCGCCAACTGGCGGGCTCCACACGAGTCGGTGTGCTGGAGGACAAGGTGAACATCTCGCCTGCGGATCAGCCTGAACACAGTCGATTACTTGGCGCCGGCGAAAGCGCTGACTTCGATCGACAAAATGTCGGACCCAACCAACGCTATCTTCGTGCACAGACCGCTTGGGTCGACGGCCAGTTGGTCGTCTTGGACGCACGGCTCGGTGACGTCATCGACGAACTCGCCCGCTATCGATCCGGTGTCATCAGATGCGATTTGGCCTCGCAACACCTGCGCGTTTCCGGGGCTTTCCGACTGGATGCCACCGACGCAGTGCTGGCTAACCTGCAGGCGACATTGCCGATCCAAGTGAAGTACTTCACCCGTTATTGGGTGTCGGTGCAGCGAATCGGCTGACTGAAAAATAATCCACAAGGGGGTTATCTTTTTTCAATCTGTCGCGGCCCTACAGGTAATTACGACGCAACCTTCAGGGCTTACCCACACATGCGCCTTCCTACCCAGCTTCGCCAGCGACTGTCCCGCCACGGCTTTTCATGCGGTTTACTGTTAAGCACTGCCAGTGCCGTCGGTGTTTTCCTGCCTACCTGTGTGATGGCCGCGAGCGCGACGCAGCACTACAGCATTGCCGCTGGCCCGCTGGATAACGTCTTGAGCCAATTTGCCGCCAGGGCCAATGTCATTCTCTCTTTCTCCCCGCAACAGACTGCGCATTTGCGCAGCCCTGGATTGGATGGGGATTACTCAACAGAACAGGGTTTTGCACTGTTACTCCGCGAATCTGGCCTACAGGCCGTCGCGCAGGCGCCTGACAGTTATGTATTACAAGCCGCGCCGACCGGGGAATTGACGTTGGCGCCTACCACCGTCAGTACTTATCAACAGGGTGGTTTTTATCAGGAGATTGCCGGAGACGTCGGTTACAAAGCGCAAAACAGTCGAATCGGCACCAAGACCAGTACGCCTCTGTCGGAAACGCCGCGTTCTGTATCGGTGGTCACCGGCCAACGTATCAAGGACCAGAAATCCCAGACCCTGACTGAAGTCCTCGGTTATGTACCCGGTATCTTCGCGCCGCCCTTTGCCGCAGGCGATGGTCTGGCGGGTGACCTGTTCTTCATTCGCGGGTTTAACGCCACCGATTACGGCTACGGCTTGCTGCGCGATGGCCTGCGCGTACAAGGCAATCGGTACGACACCACCAGCGAGCCCTATGGCCTGGAGCGTGTGGAAATCTTCCGGGGGCCCTCTTCCCTGCTCTACGGCGAAAACGCCCCCGGCGGCCTGGTGAATCTGGTGAGCAAACATCCAACCGCCACGCCACAGGGTGAGGTGCAACTGGGTTACGGTTCGAATAACCGCCGCCAATTGGGTGTGGATATTTCCGGCCCACTCACTGACGCCGGCAATATCCTGGGGCGCGTGGTGATGCTTGGTCGCAAGTCCGACACCCAGACCGACCATGTGCCAGATGATCGCCTCTACATTGCGCCGTCCCTGACCCTGAATTTCGACGATTACAACACCCTGACGCTGTTGGCCAACTACCAGAAAGACCACACCAACCTGGAACTCGGCCTACCCGCCGCCGGCACTTTGCTGACCAATCCGAATGGGAAATTGTCCAAGCATACCCTGCTCGGCGATCCGGACTGGAACACGTTTGAGCGGGAAGCCTGGAGCACCGGATACGAATTCAGCCACAGCTTCAACGACGAATGGCAGTTCCGCCAGAACTCGCGTTACATGCAGTCACGCATCAACCGTCATGAGACCTGGCCCGGAGAGTTGAACAACCGCGGCTTCGGCACCCAGTTGAACATGAATGCCTACGACCGCTACAACAAGTCGATGGTGTATTCCCTGGATAACCAGTTGGAGGGGAAATTCCAGCTGGGCGACCTGGAAAATACTGTGCTGTTCGGCGCGAGCTACGATCGCACCTCGTTCAACCAGGACTGGGACGCCGGGTTTGCCGGGACCATCAATGTGTATAACCCGGTGTACCTGCGCGAACCGACCACACCGCTCGCCATCCAGAACACCTTGCTGGAACAGCAGATGAAAGGGGTTTATGCACAGATCCAGAGTAAGTATGACCACTGGTTGTTCTTGCTCGGCGGCCGTCAGGACTGGGTCGACAGTGATTTCCGCGACAAGGTGAAGCCCTCGACCGACTCCAGCACCACGGAACAGAAGTTCACCTACCAGGGTGGCGTGATGTACCAGTTCGACAACGGCCTGACGCCCTATGTCAGCTATTCCACAGCATTCGTACCGGTGCAGCAGATCTCGGTGGCGGGCTCACCGCTCAAGCCGATCACCAGTCGCCAATACGAAGTGGGTGTGAAGTACGAGCCGATTGGCTGGGATACGGCGATGACATTATCGGTGTATGACCTGCGCAAGGAGGACGATACCTACCTCGACTCCACCACCAACACGTACCGCCAGGTGGGTGAAAGCCGTGCCAAAGGTGCCGAGGTCGAGATCAACAGCAACATCACGCCCAACCTCAACGTGACAGCGGCCTACACCTATACCGATGCACGGATTACCAAGGATTTCGCCGGTTCGCTGGTAGAAGGGCGCCAGATGACGGGTGTTCCGCGCAATCAAGCCTCGGTGTGGGGTAAATATCGCGTCCTCGATGGCCAGCTCAAAGGCCTGTCCTTTGGTGGCGGTGTGCGTTACTTCGATAGCGCGTTTTCCTACAGCAAGCCGAGCTTGTACGGCAAGCTCGACCCTGGAAGCGTCACATTGGTGGATGCGGTTGTGGGTTATCAGATCGACCCGCACTGGTCGGTGGACCTGAACGCCAAGAACCTGTTCGACAAGGAATATGTGTCGGGTTGCAACGATGCGGGGCGTTGCTATTGGGGTGACAGCCGTACCTTGCTCGGTACGGTGTCCTATAACTGGTAAACCGCTGTGGATAACTCGGCTATTTGCCGATGCAGAAACTGGAAAAGATCCGTCCCAACAAATCATCGGAGCTGAATGCGCCGGTGATTTCCCCCAACAGCTGCTGCGCCTGGCGTAAATCTTCGGCCAGCAGCTCTCCGGCACCCGCCAGGGTCAACTGCGCGCGACCATGCTCCAACGCCGCGCTTGCATGGCGCAACGCCTCCAGGTGCCTGCGGCGCGCGCTGAAGCTGCTTTCGGAGGTCTGCTCGTAGCCCATGCAGGCCTTGAGATGTTCGCGTAGCAACTCGAGGCCATCACCCGCCGACTTGGCGCTCAAGCTGATAGTGACGTGGCCATCCTCGCTGGTTTCCATGGCAATCGCCTCACCCGTGAGGTCGGCCTTGTTACGGATCAACGTGACCTTGGCCGGGTCCGGTCGCTGTTCGAGGAATTCAGGCCACAGTGCAAAAGGATCCACAGCTTCAGGCGCGGTGGCATCCACAACCAGCAACACGCGGTCTGCTTCACTGATGGCCTTGAGCGCCCGTTCCACGCCGATCTTTTCCACCTGGTCATCGGTATCACGCAAACCGGCAGTGTCGACCACGTGCAACGGCATGCCATCGATGTGGATATGTTCACGCAGGATGTCGCGGGTAGTGCCGGCGATCTCGGTGACGATAGCTGCTTCGCGCCCGGCCAGGGCGTTCAGCAGGCTGGATTTGCCCGCATTCGGGCGCCCCGCGATAACGACCGTCATGCCATCACGCAGCAAGGCGCCCTGCCCGGCTTCGCGCAGCACTGTGGATAACTCTTCACGGACTTTATCCAGCATCGCCAATACGTGGCCATCGGCAAGAAAGTCGATTTCCTCTTCCGGGAAATCAATCGCTGCCTCGACATAGATGCGCAGGCTGATCAATTGCTCGGTCAAGTTATGCACACGCAGGGAAAACGCCCCCTGCAACGAGCGCAGCGCATTGCGCGCCGCCTGTGCAGAACTGGCCTCGATCAAGTCGGCAATCGCCTCGGCCTGGGCCAGGTCGAGCTTGTCATTCAGGAACGCACGCTCGCTGAACTCCCCCGGCCGGGCCAATCGGCAACCCAATTGCAGGCAGCGTTGCAACAGCATGTCCAGCACCACCGGGCCACCGTGGCCCTGCAATTCCAGGACATCCTCGCCGGTGAACGAATTCGGCCCCGGGAAGTAAAGCGCCAGGCCTTCGTCCAACACACTGCTGTCAGCATCCAGGAACGGACCGTAATGGGCATAACGCGGTTTCAGCTCCCGCCCGCTGATGGCTTGGGCCGCCACGCCAGCGAGTGGCCCGGAAATACGCACAATACCGACGCCGCCGCGACCTTGAGCGGTAGCGACAGCAGCGATGGTTTCACGAGGAGCGCTCATCGGCAGGTTCCAGAACAAAAGTGACGGAAAGCAAAACGCCCCACTAGGGGGCGTCTTGAGTGGTTATCCACAGAGTAAATTACGCCTCGGCTTTTTTGGTAGCCGCTTCGATTTTACGCGTGATGTACCACTGTTGAGAGATCGACAATACGTTGTTGACCACCCAGTACAGCACCAGACCAGCTGGGAACCACAGGAAGAAGAAGGTGAAGATGATTGGCATCATTTTCATTACCTTGGCCTGCATCGGGTCCGGCGGAGTCGGGTTCAGACGTTGCTGAATGAACATGGTCGCGCCCATGATGATCGGCAGGATAAAGAACGGGTCTTTGATCGACAGGTCAGTAATCCACAGGATGAACGGCGCCTGACGCATTTCCACGCTTTCCAGCAGAACCCAGTACAGCGACAGGAACACCGGCATCTGTACCAGAATCGGCAAGCAACCACCCAGCGGGTTGATCTTCTCTTTCTTGTACAGCTCCATCATGGCCTGCGACATTTTCTGCCGGTCATCACCATGCTGTTCTTTCAACGCGGCCAGTTTCGGGGCCACGGCACGCATGCGCGCCATCGACTTGTAGCTGGCTGCAGACAGTGGGAAGAAGATCCCCTTGATCAGCATGGTCAAGAAGATGATCGAGAAGCCCCAGTTGCCGACGATGCTGTGGATATGTTGCAGCAGCCAGAAAATCGGCTGGGCAATGAACCACAGGATGCCGTAGTCCACAGTCAGTTCCAGACCTGGGGACAACTCTTTGAGTACAGCCTGGCTTTTCGGCCCGGCGTACAGAGTGGCGCTGGTTTCAGCCTTGGCACCTGGTGCGACGGTCAACGCCGGGCCAGTGTAGCCAATGATGTAGTTGCCTTTGGTGTCCTTGCGCGCCGCGACCAGGTTGTTCTGGCCAGGCTGGGGAATCCACGCGGTCACGAAGTAGTGTTGCAGCCATGCAACCCAGCCACCGTTCACGTTGTAGGTGATCGGCGCCTTTTGCTTGTCTTCGGCTACCTTGTCGATATCTTTCATCGACACTTTTTTGTACGGCTCCGAACTTGTCCACAGGGCAGCGCCCAGGTAAGTCGCGGTGCCAGTCGCGGTGCTGGAAGACGGATCGGAGCTGGCATCACGCTTGAGCTGGGCAAACATCGCACCGGTCCAAGGTTGAGCGCTCTGGTTGTCGATCAGGTAGGTGACAACAATGTCGTACAGGCCGCGTTTGAGTGTGAACCGCTTGATGTAGTTGACGCCGTCCTTGCTGAACTTCAAGTCAACGACCAATTGGTCCTGGCCATCGGCCAGTTGATAACTCTTCTTCTCCGAGGAGAAAACCGGACGACCGGTAGCGCTTGCATCGGGACCGTTGGTGCCGATCAAGCCACTTTGAGCCTGGTAAACGCGCTCGCCACCGTTATCGAACAACTGGAATGGAATTTCCGGGTGATCCTGACGGCGTGGGTACAGCGGAAGTGTCAGCTTGGCAACATCGCCACCTTGCGGGTCGATAGCCAGGTCCAATACATCCGTTTTGACCTGGATGAGGTCCGTGCTAGCGGCAACTGGCACTTCGGCAGGGGCATTGGTTTCGCCCGCGGCACGTGGAATGTCATCACTGGCGGCAGTGTTGGTGCCACTCACTGTATCGGGAAGCCCCGCTGGAACAGCATTGGCAGCAACATTCTGAGTCGGCAGGGCAGCTTGGCCGTAGTCCTGGTTCCACTTAAGGACCATGACGTAGGACACGATTGCCAGGGCGACGATCAGGATCGTGCGTTTAATATCCATGATTACTCGGCCATCGAAGAAGAACGGGAGGTAGGGATAGGTGGAACCGGGTCATAACCACCGGCATTCCACGGATGACAGCGACCTAAACGACGAAAGGTCAGCCAGCCACCGCGCAGAAGACCATGATTTTCTATGGCCTCTAACGCGTAGCAGGAACAACTGGGGTAGAAACGACAGTGGTTGGCCATCAGAGGACTAATGGCATAGCGATAAAACTGGATCGGAACGATTGCCAGTTTACGCATCAAGGCTGTCTACCCCTACAGTTTCGGTGCTGACTGCTGGTGCTGGCTTGCTGGTGCGAGCCAAACGTTTCCAGAGCTTGCCGAAATGCTGAATCAATTCGGGGTTTTCTACATCCCCCAAGCCTTTGCGCGCGACGATAACAATATCCCAACCAACCAGAGTGTCCTGGTGGAGGCGAAACGATTCGCGCATCAGACGCTTGAGGCGATTGCGCTCAACGGAGAGCTTTACGCTCTTCTTGCCGATCACCAACCCGAGACGGGGGTGATCCAGATCGTTGTTACGCGCAAGGAGCAGGAGATTTTTCCCCGGAACCTTGCCGGTGGGGGAGTCAAAGACTGCCTTGAAGTGCCGGGGGGTAAGCAGACGCTTTTCCCGACTGAAGTCCTGACTCACCGCAGGTACCGGATTATCAAACTGCCAGACGTGCACGACCTTTGGCGCGACGACGCGACAGGACAGCACGGCCGTTCTTGGTAGCCATGCGAGCACGGAAACCGTGGGTGCGGGCGCGTTTGATGGTGCTTGGTTGGAAAGTACGTTTCATGGCGTTGTTACCTGGTTCGTCCACAACGGGCCGGAATGGCCCCCGTTTTAAGAGACCGGCGATTCTAGAGAAAGCAAGCCTCTAGGTCAATTTCCAACCAGCTTTTCCTTCAATTAGATCTCTATAGGCCAATTCGCCGTTTCTTGTTCGCCAGGCGTTCATGAGCAATGCCATAGATATAAAAATAAAGAAGGAAGTTATTTAAAGCTTTTCTGTAAAGCTTATAAAAGCTAGGCATGCCCTCCTCTGTGGATAACTGCCTCAAGGCCATATTCCACCTGATGTACAGAGAATGACAACACGGGGGAGAAACTGGGCTCTGCCTGTGCTGCACTGTCGGATAAGCTGTGGGTGGAATGGGTTTTTATCCACAGGCCAGTTACCCACAGACTTTCGCCCCCACTTGTACAACGAGCTTAGGCACGCTTATCCACAGAGCTTATGCACAGACCATTGGTCGCATTTTTTGTGCTTAACACGTTGATTTTGGCTGCCCTGTGCGCAACCTACATGTGGATAAGTGGGCGGCTCGCCGCTACAATGGCGGCTGTTTTTGCCTCACCGGCTTTCAACTTAGGGGATATCCGTGTCAGTGGAACTTTGGCAGCAGTGC